>PAZT01000041.1 GCA_002716165.1 Deltaproteobacteria bacterium | reverse complement strand
TTGCAGATGATTCCGATCCTTCCAAGGCTGAAAAGAAATCAAAAAAAACTAAGTACGTATTCAAGCATTCGAATGCAGAAGAAGATGATTTCCCTGAAAATAGTAAACTCATCCGGCGTCCAGACGCGGAAATTAGACGAAGAGGTGGAGGGGGACAAAGGGACTATTATAATATCCATGAAAGAAGACCACGCCGGCAAAAAAAATCTGTCCAAAAAAATCAACTCAGTACAAAAAGCCAAGAAAAAACTCTTGAAACTGAACAGACCAAGCATGTTTTTAATCCCAGAAAAAAAAGTATACGAATTGGGAATCAAGTTGGTGTAGCAGAACTTGCAGGATTGATTGGGATTAAAGTCCCTGAAATCTTGAAAAAACTTATATCTTTAGGCATTATGGCTACAATTAACCAAACAATATCAGGCGAAACTGCTGAACTTATTGCAGCTGATTTTGATATAACAGTTGATTTAGAAACTTTTGAATTATCTGATCTTTTAAAGGAAGATCAATTGGATGATTCTCAACTTGAATCCCGTGCTCCAATTGTGACAATAATGGGACATGTTGACCACGGAAAAACTTCTTTGCTTGATAAAATTCGTGAGACCCGAATTGCATCGGGAGAAGCAGGAGGAATAACGCAGCATATCGGAGCATATCACCTTGAAGTAGGTGGTAATAGCATCACGTTTCTTGATACTCCGGGACATGAAGCATTTACTTCAATGCGTGCGCGAGGCGCAAATATTACTGATATAGTTGTTCTGGTTGTTGCTGCAGACGATAAAGTTCAGCCACAAACAATTGAAGCTATCCAACATGCACGCGCTGCAAATGTACCAATCATAGTTGCCATTAATAAAATTGATCGACCAGAGTCAGATCCTTTGAGAATACAACAGGAATTACTAGCCTATGAATTGATACCTGAAGATTTAGGAGGAAGTAATATTTTTGTAAATGTTTCTGCTAAAAACGGAGTGGGAATTGATGAACTACTCGAAATGATACATTTGCAGGCCGAAATTCTGGAGCTTAAGTCTACTCCAAATGGTTCAGCAAGGGGAACTATCATTGAATCAAGGGTACGTAAAGGACAGGGTCCTGTTGGTACAGTTTTGGTCCACCGAGGCACAATAAAGATTGGTGATTATTTTGTTATGGGGAGTATTCATGGAAGAATTAGGGCTATGTTCAATGAAAGTGGTACCACTATGGAAGAAGCTGGACCTTCAATACCAGTTGAAATATCAGGGTTAAGTAATGTTCCAGAGGTTGGGGAAATGTTTGTAGTTCTTGATGACGAAAAAAAAGCACGACTTATCGCGGAGGAACAGGCTTACAAACTAAGAGCTAAAACTATTCGCGAAAGGCAGAAAACAAGTCTAGATAACCTTTTCAACAAAATAGAGGAAGGCGAATCAACAGAACTTCGTCTAATTTTAAAAGGGGACGTGCAGGGTTCAGTTGAAGCACTGAGGACTTCAATCGAACAAATTGGTGATGAACGGATATCACCGCTTTTCCTGCTTTGTGCTGTTGGTAATGTGACAGAAACAGATATTACATTGGCATCAGCATCCGACGCAATTATTGTTGGTTTCAATGTACAAATGGATGCAAAAGCCAGAGAAATTCGTGCAAATGAGGGAGTTGATGTAAGGCTATATGATATAATTTATAATGCATTAGATGATATAAAAGCCGCTATGGAAGGACTGCTTGAGCCTGAAATTCGTGAAGAAATTGTAGGTCATTTAGAAATCCGAGAGGTATTTTCTTCCGGTAAAAATGGAATGGTAGTTGGTGGTCTTGTTACAAATGGCAAGATGTATCGAAATTGTATGATTCGTGTGCTTCGTAATGAAAAAAACATATATGAGGGTTCTATAGTTTCATTAAAACGTTTCAAAGAAGATGTTCAGGAAGTTCTTCAGAATTATGAATGTGGATTGGTACTTGAATTTTCTGAAATTGAAAATGGCGATATTGTGGAGGCATATGAAAAAATTGAAGAGAGTGCAAAATTATCATAAGACAAAATGAATAAGGCAGGAAAAACAAACCTCAGCTCTTTGTTACACAGACGTCTTTCAGAGGTTCTTCTTTTTGAAAGTAATGATCCTCGATTTAGTAATGTTACTATAAGCCGAGTCGAAGCATCTGGAAATTTGACATCTGCAAAAGTATTTGTGTCAATTTTTCCGCCTGATGGCCAGGATGATTTAATAAAATCATTAAACCATGCCTCAGGATTTTTCAGCAGGCAATTGGGTCAATTATTAAAAACACGTAATACGCCTCAATTGATATTTAAATATGATTCTGGCTTTGACCATAGTGATGAAATTGAAACATTACTTAAAGGGGTTTTTACAAAAGACCATGCAAAATGATAAATTTTATGGTAATGCGTTTTATATTTTTGGATAAATCTAAAGAACTTTTTGAGGATAATTAATATTGATAAGCCCAAGGGTTGGACATCGTTTGAGGTAGTTCGTTTTATTAAAAGAATATTTAAAGAAAAAAAAGTTGGACATCTCGGGACCTTAGACCCAATGGCAACAGGAGTTTTACCTATATTTTTAGGCAAAGCCACCCGCCTGATTCCATTTTTTAATGAATCAGATAAAACCTACCGTGCAATATGTAAATTTGGTGAATCAACAGATTCATTTGATGCAGATGGATCTTTAACAAATATCTGCGACACCAATAACTTAAATTATGATGAAATTATAAAATCAGTCAAATCCTTTCAGGGAGAACAATTACAAGAAGTTCCAGCATTCTCAGCTGCAAAAATTAAGGGGATTCCTTCTTATAAATTAGCAAGGCAAGACATAGAATTACCTAAAATATCTAGGTCTGTTGTATTCTACAAGCTTATAGTTGAACTTGTTGATATTCCGTATGTGCAAATTTGGATTCATTGTTCAAAGGGGACATATATACGCTCCCTTGCCAATGATTTAGGAAATCTGTTGAAAGTTGGTGCACACCTCACTTCATTGGATAGATTGTCCTGCGGTAAATGGTTCCATAGTTCTAATTCTGTCAGTCTTCACAAACTAGAAAAAATAGGATTAGAAAATAAAATACCGTGGATTTGTCCAATAGAAATTTTAAATCACCTTTATACTTTATCAGGTGATTCCAAAATAATTTCTGAAATAAAACATGGACGTACCGTTCAGATTTCGACGATGAAATATACAAATGAGGAAATGATTAAAAAAGTAAACATAAACAGTAAAAGGGGAAATAATATTTTGCCGGCAAAAGTTACAGACTCTAACCAAAATTTAGTTGCGATAGGTCAAATAATATGGGAGAATAATCTCAATTTTTTTAAACCTAATAAAGTTTTCATATAAAGCAAATTTTGTAAATGCTTACAAAAAAAAGAAAAGGTGAAATTATAAAAAAATTCGGTAAAGATACCGCCGATACAGGTTCAACTGAGGTACAAGTCGCATTATTAACCGAAAGAATTAATTCATTGACTGATCATTTGCGCAGACAGCCAAAGGACTTTAGTTCAAGGCGTGGGCTTTTAAAACTGGTAGGACAGAGAAGAAATTTTATGAATTTTCTAAAAAAAAGGAATAGCGAGAGTCATGCTACTGTTTCCAAACAGCTAAAAATCAGAATCAAATGAACCACATCTGTTATCACTGAAGATAAAAAATGACTAGTTTGTCCTTCAAAAAATTTACATCATTCCGACGATGCTTCATCTTTACTTTTCAATACCTTAGTGTTTTTTAATACACATTTTGCTTTCCCTCTTTAAACTATAAGTGATTATGTTTTTCAAGAATTATAACTTATTCTTGATTTTTTAATTATCAAGTTTGGTATTATTTAGCTGCAGATATAAAGCTTGAAATTGAAATCTTTGAATTTTTGATTAAAAAATGAACTGCAGCTCAATATAAACCATAATGAAATTAATGAACGTGGAATATCAGGAGAATAATGAAATCAGTTGAAATAGAATTAGGAACAGCTACTTTTAAATTGGAAACTGGAAGAATGGCTAAGCAGGCAAATGGTTCAGTACTAGTAACGCATGGAGACACGGTTGTACTTGTTGCCGTTACAGCTGAAAAAGGATCGGGTACTGGTGCAGATTTCTTCCCACTATCTGTATTTTATGTAGAAAAAGCTTATGCTTCTGGTCGAGTCCCAGGAGGATTTTTAAAACGTGAATCTAGACTTTCAGATCATGAAACTTTAATTTCCAGAATAATTGATAGACCTCTAAGACCTTCTTTTGAAGAGTATTATCTTGCTGAAACATTGGTTATGGCAACAGTCCTAAGTCATGATCTAATTCACCCTTCAGATGTTGCAGCAATGAATGGCGCATCAGCTGCGTTGTCAATTTCCGACATTCCATTTCATGATCCTATTGGAGGAATAAGAGTTGGTCGCATTGATGATATTTTCACAATTAATCCTAGTCCAGAAATGCTTGAAAAGAGTGATCTAAATATTTTTATGGCAGCGTCTAAAGATGCAATTCTGATGGTTGAAGGTGAGGCAAATAACGTCAGTGAATCAGTTATGCTTGATGCACTCTGGTATGGTCATAAAGAGATACAGCCAATTATAACCATGCAAGAAGAGTTAATGAAGAGTGTTGGAAAGAAAAAACGTAGTGTTGAAGCTCCTGTAACAGATACTGAATTAAAAAATAAAATCGAAGCTGCTGCATCTGATAGGTTAAAAAAAGCCTTGAGTATAAAAGATAAGCAAGAGCGGTATGAAAATTTAGACAAACTACATGATGAAATAAGTTTAGAAATCATTGGTGATAACCCTGAGGTTGAAACTGTTAAAGAGTTTGGTAAAATTTTTTCAGATATTAAAAAAGAAGAAATGCGCTCGAGGCTTTTGAATGAAAATATTCGCATAGACGGACGCAAACCTGAAGAAATTAGACCTATTACATGTGAAACAAAAGTTTTACCAAGAACACACGGTTCTGCTCTGTTCACTCGAGGAGAAACACAAGCGTTAGCTGTAACGACTTTAGGAGCACGTGAAGATGAAAAAATGATTGAAACACTTGATGGAATTTCATTTAAAAGATTCATGTTGCACTATAACTTCCCTAGTTTTAGTGTTGGGGAAACAAGAGTTCCTAGAGGTCCTGGTCGAAGAGAAATTGGTCATGGCACTCTTGCTGAGAGGGGACTGAGCACCCTAATACCTGAAAAAACAGAATTCCCATATACAATCAGATTAGTTTCAGAAATTCTGGAATCTAATGGATCATCTTCAATGGCTACTGTTTGTGCAGGATCATTGGCATTGATGGATGCTGGGGTACCGCTGAAAGAAGCTACTGCTGGAATTGCAATGGGACTGATCTCTGACGGGAAAAATCATTTAATTCTTTCAGATATTCTTGGTGATGAAGATCATCTTGGAGATATGGATTTTAAAGTAGTTGGTACCGAGAATGGTATTTCTGCATTGCAAATGGACATTAAGATAAAGGGACTTAGCCGCGAGGTTGTGGAAAAATCTTTGTTGCAAGCTCGTGAGGGAAGGTTGCATATTTTAAATGAAATGGGTAAAGCATTGAAAGAAGCACGTAAGGGGCTATCTTCATATGCTCCTCGTTTTATTACTCATAAAATTTCACAAGATAAAATAGGGACTGTAATTGGACCCGGAGGAAAAATGATAAAGAGCATAGTTGACCAAACTGGCGTTAAAATTAATATTGATGATGACGGGATTGTATCTATAATGTCCAAAAACCATGATGCTGTTGATGATGCCTTGGAAATAGTAAAAAATCTCACCCGTACAATTGAAATCGGAGAAACCTATACCGGTCCTGTTAAAAAAGTCATGGACTTTGGAGCATTTGTAGAAGTTTTTCCAGGTACAGAAGGACTTGTACACATTTCAAATCTGGCTGAAGGAAGAGTCGAAAAAGTGACGGATGTTTGTAAGGAAGGCGATGTTGTAACTGTAAAGGCAACAGGTGTAGATAGAAGAGGAAAAATACAACTCAGTATCAAAGACGTTTAAAATAGTATGATTACTTTAATTAAATACATTATATAGAAAATTATTAGCCTATAGATACTATCAGATATTGAACTCAAGCAGAAAGTCCCTCCTATCCATGTCTAGCTAAAATATTTAAAGCAACCAAATATTACAAAGTTCCAATATATTTTAGAGTCAGTCAATATATAGTTTGAGTTTAGCATAATCATAGGATCCATTCACGTGGTTTGTATACTACACAACCCACATGCTGTAGTTTTATAGCATGCACATCGTAATTACTGACTCAGGATTGGGAGGACTATCAGTTTGTGCACACCTGATTCATCTTCTAAAGAACTACTCTGTTCCTGAAAATTCTGATCAAATCTCCTTCAATATAAAAATCTCATACATAAACGCTGTTCCATCAAACGATAAGGGATACAATAAAATGTCAGGAATGAAAGAACAGATTAAAACGTTTGAAAAAATAATCAGCAATAGTGTACGACTGCTTTCACCAGATAATATCTTTGTTGCATGCGGAACTCTTTCAGTATTGTTAGACAATTTGGCTCTACGAGCCGATAAATCTTTTAAAATAAATGGAATAGTAAATATTGGGATTCAGTTGCTTGTTAAAAAGCTTAAAACAAATCCAGGGGCAAAGGCTATAATCATGGCCACTCCTACAACAATCAACAATAAAACTTTCCACAAAGAACTTCTCAATAATGGAATATCTGAAAATCAGATCGTAGAACAGTCATGTCCTAATCTTGCAAATGAAATTTCGAATGATCCAGTTGGTGTTGTAGTGGGAAAACAAATTAAGCACTGGGTCAAAAACTCTTTGAAAAAATTTAATGGAACGACTAAAGACCATTTAATAATATTCCTTGGATGTACTCATTATGGATACCATGAAAATATTTTTAAAATGGCATTTATTAATGAAGGATTTCAAAAAATTACAGTTCTGAACCCTAATTATACAGCTGCAGAAAAACTTAAAAATTATGTTTTAGATAATCAAATTAAAAATTTAGTCTTTAAAAATAGATTTTTAATTAAATTTTTAAGTCCATATGAAATTCCAGAGAATGAAATAATTACACTAAACAAGCTTATCACTCCAATCTCACCTGAAACTAGCAAAGCATTAAAAAACCCAAAAATTGTTCCTGAACTTCTTAATGATTGATCCATGGCAAAAAACATCTTGTCCAAAATAAATTTAATATCATGTGTTAAATCATCTCATGCCCTTGATCTTATAAACTCTCCAAAAGTCTGGTTTTCTCATATTAACCTGAGACGTTTTCCCGAGAAAAATATTCCTAGCAACTGCTACATTACTGAAAATTTAATCTCATTTTATGACTTAGATGAATTTCAATACTACTTGATTCTAGTTGAAACTAAACGAACTGAACATTGGAATGTAAAAAAAGACCCAGTCCCGTTTCAGTTTTTAATTGAAATCGAACTCCAAAAGGATTTAAATCTTACTCAAATCAAAAGTCTTAAAAAAAGAGGATGTGTCTGGAAAAATATTATTGATCCTAAAAATATACTGGATATATTCAAGAATAATCCAAATTCATTGATAGAATCTGTTGCGAAAAACAGAAAAGCTGTAATTGTTGATTATAGAGAACCCTTGCAACTTAAAGTGCTTAAAATCCCTAAACCTTGGGGTTATGAAGGATGGTATACAGGAGTTGAAAAACGTGGTGTGGTAAATGTTATAGATAAATACGGTGAAACTGAACTGCCTTATGCACTCGGTGTGTTTAAAAAGAAAATGCTAGCACATGATTCAGATTCTTTGATTCTTCTCAAAACACTTAATCCAAGTGCTGAAAATATTGTTGGAGATTTGTACTATGAGTTGCATGAAAAAAAATGGGAAGTCTACATAGTAACAGAAATTGACAAAACTGCATGGCCAACTGGAACAGGAATAGTCAAGGCCGGACTTCACGCGGATAAAATTAAAGAATATAAAAATAAATACGGAAATAATTGGAAAGAAACACTGTTAAAGGATTTTAAATCAGCTGTACTTGAATATGAAAATACTCGTCGAATGATAGATGATTCTAAAGAGCTAATATCTAAGGAAAATCTCAAGCAGGAAAAAAAATTAAGAGATAAAGCATCAGGTTTTGTAGGAGATTTGCCGGTTAAAGTTGGTGATATTATAAGCTTTCCTGTGTTTCAGATACATTCTTTGAGTCATGGTATAAAAGTAGTTGAGTTTCAAACCCCTCACTACGAACGCTTGATCTTGATGTTTGCTCAAAAAGTCATTACCCAAAATCATTGGGACACTGAAAATGCAATAAATAAAATGAAAGTAGAAGTTTATCATCCTCCAAAACTAGATTTAATTCACAAATCAGATTACCTAAAAGTAGAACGTTTTACTAATTTTCCTAGGTTTAATTTTGACCGAATTCGCATTGAGCCTAATAAATCTTTTGAAAATCAACTGGACGGGCGATATCAACTTTTAATTATAATCAGTGGCCAAGCTGAAGTCTATTCTCAAACAGGTAATTCGATGAGATTAAAAATAGAAGATTCCTTGTTTTTCCCTGCTTCAATGGTAAGTTATAGAATTGAAAATATTGGAGATAATCAACTCGTTTGTTTGAATGCGACACCAAAGTAACAAATGATTGTTGAAGTAGCCTTAAATGTGCCAATTCGTAAATGCTTTGATTATTATTGGCCCAATAATATTGATCGACTCCCTGAAGAAGGATTACAGGTCTTAGTACCTTTTGGTAGGCAGAAAAAAGGTGGAATTATTGTTAACGTTAATAAGAAATCCAAATTATCTAAATTAAAATATGTTGAATCACTAGCTGAAGAAAATCCTATATTTTCTGAAGAAATACTCAAACTTACCAGATGGACATCTGAATACTATTTTTGTGCTTGGGGCGAAGTACTAAATGCTGCAATACCAGGCGGTCTATCTTTGAGAATTAATAACTCATTTTTCTCTCAAACTTCGCAACTCCCAGACATAGAAAGTCTCAGCAAAAAAGTATCCCAACTTGCTCGTACTCAACAATATTGGTCAGAACAGGAATGGCTTAAATGTCAACCTAATGAAAAAGACTATAAGATAATGAATCAATGGCTTGATAATAAATATGTCATTAAAAAACAAGTCATGGTGGATAAAAAAATAAAGGCAAAAATCGAATACTGGGTTCGTTTAGTGAATTCAGAAAAATCCAATATAAAAACATCAAATCTAAACTCCAAACAAAAACAGCTACTTGACATTTTAAAAAATCACTCTGAAATTAGTCGGAAAGAAATACTTCACAGATTAAAATCATCATCACGTGCTCTAAGTAAACTTAATGAAGATGGTTTGATTGAAATGTTTGAAAAACGTGTTTACCGTCGGTTTTTAGATGGGAATCCCCCAGAAATTGAACCATTTTTGAATTTGAACCCTCAACAGAATGCCGTATTTAATGAAGTATCAAAATCAATAAAGAAAGGATCATATCGTACTTTTTTACTAGAAGGTGTAACAGGAAGTGGAAAGACAGAAATCTATCTACAAGCAGCAAAAGCATCACTAAAAAAAGGGAAATCATGCCTAATTCTGGTACCTGAAATTTCTCTCACACCACAACTTGTCGATCGATTCCGCTCCCGTTTCGGAGATCAGGTAGCAGTACTTCATAGTGGAATGGATGATGGTGAAAGATTTGATGAATGGTCGAGGATAAATAAGGGTTTAGCATCAATAGTTATTGGTGCTCGAAGTGCAGTATTTGCACCTGTGAATAATTTGGGACTAATTGTGGTAGACGAAGAACACGATTCATCTTACAAACAAAGTGAAAGTCCCCGCTATAACGGACGAGATGTTGCTATTTATCGAGGATTTATTTCAGGTGCCACTGTTTTACTAGGCTCGGCGACTCCGTCACTTGAATCAGCAAATAATGTAAATATTGGGAAATTTAAACTTTTAAACTTACCTTCTCGCATCAATCAAGGACTTTTACCCAAGGTAAGGCTACTTGATATGAAAACAGTTCCTGGACAAAAAGGAAGCCCTTATTTTTCAAGTGAACTCGTGGAAGCATTGCGACTAAGACTATTAAAAAAAGAACAAAGCATATTATTTTTAAATCGTAGAGGATTTGCACCATTAATACGCTGTCCAAAATGTGACTCTAATATTACCTGTCCAAACTGCAGCCTTAGTCTTGTTTACCACCAAAACGAAAATCAAATGCGTTGCCATCAATGCGATTTAACCAGACCATTACACACTATTTGTCCTGAATGTGAAAGTGAACAAGAACCACTGATTATAGGTACAGGGACAGAACAAGTTGAAGAGAATCTTAAAATATTTTTTCCTGATGCTAGGATCTTGAGAATGGATCGTGACACCTTACACGGCAAACACAGCCTCTCTAGAATGCACAAACAAATCAGCAAACATGAAGTTGATATTGTTATTGGAACTCAACTAGTTACAAAAGGTCATGACTTTCCAGAAGTAACCCTCGTTGGAGTAATTTTCTCTGATTTATCGTTGAACATCCCCGATTTTAGATCCAGTGAAAGGACATTTCAATTATTAACTCAAGTGGCTGGAAGGGCTGGAAGGGGTAACAAACCAGGAGAAGTACTAATTCAAACTCACAATCCAAGCCATCACAGCCTAATCTGTGCAAAAGATCACGATTCTATCAAATTTCGTGAAATTGAACTGGAACAGAGACATAGTCTTAGAATGCCACCTAATTACTCACTTACCATGATTTTATGCAGCAGTCCAAGTGAAGATCGAGCTGAACTGTTAGCTAGAGAAATATATGATAAAATAAGAGCTATTTTATCTAACAAAAAATTAACTGACCATAATTATCTAAGTAATTGTGAACAATCTAATCATACTCCTAAAATCATTGGACCTTTTGAAGCGCCCATAAAAAAATTAAGAAACAAATTCCGCTGGCAACTTATGCTAAAAGCAACAAATGTTAGACCTCTCCTAAATTTGCTTCATCTGGTATTTGAAAATAGACCTACAACAAAACGTTATGAATTAATCCAAATTGATGTCGATCCTCATAATCTTATGTAAAAATAAAAAAAGAATTCGATTGTTCCTAATTTTACTTAATTAAAATATCGCTGTGCACATAACTAAATCCTTAATAAAGATAATAAAAAAATCATTTTCATAAAATATTTTTGTGAACATAACTCAATGGAGTCAGTTAGTTTTGATATGTATTATTGGGGCGATGTCGCCTGGCCCCAGTCTGGCAGTAATTTTGCGCAATACCCTTTCAGGAGGCAGGACAAATGGCGTATTGTCTGGAATAGGTCATGGTTTAGGTATCACTTTTTATGCTGTCATTGCAGTTTCAGGACTTGTAGTAATATTTAATACAATTCCTTATTTTTTTAGTTTTGCACAAATTACTGGATCTTTTTTCTTAATCTTTTTGGGTGGAAAAATGATTTTTTCTTTTGTTAAAAATAACTATGCTCAAAATGAAAAAGTATTATCAAATAAATCAACTCATCACGGTTTTTTTGAAGGCTTCCTGATTGCTTTTCTAAATCCCAAAATTGCCGTATGGCTACTAGCTTTATTCAGTCAGTTTGTTCAACCAAATGCACTTTTTGTTGAACAGTTTATATTAGTCTCTACAGTGGGAGTTATAGATGCATCATGGTATTGTTTAATAGCATTTATTGCTTCATCAGGCACAATTGTAAAAGTACTGCAACAAAACGCAGCACGTATTGATCTTGTTATGGCTATCTTACTTATTATTTTAGCCATAGGAATCCTGTGGCAAGCTATACCCCAAATTACATAGAATATTTTGTTATGTCAGTTATTAGAGAGGCTTTGGAGGAGGATTTTGACCAAATCTGGGAAATATTTCATCAAATAGTCTCAGCCGGAGAAACCTTCGCAATTCAAAGAAACACCAGTAAAAAAGAAGCTCGTCAAATTTGGTTAGAAGATCCGCAAAAAACGTATGTCTGTGAAGAGAATAAAAAAATTTTAGGGACTTATTACCTAAAACAAAACTATGGAGGAGGCGGAGATCATGTATGTAATTGTGGTTATATGGTTGCTTTAAAAGAAGAAGGGAAAGGCCTTGGCACAAAAATGTGCATACACTCTCAATTAATTGCAAAAAAAATAGGCTATCAAGCAATGCAGTTTAACCTTGTATTAGTAAGTAACAAAAAGGCAATCAGTTTATGGAGTAGGCTAGGATTTGATATTGTTGGAAGGATACCCAAAGCGTTTAATCACCCAAAAATTGGCTATGTTGACGCTCTTATCATGAATAAATGGCTTTAATTATTTAAATTTTCTCTGAATTTTACTTTAAGTTCAATCATAACTATTTTTGTAATGCCTATACTACCTCACATTCTTAAATCCTAAATATTGAAAAGATTTTTCATGGGTTGCTATTGAATTTAGTTCATTAGTATTCCAGATGCGATTTTCCCACTCTATCTCAAATGTATCACTAAAGCTCTCAGTCAGCATGCGGACTAAATCCTCTCTGGAATATTTTGGATATATCCCAACGGAATGTAGTGAGTTTATTTCTCGACGCAAGACCTCTTCATGTGCATAAGGAAAAATTCTTAATATTAAAGGAATAGAATCTTTGAGCAAAATAGATCCATGCTGCAAAAAATATCTCTTTGGTAAAGTATTTTTTCCACGATTAATTCTAACGCGTTGAGCACTCCCAATAATTTTTCTGCCTTCAATTAAAATTTCGTATGAAGATACTTCAGAGAAACAAATATGGGGTTCTGTTTTTTTCTTTTTTGGTGATTTATTAGTTACCACAGGATTAAGTCCCAATTTCTGAAAGAAACTTTTAAATCCTCTGGATAAATAGTAATAATTATCTATAATGCCTCCCGCCAATTGACTATCCAGAACTCCTGCAGTTAATGAATAAGTCAGATCAAACCCATGCAAAACTGCTTTCCCACCAGTCATTCTTCGTACTATGGGAATTGAAAGATTTTGACATTCCTCCACATCGATAAGTGAATCTAATTTCTCATTCTTACCAAGGGACAATGTTGGACATTCCCAATCATATATTCTAAATACTGGTTCATCTTTATCTTGACATCTATCAAGTAAATACTCATCAGCAGCCATATTAAATCTTCCTGACCTAGGAATATCATTAATTAGGCGCCAAGTTTGCATTTTTGTTTATAAAAAGCTGCTATTTAGGATTAAAAAAACTTGATAAATCCATGCCTCCAGTCATTTTCCCTATTTGTTGGCCAAGGGAATTCTGCATATTTTGCTGACTTTTTCTCAAACCTTCATTTACTGCAGAAAGAATTAAATCCTGGAGAGTTTCAATATCTTCTGCATTAATGACTTCTGGGTCAATTTCGATATTTTTTGCTTCTTGCTTACCGTTAAAAGTCATCTTCACCATTTCACCACCAACTGAAACGGTAAACTCCTGTTTTGCTAGTTCTTCCTGTTGCTGTTTCATACTTTCAGAAAGCTCTTGTGCTTTTTTCATCATTTCATTCATATCAATCATTGCTGACTCCCATTAAAATAATTTTTTGTGAAAAAGTATTCGATAATAAATAATTTATACTTCAGACAGTTCGATACTTGTAATTTTACTATTCCTAAATACCTTAAGAAAATCTTTAACCATTGGAAATTCTTTAGCTTTATTTCGTTTAAATTCTTTTTCTTTCTCGAGAAGCAGTTGATCATGTTCAGCTATTGTTCTCCGAGATGTTACAACATTTCTATTTTCACAGATCAGTTTAACAGAGTGACCTGAAATTTCTGAAGCAATTTTCTCCAATGTTTTTTTACTTTCTGATGTCAGCATTGTAGAGTAATTACCACTTTTAAAGATTAGTTTTAGATCTGGACCATCCATACTTTGAGGCACAGCATTCCTGATTATACTGGCAAGTTTTAAAGAATTTTTTTTAACTTTTTCTGAAAAAATAAACCATTCTTCAAAAGGTTTTTCATCCGGATTCTGTTTTTTTTCTGAATGCAAAATATTCTTAATCTTAGAGGAATCCGCTGGAGTTTTTTTTTCAACTGGCATTTCTAATGGTGACTTTTGTTTTAATAATTCTATTCCAGACTCTTTTTCTTCAGTTGTGTTTTTTTTTATTTCTGGCCTCATAATCTTTAAATCTGAATCAGACTTTCCAAGTTGGATATTTTTAATTTCATTTATCATCTCAGGTATACCTATTAAGGGCGCAACTGATGAAATCTGAAGAATAGCCATTTCAAAACATATTTTTGCATGCGCACTTAGTTTCATCTGTTCTTCAAGATCAAGTAATAAATGAAATATCTGTTGCAGTTCATCTATACCTACTAATTTACCCAATGACTCCAATGCTTCAAGGTCATCGTAAAATAGTTCTTGGAACAATGGTGTATTTTTGCCAACAGTTTGAATAATCGAAACCGTTTTAACAGTTTGTAACAAGTCTGCTAATATATCGTGGAAATCATAACCAAGATCATGAAGTTTCTGAAAATATTGTAGAGCATTTGCCACTTCTTTTTTTAAAATTGCCTCTATTAAAGTAAACCTCGATTCTCTATCTAAAATTCCTAAAATTTGTGCTACTTTTTGGTCTGTGGCTCTATTACTTGAGAAACTAAGAATTTGATCAATTGAAGTAAGGGCATCTCTCATTCCACCAACAGAGTTACGTGCTATCATTTCCAAAGCCTGTAGTGATATTTCAAGATTTTCTTTTTTAACCACTGTCTTAAGGAAATCTGTCATTTTTTTAACTGGTATTCTTAAAAAATCATAGCGCTGACAGCGTGAAATAATAGTTGGAGGTATCTTGGATGGATCTGTGGTCGCAAATATAAATTTAGCATGAGGAGGAGGTTCTTCCAATGTTTTCAGTAGCGCGTTGAAAGACTCAATTGTCAGCATGTGTGCCTCGTCGATAATATATACTTTATAACGACATCTAGAAGGCACATAATTCACATTTTCACGAAGTTCCCTAATATTCTCGATCCCACGGTTTGACGCAGCATCAATTTCATAAACATCAGGTGAAGCATTCTGACTGATTTCGTAGCAGTTTTCACAAGTGTTACACGGATCCCCATTTTCAGTCTTCAAGCAATTAAGAGCTTTTGTTAATATTCTTGCAGCACTTGTTTTTCCAACTCCTCTTGATCCCGAAAATAAAAAGGCATGAGCAACCCTGTTAGAAATAACAGCATTTCTCAAAGTTTGTGCTGCGGTTTCCTGTCCAATCAGATCACCAAAGCATGTTGGTCGGAGTTTACGAGCAAGTACTACATAAGACATTATAGGGATCCTTTTTTAAGAAGAGAGGCTGAGGAATGCGGCACATCTCTGAAATCTTAGTGCTGCTTCCGTTAGGATCTGACACGGTTCGAAATTTTTGATTGCGCATCCCCAGCCATGCGAAGACTTTTTAATGCAAATAATTTTGCTTGAATTTAAGGAATATTATAAATATTAATGCATTTAATTTTTTTTGGCAATTTGTTTTTCAGCACTTTACAGATGTTGACAATTAAAGCATTTAATAATGCCAATAAAGAGTTACGGAGTAACTATTTTTTTATCAAATATTAATTATTTCAGTTAGTAATTATTCACAATTTTGAAAAATGTTGTTAAGATAAATAGGGTTTAAAATATAATATTTTAGAAATTTTAACTTGGTTATGGCTAAATGGTCGCTTGTTTCTGATCTAGTTCAATTACTGCATGTTCCGGAAGCAACCATTTATCGCTGGATAAAACAAGGTGATATCCCATGTGTCGTCCGAAGCCGTAAATATTACTTTAAACAGTCCACTCTTTTTTCATGGGCCGAATCAAAACATATCCATATTCATCAAAATTTACTTGCAAAGAAATCTGGTAAAAAAGTAATTAAACCCTCAAAGTTTCAACTAATAGAAGCTCTTAAAATGGGGAATGTGTTTCATAATGTCCCCTCTGCATCAATAGAAATATTATTCCAAGAAATTTCTTCAAGAATGGATCTTCCTAAAACTATTAAAGTTGGTTTAACAGAACAATTGCTACAAAGAGAAAATATTTCTTCAACTGGAATTGGCAAAGGTTTTGCCATACCTCATCCAAAAACTCCTCTAGGAGAGCAAATTAACCATTCAGTAGTTGGCACTTTTTTTTTACAGTCACCATATGAATGAACCAATAAATTCAGCCTTAAATAAGTTTGAAACCTCGAAGGCCTGGTCTTTACCAGTTGTAGAAGGTCACAAGTTTCTGGGAATGCTATCAAAATCAACACTTTTTGATCACTACAGGCTGGAACTACAAATTAAAGAAATTTAAAAAAATTTCATGAATCACTTGTAATTTTTTCCTTTTAAAATAAATATACATAACCCTGTTTGATTTCCTAGTATAAATGGTGTGCTTTAAAACATGCTTTTTATTTAAAAATTATTCCAAACTTTAATTTCATATAAATTGAAACATGAACAAGTCAGAATTAATAGAAGAGTTAGCTGAACGTACAGGGTATAGCCCTAAACTAACAGACAAGACAGTACGCATATTTTTTGACCGCATAAAATATGCCCTCAAAGTAAATGATAAAGTTGAGATCCGTGGGTTTGGTTCTTTTATTCTTAAAAAGTATAAAGGCTACACAGGAAGGAATCCTAAAACTGGAGAAACAGTTGATGTTAATCAAAAACTGTTACCTGTCTTCCGAACAGGTAAGGATTTAAGAAGTCGTGTTAACAAGTAAAGATATGTTCAGGAATCCTGAACAGTTTCCTCAGGTGCTTGATCAAGTAAATCACTAAATCTCTGAGGAGGATTAATCAGATTAGTTATCTGAACGGCATTCTTCCCCTTGTAAGCACCTTGAGTAGCAAGAAATTTAAGCTTTTCCTGAACTAAGACTTTTAACGGTTTATCTTGATTCTGATCGAGTAGTATACGGTCACCTGATTGCAAACTCAAGAAATGTCTTAGGGTCATACGGGCTTCACCTAAAGCGACCCTGACTCCTACTTTTGAGTTGCGCAGATTTTCCTCAAGACGACTTACATTGATGGAATTTACCTCATCATCATAACTTGATTTTCCAGCTTCGATCCGAGACCTAACCGGATCAAGCATTGCATAAGGTACACAGAAGCTCATCGTATATGGTACACGATTTATCTCAACATCAAATGTAGTGCTTGCTACAACTTCCTCTGGTGGGACAATGACAGTAAATTTTGGATTAATTTCAATTCTCTCAAAAAATGGTTCCAATGGAGTCAGACTTTTCCAAGCTTTTCCCAGATCATCAAGTGCTCCATATACAACTTTAGTAAGCATTCTAATTTCAATTCCGGTAAATTCTCGTTTTGGAGGTGGATTTTCAAACCATCCATTACCTCCAAATAATAAGTCGATCAGGATGTGTACTAGATGATGCTCAAATACAAATAAGGAGTGACCTTGAAGGGGATTCATTCCAAATATAGTCATTGAAGCCGGTGCTGAAATTGCTTCAAGGTAATCGCGGAAACTGACTAACTCGGTTGCTCTTCTCGAGATAGTAACATGACGCCTTACGTGATGAGAAAATGTTTGCCCGAAGTTGCGAGCGAAACGGTCATAAACAGCTTCCAATCCCGGCATCCGTCCTCGAATAACAGGCGCTTGATGTCCAAGTTCGAATGGCAGTATACGAACTTCGTCTTTTTCAAACATGTTCAGTTTTTTATCCTGCTCATCCGAGATTCGTTTCAAGATAGTATTCAATTCATTTTTCGATTGGGACATTATAATATTAAATTAAAAAGTGAAATTAGGAGTTCTTGTATATCTTGAAAATAGTGAAGAACAAATCCTGATGATTCACCGTAGAAAGAACGATGAGCATCAGGGACTATGGTTAGCTCCAGGCGGAAAAGTTGAGCCAAACGAAGCTCCTTTTGAAACCGCTGTTAGGGAGATGCTGGAAGAAACTGGTCTGCAAATTAAGGACCATGAACTTCGGGGTGTTATCTCTTTCCCCGATGATGGAGAATCTCCGTTTGGTGATGAGTGGCATGTTTTTGTATTTTACTCAAAACATTTTTCCGGAACCATATCTGAAAACTGTCCAGAGGGTAAGCTGGAATGGATTCCAAAAAGCTCTCTGACCGAACTTGATACATGGGAGGGTGACCGAATCTTTACTCCTAAAATATTTAATTCAGGATGTTTCTCAGCTAAATTTATTTATTCTGGAAAATCTTTATTAGACTATTCATTTTCAGGTACGAAGGAATAGTATATTAATTAATCCTGAATAATCAGACTTAAATATCATTGAAATGATTTTCACACAAATCCGTATTTATATTATCTTATTAACATTTATATTTGTAATTTCTGGATGTAAAATCCAGTTACATTATCCTTCAGAATTTCCTTCAAAAACAGTAATTAAAAATGAGGAAAATTTCTGGTTTTGGGGGCTGATAGGAGAAAAAAATTATGAGGTTTATGATGTTTGTCCTCAGGGTCGTGTTTATGAATTAAGAATTTACAGTACTATCTTGCAAAGTACATTTACAATTTTATCTTTAGGTATTTTTTCTCCCCGAACTGTAACTATTGTATGTTCTATTAGGGCAGAATAATATACTAAAAATAATTTTTAAATCAGAAAAAAATCATTTATTAACTTTCCAGATTTATTGACCCATCAAATTAATTTTTTTCCTTTATTTATTGCGAATCCTAATTAGATCTTCTTGCAAAGCGACAGATTAAAAATAACTATTTTCGAGCTAGTAAAGCAAATCATGCCATAGTTTGATAATTTGATTTTTACCTTACTCTTTTTTTTAAATGCATAAGCCAATCTTATTAAGTTAATAAGAACATATTTCTTTTGTTATTCATATAGTTTAAGTAAAATCTTTTTTATAATTTAAATTAAAATCAATATTCTAGAAAAATAACTGTTTGCAGAAAATATCTTGACTAATTTCAATACACAAAGACTTCCTACAGAGTCGTTTACTCAACCAGAAACTTATCATAAAATTCGTTTACCTGTTGACCAAGCTTCAACTCTTATTCCCGACGCATATACATCAGATGATTTCTTTGCTATTGAGAAAGAAAAAATTTTTGCAAAAAGTTGGGTTGCAGTTGGCTGCTTGCAACAAGTCAGCAAAAAAGGAGACATTCTGGTCACAGAAGTTGCCGGCCGTTCAATTATTGTAATAAGAAGTAATGAAGACAAACTGAGAGCGTTTTATAATGTTTGTAGGAATCGCGGTTCTAAACTTCTAAAAGAAAGTTGTAACATCAAAAGTATCCGCTGTCCTTATCATGCATGGGTATATGGTCTAGATGGTAAATGTCTTGGCACTCCAATGTTTCAAAAAGAAAAATATGTTTCTAAGAAAAAAAAATTTACTTAAATAAATTTGATAAAAAGGATTACGGTCTTTTACCGGTTTCGGTGAGTAGTTGGTGATTTTTATTTTTTGTAAATTTAAGCATTGAAAGTAATGATCGAGTTTCAGAATACAAGGTAAATACTGGATTTGAGGAATGGCTTGGAGATTTACCTCAAATATTTAAATCACATTATATAGAAAAATGGCAGATTTATAAGGAAAAGAATTATGATGTAGCTTCGAATTATAAATTAATTGAGGAAAATTTTATGGAGTATTATCATCTTCCAGTTGTTCATCCCAAACTTACACACGTTTCAAGAATGAATGACCATCACCGTTGTCAAGGTAAGGGAATGTATTCTGGTATGCTTACAACTCCTGTTTCAAGAGATGTTGATTCAGTTTGGCTGAACCTTCCTGCCACAAAGGGGATTGAAAAAAAGCATTTGGAGACGGCATATCACATTTGTATTTTCCCTAATGTAACAATCACGATATTACAAAACCATGCTTTTTGTATGATCACCGATCCAATACGTGCAAACAAAACAAGGGAAAGAAATTTCCTACTTACACCTCCTTTAACTCAAGAAAACGGAATGCAATCTTCTATGTTTTTAAAATTGATTAAATTTTGGGAAATTATCAACACTCAAGATTTAGTAATTGTTGAACGAGTGCAAGAAGGCTTGAGTAACATCGCATTTACAGGTGGAAGAATGTGTTTTAAATTCGAAGAGCCACTACACAGGTATCAAAACTGGATAGCTGACAAAATGTGCAATATTCACCGTGTACATCCAGGAGATCATGAGAAATAATTTTGTTATTTCAAATTATTTATGATTGGCATTTTTTATATAATTATTAGTAAATTAAACTAATTGAACGAATTTTATTTGGATTTATTTTTAAAAATACTTATTAAGTTAAGTATGTTATTACTATAGGAAAAAATCTTTTTTTCAACAATGTTACAAAATACAACTAAATCTCTTGAAACAAAATAATTAATATACTTTGAAATAATAGGTATATTGTAAGGATGATATTAGCTTAAAAATATAGTGCTGATTGCTTTTATTTAAATTCATAAAAATTTAACATCATAATATAAAATTCGATTATGAAAGTTAATCACAATATAGAAGCTAGACAGCATGGAGCAATGGAATTCTCCAAAGCGCCTGTTGACTTAAACAAAGTTAGAAAGTACCGTTTGTAGCGACTTCGCAAAAAAATGGATGAAAATGATATTGCTGGGCTACTACTCTTTAACCAAATCAACACTCGATATGCGGTGGATGCTACAAATATGCAGGTTTGGTGTTCTCATTATGAAACCCGCTGTGTTTTTATCTTACTAGAAGGACCCGTAGTCCTATTTGATTATGCTAATCACCCATATCTTGCTGAAGGAATTCCAACAGTTGATGAATATAGAACAATTCCAACATTCAATTTTTTTGGATCAGGAAACAGAACAAATGAATTTGTTAATGTTTTTGCCGCACAAATTGCTGATTTAATAAAAAATCATGGTGGTGGTAGTAAAAGAATAGCTATCGATAATCTTTCTCAATTAGGATGTGAAGCGCATCGTGGTAAAGGGCTTAAGCTTGTTGAAGGTGAATCGATTACAGAAACAGCACGAGCTATAAAGTCAAAAGAAGAGCTCGTGCTCATGAAGGCCTCAATGGATGTCTGCCAAGCAAGTGTTCATTCTATGCATGAGAAGCTCGAACCTGGGATCACAGAAAATGCCTTATGGGCTAAAATACATGAGACAAATATTAGACTAGGAGGAGAATGGATTGAAACTCGACTACTGTGATCAGGACCTCGCACTAATCCTTGGTTTCGAGAATGCTCTATGAGAAAAATTAAAAAGAATGATTTAGTTAGTTTTGATACTGACTTAATAGGACCTTATGGATACTGCTCAGATATATCACGCTCATGGGTCTGTGGGGGAAAGCCTAACGATAAGCAACGCCGTCTATACTCAAAAGCATATGAACAAATTCAGCATAATATCTCAGTTTTATCAGCTGGTATGAGTTTCAGAGAAGTTTCCAAAAAATGTTGGAAAATACCTGAAGAATTTGTTTCTCATCGGTATAAAACTCTAATTCATGGAGTCGGATTGGCTGATGAATATCCTAATATAAAACACTGGGATCAATTTAAATCTTATGGATACGATGGATTAATTGAACCTGGTATGACACTTTGCGTGGAGTCCTTCATAGGAACTGAAGGAGGCCGAGAAGGCGTTAAACTAGAAGAACAAGTTATAATTACTGAGAATGGTTTGGAACTTCTATCCACTTATCCTTATGAATTGGATATGCTTTAACCAATTTTAAGATTTTTTTAAATAACTAAATTTTAGCAAAGAAAAAATATTATGAAAAAAGTTAAATGGTCAATGGAGATTCTTCCTCAAAATGTATCTGATCTAAGCTTCATCCCTGACTTGATACAAGAGGTTTACATTACAATGATTCCCGGAACAAGCTTCAATGACACCATTTTGGCAGCTCAAAAAATTCAAGAATCTGGAAAAAAGGCGGTGCCGCACATATCTGCCAGAAGTTTAATTGGAATAAAAGAACTTCGCAGCTGCCTATCCGGGCTTAAAAATTCTGGAATTGAAAGGATATTGCTGATTGGTGGTGGTTTTTCTAAACCTGTTGGAGATTTTTCTTCGGTAATGGATGTGTTGAAAACAGAAATGTTTGAAGAATACGGTATAAATTCATTTGACTTTGCAGGACATCCAGAAGGTAATCCAGACGATCCTGACTCAGATCATAATCTTTTGGAGAAATTAAAATGGACTGAAAAACGCAAAATCCCAACTAGGATTGTAACACAATGGACCTTAGATACAGAAAAAACTAATAACTGGATAAAAAGCATCAGAAAAAATGGTATCCAAAACCCTATAAACATTGGCATTCCAGGACCATCAACAATAAAAACATTGCTACGTTTTGCCAAAGTCTGTGGGGTGAAAGCCTCAACTGAGGTATTAAGAAAACAGGGTCTTAACATAAGCAAATTGATGTTTGTAAATAAGCCAAACAAAATTGTTTCTGAACTTAAAGGATATGATCAACTGCATCTTTA
>PAZT01000040.1 GCA_002716165.1 Deltaproteobacteria bacterium | reverse complement strand
TGAAGAGACATTCATATAAATTTAGGTGACACTAAAAAAAGTCTCTATGTTTAAAATTTCTCGCATATGTTTTTTTAATTAGATGTCAAATATTTTGAAGTGTCAAATAGTACTAATTAAAACGCTTGTTGTACCAATTATAAAATTGCAAAAAACTTGTCAAAATTAATTTTGACAAAATATCATTTACCCTCAAATTAGTTTAATCATGACTAAATCCTGTTCATCAACAACTTCAGCTGTTTTGAAAACTGTTACCGAACTGGGATTGACTTATGAAGTGATCGAAATTGATCCTGCCTTGTCTGAAACTGCCCTTTTTTGCAAAAACTATGGTTATCCCATTGAGAAATCAGGTAACACAATTATTGTGGCATCCAAGAAGGAACCAAAGTTATTTGTAGCATGCGTGGTTCTAGCAACTACTAGGCTGGACGTAAATAAGTGTCTGCGTAAACTAATGGGCGGATTAAAGGCATCCTTTGCATCTCCAGAGGAAATGAAAGTACTTACTGGCATGGAAGTAGGAGGGGTAACTCCTTTCTCGCTACCTAGTGAAATAAAGCTTTATGTTGACTCTAGGATTATGAAACTCAACTGGTTAATACTGGGAGGTGGAGGAAGAGAAAAAAAAATTAAGATCAGTCCAGAAGTTTTTTACCAACTTGGCGCAGAAATCATAAATAATTTAGCCTTACCTCACTCTCCTTAAGTATTCCCTGAAAATAGTGAATCGTAATCTTATATATTATAGCTGGGGATTCTCTTATTTATTTTGAAGGCCTAAATTTTTTTTAAGTCTTTTAAATAAGTTTTTTAATACTGCTCCCTATCAAAGAATCAAATTTAAAATATTTTTTTTACACATTTGGCGCATAAGTTAATGTTATATTTTGGAAGGGTAAAACTAATTATTTTTTTGAAGATTTTAATCATTTACTGATGCATACTTAAATCTTTTGTGTTATTCAAATCATTTTAATTATACATTCTTTGGCCAGCTAATTGCTTTTTATAATAATATAATAAACTTAATAATTCATTAATCATAAGAATAAATGTCTGAAAATAATGAAAAACCAAATAACATTTTTGATATTTCAATTATGATTGCTGTTTATATATTATTCTGGATAACTGTAACAGTTTTACTGCCTATAATATCTATTGGATTAAAACTGTATTCGAAAGAATCAAAAATCATAAATGATACACAACACGATAGACTGCAAGACTCTTAAAAAAAAATTAATTCTTTAATTTGATGACTAAGTATAATTTTTCTTTGAAAGCAGCATTTATCAAAGCTACCTAATATATATCAAAAGCATTTTTTTAAATAAAAAGATCAACATATCCTCTATTGACTTACGT
This sequence comes from Deltaproteobacteria bacterium, assembly GCA_002716165.1. Classification (GTDB taxonomy): domain Bacteria; phylum SAR324; class SAR324; order SAR324; family NAC60-12; genus Arctic96AD-7. The sequence continues at coordinate 24,069 of PAZT01000040.1, read as the reverse complement.
CAGCAGTTACATTTTTTATCTATCTGCTCGATCACTAAAATTTGCAAAAGTAATTAAAATATATCGCTATATAACTTCATTTCTCTCTTAACTAATTCTAATTATTTGAAATGAGTTATTTTTTGAAATATTTATAAAGTAATGCATTTTTATTTATTTCATCTTTACTAACTAAATTATCAAAATCATTTGTTTTTTTATAAGCAACGTTCATTTCCATTTTTTTTCTGCACTCAGAGCATCTTGGTGGATCATCTACAAGAACAAGACAGGTAATCATTAATGGTAAAACAAAGTTAAAAATAGGAAGAATAATCATTTTGAATATACACTTAAATTTACTTATTCCTCTTTGAAGAAATAATTATAATATCAATTCCCAATTTTTTTCTGTTTTAATAGCTCTACAGTCATTATGGCAAGTTTTTCTGACCATGGACCATATGCTAGTGATGAGGGATGAATTCCATCTTCAAGATAGTACTTTTTACAATCAGGAAATCTCACATCTAAAAGATGGACATTATCCATGGAATTGATTGCTTGAGCAAGACATGCCTGTAATAAATTTTCCCATAGTCCAAATACAATCCTCAGAGGCCCTCGAATGGCTGGGAATTTACCTACTGGAGGCACAGGCGAAAATAATATCAGTGGTTTTTTTTCATTTTTAAAAAATAATCTAACGCATATTTCAATATTTTTTTTCCATAACCATGGGGGTGTTAGCTGGAAAACATCATTTCCTCCCATTGATACCAATACTAGATCAAATTTTTCGTCTGATTTATGAATGATTAATTTATTTAGTCTTTTAAGACTAATACCACTCTCTGCTAGGATTTCCCAATTTACATTATAGCCAAGTAATTTGTTCAATTTAGCTGCAGTCAATCCAGTTAAAGTTAAAGCATGTTTACCTATTCCAACACCAGCCAAAGCAGATTCTCCCAAACCCAGTATTTTAAAACTTTTGCCTACACCATGAAAGAAACCATATGGACGATCACTTGGTGTCGGTAATCTTGGGACTTTAATTTTAAGACTTTTGCCTTGATACCATAAAACAGGGGAAAATAATGCAATAACAAGGTAACCTAAAATAGAAAAGACATTTATTATAAATATTTTCATATTCAACAGCTACTATTAACCTACGAAATTTATTATTAGCATTCAATAACTCTTTCACAAAAATAAATTATGACAGGGAGTAAAAAAATATTTTTATTCAGGTTTATAAAAACAAATCACATTTAAAAATTGAATATGTTTACCAACTAAAGTGATTAGTTTTATAAAATAATTTTTGTATTGTAAGAATAACTTAATTGCAGTTTGGGAAAGACTTCTAATGCAATTTATTAAATCTTGCTTTTTTAAATATCTATTGTCTGAAGGAGACATTTGTTTTGAACAATATTCTTTTCCATGTTTCACTACCTTCGTTTAATTTAAAAAAAATACTATTCCCTGATATGTCTACATAATTCGCTATTAAATTATTATTTATTTTATAAATTTTTTTTACTTGAAATCCGATAATTTCCGGCATATTTACAATTTCATCGCTTTCTAAACTACATGATGTAATATAAATCACAAAAAACGTTAATAATGTAACAGCAATTAATTTCTTCATTATTTTAACAATTTTTAATTAATCCAAATAGGATTTATTAAAATTTTTAGACATAATTTTTCAATTTCATTAGTTATACCAAAATTTTAATCAACATACCTAAAAATTTTGATTTGGAAAAGGTGACGAAAATAAAAAAATCATTAACCGATGCAAAACTTCCTTTATTTTCAGTAAATGAAGTTATTCCTATTCTAAAAGAACAATATGATCTTTGCTGTACGGTTAAAGAGTTACCCGGTGAAAGAGACCGTAATTATTTGGCTCAGGATAAAATTGGTAACTTATACGTATTCAAGATTTCAAATGCATCTGAATGCATAGATTATTTGGAAATTCAAAATCGGGCACTAGAATGCTCAGCAAAAATATTGGACCATTTTAGAATACCAACTGTAATTTCTAACTCAAACGGTGATTTACTTTCAAGAACTCTTTCTAAGAGTAAAAAATTACACTGGACACGCCTAGTTAAGTTTATAGATGGAATACCAATGGCTCATTATAGACCTCACACGAAAGATTTTCTAAATGAAATTGGGATTATGTGTGGAAAAATCACCAAAGCACTTCAGGAAATACCTATTCAGAAACAATCACAAAGACATCTTTGGGAAATGCATAATGCGAAAGAAACTTTGCAGCATTATTTAAAATGGATCGATGACAGAGAAATGAGAAGCTTAGTAATTCATTCCCTTGAATTATATATTGAATTGCTGAATCCTTTGGAAAAAGAGCTTAGACGCGGTTGGATCCATAACGATTACAATGATTATAATATCCTAGTAAATCCAAATCTGAATACACAACCTTCACTTGGATTAATCGATTTTGGAGATATGACATATTCTTTCATTGCCGCAGAACCAGCAGTTGCATGTGCATACTCTATGTTAAATAAAACTGAACCTCTCCATGCTGCAGTACATTTAATAAATGGATTTCATAAAAATTATCCGTTGAAAGAAAAAGAGGTAGAAATTCTTTTTCCAATGATTCTAATACGCCTTTGTCTAAGCATTACATTAGGTGCTTTTCAGCAGCAAATTAATCCCAAAAATGAATATTTGGGAATCAGTCAGAAACCTGTGCGTAAACTGCTTAAATTTTTGCAAAATTATAATGTTAGTTATATACATCACCTCTTCAGAAGTGCTTGTAATTTTGAACCTTCAAAAAAAAATTATGAATTTTGTGAATGGCAAAAAAATTCAGAAACAAATTTTCATCGTCTGCTAAATGTTTCACTTAAAAGCAAAAACACAATAGTACTAGATCTTAGCACAGGCAGTCCTTTAGCAGCTAAATTTAAATATATGTCGGTAAAAGAACAACAAAATTTCCTGGACTTAATGCTCAATGAAAAAAAAGCACATAATGCGGTGGGCAAATATTCTGAGGTCCGATCTATTTATTCTTCTGAACAATTCTGCCATAATTCATTTGAAGGAGATGAAAAAAGAACAATCCATCTTGGAATTGATATTTTTACAAAATCAGGAACAGTCATTTATGTTCCATTTGATGGATTTGTTCATCAAATGAATGACAACAGAGATCATCTTGACTACGGACCTACAGTTATATTAAAACATCAGCCTTCTGATGGTCCTTCGTTTTACACTCTATATGGACATTTAAGTCGATCATGTCTGAAAAATTTGAAAATTGGACAGTTCGTCAAAGGAGGCATGAAACTGGCGGAGATAGGTGATTCAAATGAAAATGGTGGTTGGATTACTCATGTGCATTTTCAGATCATTCTAGACCTTTTTGATTCAAAAGGTAATTATCCAGGAGTAGCACTTCCATCACAACAAAAAGTATGGACCAGTATTTGTCCAGACCCAAAAATTATGCTTGGATTGACTAATAGATGCTCTGCAAAAGAAACAAATTACGAAGTACTCTTTAAAAGACGCAGTCAAATATTTGGACCATCTCTGAGCCTTAATTACAAGAATCCTCTTATTATTTTACAGGGCCATGCCCAGTATCTGATCGATTATAAAGGACAAGTTTATCTAGACTGTTTAAACAACGTCGCACATGTAGGACATTCACATCCTTCAGTTTCAAAGGCACTAAGCGATCAGTCCTATGTTTTAAATACTAATACAAGATACATTAACAATATAAATATCGAATATGCAGAACGTCTCTGTGATTTTTTCCCAGAACCACTAAACAATTGTTTCCTAGTATGTTCAGGAAGTGAAGCCAATGAACTCGCACTTCGGATTGCCTTTACTTTCAGTGGACAAAAAGAAGTTATTGTTCTTGAGGAAGCATATCATGGTAATACTATCGCAAATATTGATATCAGTCCATATAAGCATAACGGTCCTGGCGGCACAGGTCCTCCAGATTGGGTTCATGAAATTCCAATGCCGTACATTTATCGCGGGATTTATCGGAACCCTGAAACAGCAGGTAAACTTTATTCTGATAAGGTCTCTGATATTTGTGAAAAACTTTCTGCACTTGGAAGAAAACCTGCGGCTTTCATATGTGAATCAATTCTTGGATGCGGAGGACATGTAACTCTTCCGAAGGATTTTCTTAAAAAATCTTATCAACATGTAAGAAAAGCAGGAGGATTATGCATTGCAGATGAAATACAAGTGGGGTTTGGACGTACCGGTAAACATATGTGGGGATTCGAACTTCAGGGTGTAATTCCGGATATTGTAACCTTAGGCAAACCAATTGGGAATGGCCACCCCATTGGTGCAGTAATTACTACAAAAGAAATTGCAGACACATTTGCTAATGGAATGGAATACTTTAATACATTTGGAGGAAGTCAAGTCTCATCTGCTGTCGGCATGGCTGTTCTGAATGTAATGGAAAATGAAAGACTGATGCAAAATTCTTTTGAAAATGGCAGACTACTAAAAAATTCCTTAGAGAAGCTAAAAAAAACATATCCTCTAATTGGAGATGTTCGTGGAGAAGGTTATTTTTTAGGAATTGAATTTGTGCTTGATCAGGACACAAAAGAACCTGCCCCTTTACATGCTGAATACGTTGTAGAAAGGATGAAATCCTCTAAGATTCTCCTGAGCACGGAAGGACCCGGTAAAAATGTAATTAAATTCAAACCACCTATGGTTTTCAATCAAAAAGATCTTCAAAAATTAACTTTCGAACTGGAAAATATTCTATGTGAAACTCCAATGCAGCTAAATTATTTAAATTATTAATGTCCGACATGAAGAGATTTACAATCAAGGAATCATGACACAATGAATTACTTTTAATCCGCTTTAAAATACAAAGGCCGATTCTCCATAGTATTTTAAAAGATTCTCTAGTTGAAATCTTGACTTTAATTTTCATAGATGTTGTGCCTAGACAATTTAATACTTTTTTTAAAAATCTCTAACAAAGTAATTCTAAAATTCATTACGTTCTTCTCTTTTAAGTTTCTCAACCAATTTCTTTACTTCTTGAGATTTATTCATGTTGCATACAAGCAATGCATCTTTGGTGTCTACGATGATTAAATTTTCTAAACCTATACTCGCAACAAGTCTTTTTTCACTAAATATTAAAGAGTTTTTTGTGTCCATGGTAATTACATTTCCACGTAATAGATTCCCTTCACTATCTTTTTCTGAGACTTTATGTAAACTCTCCCAACTTCCTAAATCTGTCCATTCCATATCAACAGGAATAACAGCTACACGATCTGATTTTTCAAGTAAGGCGTAATCAATAGAATCTGCAGAAATAGAATTATAAATCTTCCTAATTCTTTCTTTATCTGAAAGACCTCCCGAAAAAGCTTCTTTTTCAAATAAATCAAGTAATTCAGGAGCATGTTTTCTATACTCCTTTAGCCAGGTTTCAGCTGTTGCCATGAAAATACTGGCATTCCATGTGTAACTCTGCGATGCCAAGTATTGCTCTGCTTTTGACTGATCTGGTTTCTCAACAAACTCTTCAACTTTAAAACCAACATCCAAAGGTTTTCCAGATTTTATATATCCATAACCAGTTTCTGGACGATCTGGTTTTATTCCAAAAGTGACAATATAATCTGAAGAAGCCAATATTTCTCCAATTTTTAAGACATGATCAAATCTTTGAAGATTTTTTATTAAATGATCTGATGCTAAAACTACAACTGGAACCTTTTTATTGACTTCAGGTATCTTAAGAATGCTCCATAGTATTGCTGGAGCAGTATTTCTACTCAAGGGCTCTAACAATAGTTGATCTATCGGAAAATCTGGATAAATTTTTAAAATTTGCTGACGCAATAGGACTTTGTGTGAATTTGAACCAACAATATAAATATTTTTTGGTGGAACTAATGATTCAAGACGTTTAGAAGTTTCTTGGAAAAGAGACTCTAGACTTGATCCAAGATTGAGGAACTGTTTGGGTGACTCATTGCGGCTATATGGCCAAAGGCGCGTACCGGTTCCACCCGCAAGTATAACTGCTATCATATAAAAAATAATTATAAATTAATTTAATGATGCATGATCAGGCAAATTTGCTGATTTGTTTTTTTTTAGGAAATCAAGTCTGCTTAGAATAACAGAAATTGAAGTCAAACTGATTAAAGAACCAGCACGTAATTGTTCGAGTGCATGAAAATAAGAGCTTAACTGTGACGAGTAGTTTTCATTTAGTATTTTCATCAACCATAAAGCATCAGGTATAGTATTGTGACCTATTTTAGAGGAAGTAGGCAAAACATTCAGCAACAATAATTTGCCAGTATCTAGAGTACTAATCAGAATATCCTGGTATTCTAATTCCCAGTCATTTTGCGGCTCGATTGATACAAGTTTTTCCCTCAACCAATCAAATCCAAACTTCTGTTCAATACTAATTGCAATTTGATAAGCTATTTTGACTTGCAAATCCTGAGTCAAACAAAGATGCAAGACATACGGAGCAATTCTCAAGTGCTTTAATGATGCCCTTATATTAAATAAAAGCGATGAAGATTCTTCTTCACAATTTTTTTTGTATTCTTTAGTTTTTACATTTTCTGAAAGGACTAAATCTGAATCTACATTATTCTTTGAGATTGACTGATACTTTAGCAGTTCCTTTAACAAAACCTTGTATTGCTCAACTTTTCCAAATCCTGAAATGAATGCCTGTCCAATAAGCAAATTTCTTACCAGCGTTTTTATTACGTCTTCCAATTCAATTAATACTTCATAGCGTTCTTTCTCTGTAATAGCATTTAGAGAATATAAATTTTCACGAATTTTTTCTGCCTCAAGACTGGATTCAATTACCAGATACGTGCGCACAACATCAGGAATACTATGTTCAGTGCCATCGGCCATTCTAGAGATGAATGTTGATCCAGCATGATTAGTAATCCTGTTTGTAAGTACTGTAGAAATGATTTCTTTTTTCAAAGGATGATCTATGATATTTTCTTCAAGATAATGACGTACTGACTTTGGAAAATATTCTAAATAGTATTTTGTAAGTTCATCCTCCAGTGGAATTTCAGTAGAACTAAGAGCATCAAAAACCTCCATTTTTGAATAAGCCATCAAGACACATAAAACAGGACGAGGTAAGGGCATATTAGCATTTTCAAGCTGATTCAGTTCAGACCATGATGGAATTTTCTCAATTCTTTTATTCATTCCTATTTCTTCAAGATGTGAAATTAATTTGCGGAACAATCGAAAATTTAAGTTTGATCTGATACTGTCCATTGAAATTAGACGATGCTGTCCACGGTTATTTTCCAATACTAATTCAGAAATTTCATTTGTTGATGAGATTAAAAGGGCATCACGTTCCTGCTTTGTATTTATATATCCCATTCTGAGCATCTGCTGTAGTAATATTTTAAGATTTACTTCATAATCTGACATATTTACGCCTGCAGAGTTATCAACAGAGTCCGAGTTCAGTCTAATTCCATTGTTGGAAAGTTCAATTCGAGCCAAATGAGTCAATCCTAAATTTGCACCTTCACCAATAACTTTTACCCTGCATTCTGATGCATTTATCCTTACTTCATTGTTTGCCTGATCATCAACATGAAAATCATTTTCTGAATCAGACTTAATAAAAGTCCCAATTCCTCCCAACCATAATAAATCAACATCCATTTGTAAAATTTTGCGTACTACTTCAGTTCCTTTTAATTTTTCTTCATCAATACCCAGTAATTTTTTCACTTCAGGTGATAGTTTAATTGACTTTGCATTACGTTCATAAACCCCTCCACCTGTACTAATTAAATTATCTGAATAATCATTCCATGTTGAACCTTGCATTTCAAAAAGTCGTTTTCGTTCATTCCACGATATTTCAGGATCAGGTTCAGGATCTAGAAATATATGCATATGATTAAAAGCTGCCTTTAATTGAATAGTTTTACTTTGCAACATTCCATTTCCAAAAACATCCCCACTCATATCTCCCACTCCTATTACTCTAGTTGGCAAAGTCTGAATATTTATACCCATTTCTATGAAATGTAATTTTACGCATTCCCAACATCCTCTAGCAGTTATGCCTTCTTTTCTATGATCATAACCAATCGATCCTCCTGAAGCAAAAGCATCTCTCAGCCAAAATCCAGATTTTTCTGAAACTTCATTTGCGATATCTGAAAAATTTGCAGTACCCTTGTCTGGAGCAACAACTAGGTATGGATCTGGATCATCATAGATAATAACTTTATCTGGTGATTTTATTTTTCCTTGCGCATCAATATTATCTGTTATTTCAAGCATTGCAGTGATGAAACGTCTGTAATGTTTTTTTGATTCTAAAATAGCTTCTTCTCTGTCTAACGGTGTATTCTTTAATACAAACCCTCCCTTTGAACCAACTGGAACAATTACGACATTTTTTGTCTGCTGTGTTTTTACTAAACCCAAAATTTCTGTTCTGAAATCATCAGCTCTATCAGACCAACGAAGTCCACCTCTTGCAACAGCACCAAATCGTAAATGTATGCCCTGCATTCCCAAATCATGAACATACATTTCTCTGAAAGGTACAGGATCAGGCATCTGAGCAATTTTACCTGAATCTAGTTTTATTGAAATTCCAGAGTCTTCATTCCCCTTGGCGATGAAAAAGTTGGTACGCAGAGTATATTCAATCAATTCATATATACTACGTAAAACTTCATCATCTGTTACATGTTTTACATTTTCCAAACTCTCATTGAATTCCTTTCTTTTCTCAGGTAATAGCAACTCTAGACGATTTTCCAGATTACCCAATGAAGTTTCTAGAGAAAATTTTGTGTGAAAAGTTTCAAACAGTATACGTGAACATTGAGGATGTCTCAGCAAAACCATGTTTATCGTTTCAGCAGTCAAAGGAGCATTAATTTGCAAATAGTAATTTCTATAAAGTTGAAGCACATTGATTTCACGCCAATCTAAATTTGCCAGCAATGCAAGCGCATTTAAGGGGTCGTTTTCTGTTTTTTTCTGAAAATAATTCTTTACAATTGCTTCAAGAAAAGGTTTGGAGTTAACCTCATCAATTAAAACTCTGTCTTTTCGCACCACACGAAAAGACTGTACAAATCCAATGGTTTTTTGATCATTTCCTATTCTTGTAGTAAGTTGATCTATAATATGAAGACCAAGGTTTTGCAGAACAGGCATGATTTCAATTAAATGAATTTTATCCCTACTGTAAATGTATAATTGAGAAACAGACTTGAGGAAGGATGGAACAGTGAAACGTTTTAGATTGAATTGTATGTTATTTTGTTCTGAAAGCCTCTCAATATACTGAATATTTTCCAAAGCTTCTTCAGCATCAACCCTTGCGCGATACTCTGAAGGCATTAATGGAAGGTAACGTTCATGTAACTTTATTCCTTCACTACCAGGATAATTGATGCGCAGAAGTTCTAGTAACTGTAATTCCCATGGCTTGATTTGAGTACTAATTTCACTTTCAAACTGAAGCATATTTAAATTAGGTACAAAATTGTTTCCATTTATATCTACTTTAAGTTCAAATTCAATATGCAAACGAGATTTTTCACTACCTCGTGCCTCAAAATAGCCATAATTTTTATAGTTAATTTGTGATTTAAGAAAAGTTAATATTTTAACTATAGTTTCTTCGATAAACATAGAATTTGGCATCACAATCATGAGTTTTAATACGCTTGTAATCCTTGTATTTATTCTGAAACAGTGAATGCTGTTGGGATTATTGATAGAGAGCAGGTTTTCACATACCTCCATTAACTCTTTCCTAGATGAACGAAAAAGCTCGATTTTAGGAGTTGCACTAAAAATTCTAACTACTTCGTTGTAGTCATAACTGTCAACCAGCATTTTGTATTTTTTAAATATAAATTGCATTTTCTGGTGAATCAATGGTGTTTCAATATTTTTTACATGGAGGGAACTGCTCCTAAGCAGACCAAGAAATATATGTTCCACCATACCAAGTTTTTCATCTGGAATTCTGATACATAGCATCATCATATTTTCAAATCTTAATACTGGGCTTTCAAAAAGAATCCTATCAAGGGAAAAAGGAAATTCTGAATGGCGTCGTTTCCAGAGGTGCGCGCTTAAAACATTTAAGAGCTTATTTGTCATTTTATCTATATATACTGGAGATATTATTCCTAGTCCTGAATCCTCGATTGTATTAATAGTTTCTATTGAATTTGAACCTTCTAAAATAAATTTGATATATCCCATTACAGAATAGTTATCTTTTTTCAACCAACCGCAGAGTTTTGACCATTCATTTTTTGTTTCAGAGGAAACAACATTAATAGTTTGAATCAATTCAATCATTGATTCCAGATTTGTGAACATTTGTTGATGATGATTTCTCATCAGTTGTATGGCCAGCATGTGTTCTGCAATCTTGGTTTCAAAATGTTTAAGTGTAGTATTTTCAGCTTCTGTCTCAACTTCCAAATAAAGATGATCATATTTTTCAAGATCCTGTTGTGGTAAAAATACTTTTTCTAACTCCTTAACTTCTGTCAACTCAACACCTATTATAGGATGGAGCTTGCAGAGTATTAGTAAATTTAATTGTCTCATCAACGCTTCAACTGTGACTACAATAAAAGGGGCATCAGGAGATACAATTTCGATTATAGCAAGGGTGCTATGATTTTTTTCAGTTAGCAAAAACTTTGGCACTTTATGTTTTATGACTCGAACCATACCACTTCTCCGAATAGCCTCCCTAAAAAATGAAAACCGTTCTTGAAGGAATTCATTCAATTGAGATTTACTTAATGAATCACACATTCTTTCAGACATACCTCGTAGGAATTGCGTGGAATATTGATCAAACAATGATTTATCTGATTCTAAAGTCATGTATTTAAATATTTTTCGAGATATATTTTATAATAAAGAGGGTTATGAAAATTATATTTTTGAAACAAAATTCGTTTGAATGCCAATAAATTCTTTAATACATAAAGAAATAATATGAAAGCTATAACGAAAAATAGTAACCCTAAATTATTTTATCAATTAAGACAGGCTTTTAGTGAAATACTTAAATTTTTCATTAAATCAAAATATAATTCTGGCCCAGGTAAGAGGTTTGAACCTATCGGATCAAGAATCCCTTTTTTCACAGAAGTACCTTTTATCAAAGTCTCTATAATTTTTTGGGAATACTGAGGTTCTGCAAAAATACAAAATACTTCATTTTTTTTTATCATATTTTGTACTTTTCTTAACCTGCTCACACCTATAAAGTGATCCAAATGAATCGTTATTGAGCCTTCATTTTTCAAATTATAACGACTTTCATAATATTGATATGCATCATGTAAAACTAAATATGTGCGATTAGATATTTCCCTCATTTCTGCTGATAATTCTTTATCTAGTTCATTTAATCTTACATTAATCTTTTCTCCATTTATTTGGTATTTTTTATCGTTTTCAGGATCAAATTCACTTAAAACATTAACTATTCTATTGGTAATTATTTTTGCGTTTTCAGGATCTAACCATAGATGAGGATCTACTGTTGATTGCTGTTCCAAATATTGAGTATTTGAAATATTACTAATGTATGATTCATGATTTTCATATTTTCCCATATGGTTTAAATGTCTAAAATATTTCAGCTTTAATCCATTTATTTCAAATACAGAAACAACCTTTGCTTTTTTAGTCAATGAACTTAAAGGCTTTACCAAGAAAACCTCTAAATTTTCTCCTCCCCAGAAAATAATATCAGCATTTTGCAATCTTTCAGCGTCACTTGGTTTAAGTGAATAGTTATGTGGAGATAAATTACCTTTTAATAACAGTTTCGGACTAGCAATACCATACATTATACCTGAAACAAGTGAATGATAAGGTTTAATTGAAACAACAACATTCAGATTTGAATCAGCATTCGTCTGACTAAAAAATAGCAGAAGTGAAATAATTACTAAGTAAAATCGAACTTTCATTTAAATTGCAGAATTATTTTACTTAATTGATTTGAGAATGACTCTGTGTTAAAAATGTAATTTAAAGTAAGGTAATTCTAATTTTGTAGTTAGTCAATGTTAACAACTGTTGATAATAATGTAGATGAAATTGGCTTTGAAATCAGCAACCAAACTCTTATAAAATCTCAAAGCTTATCTTTTCTTATAGGAGAGAAAAAAATTCTATCTGGGATATCTCTCAATATTTCAAAAGAAGAAATTGTAACAGTAATAGGGCCTAATGGTGCTGGTAAAACAACTTTACTTCGCCTGCTATTAGGTCTTATTCCAGTCAGTTCAGGAAAAATATTTCGTAAACAAAAACTAAGGATTGGATACCTACCACAAAGAGCAGTTTATAACCCCGTTCTTCCACTTTCAGTCAGAAGATTAATGAATCTGACAGGAAATTTTTCCAAAATCCAAATTGAAGCTTCACTTGATGAAACAGGAGTTAAAGCATTGAAAGATAAACCAGTTTCTCAGCTCTCAGGTGGAGAATACCAACGAGTAATGCTAGCAAGAGCACTTTTAAGAAATCCTGAGTTACTTGTACTTGATGAACCTGTTCAGGGAGTTGATTATATGGGGGAATCGGAATTATATAACTTAATTGGGAACCTGCGAAAAAAACTTGGTTGCGGAGTACTAATGGTTTCCCATAATTTACATGTGGTAATGGCATCTACAGACAGAGTTTTATGCTTAAATCAACATATTTGTTGTGAAGGGAAGCCTAAAGATGTAACTCAGCACCCAGAATACTTAAGGATGTTTGGTCTAAAGACAACAAATTCGATGGCCATATACAATCATCACCACGACCATGAACACGACTTTTCTGGTAAATTTTAAAAGTTTTAATCATGACTTTGTTAGACGATTTTTTTTGGCGTGCAATCATCGCAGGTTTAGGAGTTGCTGTTCTAGCAGGGCCCCTAGGTTGTTTTGTAGTTTGGCGAAGAATGTCGTATTTAGGGGACACTATGGCTCATTCAGCGCTTCTCGGCATTGCTCTCGGTTTTTTCCTCAATATAGACCTCATGATAGGTGTTTTTGCAGTGGCACTGGTAGTAGCATTAATTTTATTCTTCTTTCAAAGACAAAAAATGCTTACCAATGATGCAGTATTAGGTACTCTTTCTCACGCTTCTCTTGCGATGGGTGTTCTAATAATTAGTCTAATGGCCTGGATAAGAATTGATTTGATGGGATATTTATTTGGAGATATCCTTGCAGTTAGTCTAATTGATCTTTATTGGATATATGGTGGTGGTATTTTAATTTTGGTTATATTACTTATGCTATGGCGACCCTTACTTGCAATTACGTTTGATAGTGAACTTGCTCAGGCTGAAGGAATTTCCGTATTAGTAGTACAACTTCTTTTCATGTTACTTATAGCAGCAGTAATAGCTTTGTCCATGAAAATTATTGGGATCTTGCTAGTTACATCTCTCTTGATTATACCTGTTTCAGCAGCAAGAAGTTTCAGTAACACACCAGAACAAATGGCATTAGGAGGAGCATTAATAGGGATATCTTCAGTTATACTAGGATTATTTACCTCTCTTTATTTTGACACACCTTCAGGACCTTCAATAGTAATTGCTGCAGTTTTGTTTTTTTTTGCAGTTCAAATTTTACCTTTCAAGCAATTCAAATATTAATTATTTTAATCCGATGGTTTCCGTTGAATTCGGATTATTATTCCAGTTTAAGAATAAAATTATTTTAATGTAAATGGACGTTTGATTTAAATTTGGCGAGAATATTTATATATTTTAAATATATATAAAAAATTTTAGATTAGTGTTACAAACTACAAAATAATTATTTAGATTGTTTTGTCAATTTTGCAAATTGAAATTAACCAAACAAATCAGGTCAGCAAATTAAATATGTCAATTTCAAAATTAAATGATGTTACTCCTGAAATGATCCAGCGCTATAACCGGCCAGGACCACGCTATACAAGTTATCCTACCGTACCTATTTGGGATAAAGGACATTTCCATGAAGAATATATTCAGTGCCTCCAAGAGGAAAGTATAAAAGATAGACCAATATCACTTTATGTCCATTTACCCTTTTGCAGACAATTATGTACATTTTGTGGATGCAACAAATTTATCACCAGCAATAGAAAAATTACGGATGATTATTTGTCTGCACTTTGTAAAGAAATTGAAGAAATTGCGAGAATTATGAGGTCACGTAAAAAACTTGCTCAAATTCATCTGGGCGGAGGTACTCCGACCTTCTTTAATCACGAACAACTAGAAGGATTTATAAATAAAATCACTTCCAGATTTGAATTGCAGGAGAACAGTGAACTAGCATTTGAAGCTGATCCCCGTGTAACTAATCTAGATCATCTTGAAACACTCTACAAACTAGGGTTCAGGAGAGTAAGTTTTGGTGTACAGGACTTGAATAGCGATGTTCAAATGGCTATCAACCGTAATCAAACATCAAGGCAATCATGGGATACTATTAATAATTCTAGGAGTATTGGCTATACTTCTATCAATCTTGATTTGGTTTATGGTCTTCCACTTCAGACCTATCAAGGCTTTTGTAAAACTCTCAATGAAGTGGGGGAAATGCGCCCTGATCGTCTTGCAATATATAGCTTCGCTTATCTACCAGGTATGTTCAAAACTCATAAAAAAGCCATCAAAGAAAAAGATTTACCTGTTCCTGAAGAGAAAATTAAAATTTATCTGGAAACTATTCGTTTTTTTACAGAACTTGGTTATGTCATGATAGGTATGGATCACTATGCTCTTCCGGAAGACGAACTCACACTTGCCTTAAAAAAAAGAACACTTCACAGAAATTTCATGGGCTATACTACTCTTCATAACATGGCTCAAATTGGAGTGGGAGTATCGGCTATTTCAGATTTTGGAGGCAGTTACTGGCAAAACGACAAAGATCTTCATCAATACATAAATGAAGCTTATAACAAAACTCTTAATCCACACAGAAGAATAAAACTAGATAAAGAAGATCAACTACGAAGAGAAGTTATTGAGACTCTGATGTGCCATGGAGAAATATCTATTCCTGATTTTGAAAATAGGTATAAAATTAGTTTCAGGGATCATTTTAATAATGCTTGGCTTGATCTTGAAAAGTTTGCAGAGGAAGGTTTAGTGCAACTTGATTCAAAAAAAATTACATTAACACCTGTTGGTGCCTTGTTTACAAGAAATATTGTCATGCCATTTGACAGATACCTTAAAGAAAGCAGCAGTATTAGTTTTTCCAAAACAGTGTAAATATTTTTTAAGACAAAACTAATTTATACTACTCACTTAAAAATCTAGGAAGGTAATAGCTTTTACTAAAAGTTTTATATTAAATAAAAATATTTAAAAAATAAATCAATTTTTCACTCATCTTGTTTCGAAGAATACCACTTATAAACAATTTCCAAGCCCGTTTTCAATGGTATCTTGGGCTTCCAACCAAGTGCACTGATTTTTGATGTGTCAAGTACTTTTTGTGGAGTCCCATCTGGATAAGAATTATCAAATAACAACCGACCAGAGAATCCTGACACTTCTTTTAATGTCTGAGCCAACTCACGAATTGTTTGATCCTTTCCACACCCTACATTGATTATTTCAGAATCATTATAATTTTCTATCAAACATAGGATTGCTTCAGCAAGATCATCAGAATGTAAAAACTCTCTTCTAGGATTACCTGAACCCCATATGTTAACAACATCTTCATTTGCAAGCTTTGCCTTATAAAATTTACGTATTAAAGCCGGAAGAACATGGGAATCTTCTGGATGAAAATTATCATTTGGTCCATAAAGGTTTGTGGGCATAACTGAAATAAAATTTGTTCCATATTGTTGATTGTAACTTTGACAAGTTTTTATTCCAGCAATTTTAGCTAATGCATATGCTTCATTAGTTGGTTCCAGTTCACCTGAAAGTAAGTATTCTTCTTTCATTGGCTGTGGACAATGTTTAGGGTAAATGCAAGAACTACCAAGAAATACCAATTTTTTAACATCATGTCGCCAAGCCTCATGTATTACATTAGTTTGAACTATTAAGTTTTCGCGAATAAAATTTGCTGGATAAGTACTGTTTGCATGAATACCCCCGACCTTAGCTGCCGCCAAAAATACAAACTCCGGTTTTGTTTCTGAAAAAAATCTTCTGACTTCATTCGAGTCAAGAAGTTCCAATTCTGAGTGTGGACGAGTAATAAGGTTATCGTATCCAATTTTTTTTAAAGCTCTGTAAATTGCTGACCCTGCAAGACCAAGATGACCAGCAATATAAATTCTTGAATTAATTTTCATTTATAAATGTTTTTTTATATGATTTCATATTCAACTTTAACTAAGTCATTTGTTCAATGTTTTTGATAAATATCTTTTGTAAAATCGAACAATTAAAGAATAAAAAAACTAGTCTTTTAAAATACTAATATTAATAAAAAGTTCATAGATCAAGTGATAATTTAAGAAATTATTATGATGGTTTTAGAAAATAATCGTTTCAAAAATCTATCTTATTAAAATTTTCATATTTCTTATATTATTACGGAACAAAGATAACCTTCATAAATTAACTGTCTCCACTTTTCTAGTTAAAGAACTTAATCCTGAAATTTTTCTAAATTTTCCCATCAGTTCTCTCTCACGAACCTTTGTTTTTTCCATATGTCTGAATTTAACCAAATCAAACCCGCGAATATACTCTGGTAATTTAGCAATTTCAGTAGCAATAGAATGATTATTTTCTGACAATCCTCTCAACACTTCCTCAATTGTCTTTTCATAATCATGAATTAATTGTCTTTCCATTTGCCTTTCTTTTGTCTTTCCAAATAGATCAAACACAGTACCTCGAAGGAATTTAAACTTAGCTAGTATTTTCATGGAAATGAACATCCATGAACCAAAAGAGGATTTTACTGGTTCGCCAGTATGCGGATTTCGTTTGGCAAACATAGGGGGTGCTAAATGCAGTTTTAGATGAAATTTACCTTCGAATCTATCATTAATTTTTTTGAGAAAATCTCCATTGGTATAGAGGCGAGCAACCTCATATTCATCCTTATATGCAAGAAGTTTAAAATAATACCTGGCAACAGCCTCAGTTAATGAGGACTGCCCTGGTTTGCGGACATTCTCAACTGTACGTGCTCGTTCTACCATCTGTAGATAACGCTTTGCATATGCTTTGCTCTGATAATCCTTTAATACATCAGCACGATACTGTATTTTTTTATCAAGAGTGTCCAGAGTTTCTTCGTTTAGACTCACATCTGTTTGAGAAGCAGTTAATTCTCTAACTCTCTTATCATTATGCGCGGTTCTTCTTCCCCAAGTGAAGGCCTTTATGTTTGAGTCAACAGAGATACCATTTATATGAATAGCCTGTTCAATTGAAGTATATTCCAAAGGGATCAATCCTCGTTGATAGGCATAACCAATTAAAAAAATATTTGTAGCAATTGTGTCTCCAATTAAAGCTGTTGCAAAGCGTGATGCATCAAGAAACTCTGCATTTTCATTTCCGGCAGTTTCCATTATCATCTGTTTGATTTTCAGACTGGGAAAGAGCATGTCAGCTTTTTGAGTAAATTCACCTGTAATGAGTTCATAACTATTTATAATAAGTTTAGTATGTCCAGGTTTGATCAGAGATAAAGTCTTCTCACTACCAGTAACTACCAAATCACTTCCAATAATTAAATTAGCCCCTTGTGAAGCAATCCTCGGAGAATGAATATCTTCCTGTACTTCACCTATTCTAAGATGCGATAGTACGGCACCACCTTTCTGAGCAATCCCTGTCATATCAAGGATTCCTGCGCCCTTTTTCTCAATATGTGCAGCCATTCCAAGTAAAGCACCAATTGTAACAATACCAGTGCCTCCAACACCACTCAAAACAACATTATAAGTTCCTTTGATTTTTGGAAGTTTCGGTTCAGGAAGAACACCCCATTCATCATTCTCATTGTAAAATGAGACGTTTTTCTTCAGTTTTCCTCCAATGACGCTTACGAAACTTGGACATAATCCATTGACACAACTGTAATCTTTGTTACATGAAGACTGATCAATCATTCTTTTTCTTCCAAATTCAGTTTCAAGCGGCATAACTGAGATACAATTAGATTTTACACCACAATCTCCACATCCCTCACAAACCTGGTCGTTAATGTATATTCTGCGAGGAGGATCAAGCAGAATGCCTCGTTTACGTCTTCGCCTTTTTTCCGCAGCACAAACCTGCTCATAAATAAGTACTGTAACTCCCTCAATTTCTCTTATTTGACGCTGAACATAATCTAAATCCTTGCGATCATATATCATCACGTTGGGAGGAATTTCAGAGTTTTTTTTGAATTTTTCAGGTGCATCACTTACTACAGTTACTTGTTTAACACCTTCAGCAAACATCTGATAAGAAACAGTTTGAACTGTCATTTTTCCATCAACACTCTGTCCACCCGTCATAGCTACAGCATCATTCAATAAAATTTTGTAGGTAATGTTTACTCCAGAAGCAACCGCCGCGCGTATAGCTAAAATGCCAGAATGATAATAGGTTCCGTCTCCAATATTCTGGAATACATGTTTTCTGTTAATAAAAGGTGCCTGTCCAATCCAGTTTGAACCTTCACCCCCCATTTGGGTAAATCCAATTGTATCACCACGATCCATCCACTGAACCATGTAATGGCAGCCAATCCCAGCCATTGCAATACTTCCTTCTGGAATAACAGTTGATGAATTATGAGGACATCCAGAACAAAAATATGGCATTCGATTAATTGATTCTCTAGGTAAAGAAGAGGAATCTAATCTAAACTCCATTTCCCTCAAACGATCAGAAAGTAATTCGTGATGCCGATTCTTTAAAATTCTTTTTCCAATAGTAGAGGCAATCATATTAGGATCGAGCGCACCCACTGAACTAAAGAGAGAATTGCCATTTTCATCAGTTTTGCCAATCACTTTGGGATTAGATGAAGTTTCATACAATATTTCTTTAATTTGTGACTCAATAATAGCTCTTTTTTCCTCAACAACTATAATCAAATCAAGCCCTTTTGCGAACTCAATTATTCCTTTATCTTCGAGGGGCCATGGCATTGTTACCTTATAAAGACTTAAACCCATTTGATCTGCATCATGTTCGCTAATTGCAAGTTCATCCAGAGCAAGCATTGTATCCGAGTATGACTTACCAACCGAAACAATTCCAATTTTTGCATTACGGCCATTCCATATTATACGATCAAATTTATTTACTCGAGAAAAAGCTCTTACTGCTTCAATTTTATGATGATGCATTCTTTCATCCTGAGAGTTGGGAGTGTCAGGGAAACGAATGTTTAAACCATCATCAGGAAAATTGAAATCTTTAGGATATAATATATTTAGACGATTTATATCAACATTTATGGAAGCTGTTGATTCCACAGTGTCGTGCAGACATTTTAAACCAACCCAGCATCCACTATACCTCGATAGAGCCCAGCCATAAATTCCATAGTCATATATCTCCTGAACATCAGAGGGATTGAGTATAGGAATCATGGCGTCAATCATTGAAAACTCACTTTGACCACAAAGTGTTGAAGACTCTGCAGTATGATCGTCCCCCAACAATGCCAGTACTCCACCAAATTTAGATGTTCCTGCATGATTGGCATGTTTTAGTACATCACCGGAACGATCAACCCCGGGACCCTTGCCATACCAAATTCCAAAAATACCATCATACTTACCCTCACCACGTATCTCTGCCTGTTGTGTTCCCCAGAGAGCGGTAGCAGCCAAATCCTCATTCACACCCGGCTGAAATTTTATCTCGCTTTCCTCAAGTAGTTTATAATTTTTCGACAGTTGTTGATCATAACCACCCAAAGGGGAACCACGGTATCCACTTATGTAACCTGCTGTATTGAGACCAGACTGTCTATCCAGTTCTTTTTGTACCAAAGGCAATCGCACAAGGGCCTGTACGCCCGTCATGAACGCTACACCTTTTTTTAATATGTACTTATCATCAAGTGAGACTGACCTTTTTTTCATAAAGACCTTTGTGCAAGACAATCCTAATTATAAATAATTCACAATTTCCATCGATTCAAGTAAAACAAATTGTCATTCAAACTAGTTAAAAATGATAACAGGTGCATTTTAACACAACCCAATTTTACTTCAAATCAAAAGGAGGAACTTTAATTAAAGAAATTTTTATTTTTTTATAGTTACTATCACAACCTTTTCATCCCACGAAATAACTTTATATCTTAACTAAATACATAATTATATTTAGAAGAATAATCACTTGAAAACCTTGCTATAACATAATTTACACTTTAATCTATTTCATAGTAAGGAATAATAATACTATTGTTTAAAAACTTCATTTAGGTTAACTTGCCTTCAATTCAAAAACTTTCACACTCTCAATCCGGTTTTTATTTAGTCCGGGGTACTCTATTGATATGTTTGTTGATCTTTGTTTTAATAGGGTTAACATATTGGGGAGAAGCAAATAATTTTGATTTAAAATTTTCTGCAAAATTTTTCACAGTAGAAAAGAAATGGTATTTGGCTGAATCCTTCCCTTGGAAATGGTTTTATGAATATGGTGTAATTCCAGGAATCTTTGTATCTATCCTTTCATTTTTTATCTGGATTTATTCACTTTCAAATAAAAAACAAGCAATTCTGCGCCCATATTTGCTAATTTGTGCTCTTACTCCTATCATCGCTTCAGCATTACTGGTGAATGTAGTCCTCAAAGACCACACAGGTCGACCTCGCCCCAGAGAGATTAAACAATTCAGTGGTAAATGGGAATATTTGCCTGCACTTCAGTCTGGAATTCCCGGTCGTGGGCGTTCTTTCCCATGCGGACATTGTTCGATTGCCTTCACATTAACCAGTGGTATTGTTTTTTGGCGTCATTATCGCAAATTTGCGGTTTTATCTCTTTCTATTGGGTTGATTTATGGAATTCTTATGAGTATTGCACGTATAGCTCAGGGAGGGCATTATATAACTGATGCTATGTGGTCACTTGGCGTAGTATGGCTTACTTTATCGTTTCTCTACTATTTCGTCTACCAACCACCCCGAAATGAAAACAAACATGTTATGAATTTCAAAAAAAAACAAAAATTAAATATTTCAATTGGAGTAATATTATTTTTGTCTGTTTTGGCCGCATTTACCTGGACGCGCAGGCCTTTTTACAAAGAACATGACGTAGTTTTCGACATAAAAAAAGAGGTTTCACAATTGAATGTTTTTATACCTGTAAAATGGAAAATGGAAACTACAAGATTTGAGGAATTGGAAAATGGTAAATTCCAGTTACTTGTAAAAGGATTTGCACCTCCTTATACGTCACATTTCTTAAATTTTTCTATTGAAAAAGTAGAAGACTTAATGAAAGTTAATTTTAAGGAAACAGTTAAGGGATATCATAGAAATTTTATTCACTCTTTTAGACTCATTTTACCAAAACATTTAAAAGGAAATGTTCAATTTTATGATAGTCTTAACAGTTCTTTGAATTAAATAATAACATGAACAGTATTTAATTTTGGTCTTGAATTAAAAGTTTTCAAGGGTGACCATTGTAGTAAACTTATTCTTATCTAAATGGCCATTTATGCCTTTATCAAAAAACAAAATTTTACTTACGGGGTAAAAATGAAAAATTATCAACTAATATTCTCACTATTACTTACATTAAGCTTCAATATTAGCGAACGAATATCAGTCTTTGCAGATTCAAAAACCATTAAATCCTCATCAATTGCTATGAATGGAGAACCAAAATATTCAGAAGGATTTTCTCACTTTGAATATGTAAATCCAGAAGCTCCAAAAGGTGGTGAAGTTACTCTCAGCTCGATCGGCTCTTATGACAGTTTCAACGCTTTTATAGCGAAGGGTGTTTCTGCAAGTGGGCTTGGAATGATATATGAGACATTAACAACTGGATCTTCTGATGAAGCATTTTCAGAATATGGTTTGATTGCTGATCAAATTGAATACCCTGAAGATCGAACATGGGTGATTTATCATTTAAATGCAAAGGCTAGATTTCATGATGGAGAATCGATAAATGTAGATGATGTTATTTTTACATTTAATATGCTAATGGAAATGGGAGCACCTTTTTATAAATCATATTATGGTGATATAGTTGAAGTTAAAGATTTAGGCAACAGAAGAGTAAAATTCAACTTCCGCCAAGGTATGACAAATAGGGAATTGGTTCTGATTACTGGACAACTACCCGTTCTGCCAAAACACTACTGGGAAGGAAAGGATTTTTCAAAATCAACACTTGACCCTCCTCTGGGAAGTGGCCCGTATCGAATAAAGGACTTTAAGGCAGGAAAATATATTACCTACGAACGTGTGAAAGATTATTGGGCCGAAAACCACCCTGTAAACAAGGGTAGAAATAACTTTGATATTGTCCGTTATGATTACTATAGAGATGCCACAGTAGCTTTAGAAGCATTCAAAGCAGGTAAATATGACTTCCGAGAAGAAAATAACTCTAAAATGTGGGCCTCTATGTATAAAGGAAAAACTTTTGATGAGAACCTTACAATCAGGGAGGAAATTCCGCATGAACTTCCTAGAGGTATGCAGGCTTTTGCTTTTAATTTGCGTAGGTCTATGTTTAAAGACCGTAAAGTTCGTGAAGCAATCGGCTATGCTTTCGATTTTGAGTGGAGCAATAAAAATTTATTTTATGGCCAATACAAACGAACAGACAGCTTTTTTGAGAATTCAGAACTGTCATCAAGTGGATTGCCCTCACAGGAAGAATTAGAGATTCTTGAACCATTTCGAAAAGACCTACCTGATGAAGTGTTCACCAAAGAATTTAAACCACCAGTAACTGATGGATCTGGGAACATACGAAAACAATTACTGATCGCTTCTAAACTACTAAAAGAGGCTGGATGGAAAGTAAAAGATGGTAAGCGGGTCAACTCTGAAACAGGTGAAGAATTAAAGTTTGAGATTTTGCTTATCTCACCTGCTTTCGAAAGGATAGTATTGCCTTTTAAAAAAAATTTAGAACGAATGGGTATTGAGGCCAGTGTAAGGGTAGTTGATACCTCCCAATATGTAAATCGTATCCGTTCATTCGATTTTGATGTCTTTGTAATGGTAGCCGGACAATCACTTTCACCTGGAAATGAACAGGATAATTATTGGAGTTGCAAAGCAGCTGAAACTAGTGGTACAAGGAATTATATGGGTATATGTAATCCTGCAATTGATAAACTAGTACGATTAGTAATAGAAGCGCCTAACCGAAATCAACTTATTCACAGTACCAGAGCTCTGGATCGAGCATTATTATGGGGTCACTATTTAGTACCACACTGGCATATCAACTATTACCGTCTTTCATACTGGAATAAATTTTCCAGACCAGATATTACACCAAAATATAGCTTAGGATTTTTCACATGGTGGGTTGATGATACCAAAGAAAAGATCATGTTAAAAAATAAGTAGAATTGTTAATAATTTACTTACCTTTTTTAGAACAAGATACTTTTTAAAAATAATGACTGCTTATATCATCCGTCGTTTGTTGCTCGTTATCCCTACATTAATTGGAATAATGACAGTAAACTTCGTTATAATCCAGATTGCGCCTGGAGGTCCTGTAGAGCAGATGATTGCCAAACTGCAGGGGGAAGCTGTTAGTGCCACTGAACGTCTCTCCGGCGGAGGTGAAGATGTAAAAGGTCAAAAAAAAGCAGTTTCAGAAAAAACTTCAAAATATAGAGGTGCACAGGGTTTGGCTCCGGAATTGGTTGAAGAAATCGAACAAATGTACGGGTTTGACAAACCTGTTCATGTTCGGTTTTTTAATATGATGCTGGATTACGCGACATTTGACTTCGGGGACAGTTTTTTCAGAGA
>PAZT01000039.1 GCA_002716165.1 Deltaproteobacteria bacterium | reverse complement strand
CATAGGGCAAGGTGCTGGCTAACAGCCAGATGGTGCGAGCCAATGGATAGTGCAGCAGAAAACATACCGCCGATGGTTTCCTAAGAAACACAGGTAAGGGTGAAATGGCAGGGTAAAAGCCTACCGCAGTCCTGGTGACAGGACTGGCATTGTAAACCCCACCGGTTGCAAGTCCAAATAGAACCGCAATCAGGCTGCCCACCTGGCGGTTGGGTAGGACGCTAGAGGTTGTCGGTAACGGCAATCCCAGATGAATGATCACGGCTCACATCAGTGAGAACAGAACCCGGCTTATTTCCGGCTCTGATTTTTTTAAAAAAAATATCTGCCTTAACTTCAACAGCCCATACAATCGGCTTCAATTGTAAAATGCCACCATACCACATTTCAACCATTTTCAGACCTCGCAGAATTTTTATAAACCTTAATATAATCATCTAATACCTTTTCAGTAGGCAAATGCATAGATTCAGCGTAACAAAGCAAATAACCTTTTAAATATATTTCAGAAGAGAATTTGCTGAAATCTTCTTCCTCTATAGCTTTTAGGTATGCGCCTCGTATACATGTTATTTGAGCAAGTTCACTTATTGATATAGATTTCATTTTCCTTATTTGCTGCAATACAGCACCATTATAAGTAATTTTACTACCACCAGTTTTAATAGTATTGTAATATTCCTCGATGCTATCTGCACTATGTTCGTTTTTTGCAGACAGTTTCAGATAATAATCCTGTCTCTCCTTAAGAGTTTGTCCTGCGATAACTTGTGCCTCTTTTTTTGCAACATTGTCCTTTTTTTCAGATTTGTTTTTCTTAGAAACTTTTGTAGTAGATTCTTTTGATTTTTTTAAATTTCTTTCAGCTAAATCAGATTTTTTCTTGGCAGGAATGTTGTTTTGATTTAATTCATCATCATATTTGGCACGAGCAATTGGGTTAGCCAGTGTTATATAAGCATGGCTGAAATAAAGTAATTTTTCTTCAGATTCTTCTTCGGGTAACAAAGAATATGCAGCGAATGCTTCCAAATGAGCTTCTTCAAGTTTTCCTTCATATGCTTGGCGAATCTCAGATAATGAAGCAGTGTTTGGAACATCGAGAATTTGATAATAATTTTCTTCAATGTTCGCAGAAATTTTATTGAAATTAGTCATAGTGTCAATTGAGATAAAATTGTATTATTACCTAAATTTTCTCTATCATCTTTAAGTAAATGATTCAGTATCACCTTCAACTGTACCATTGGTTCAGAATCAGAATATGCGACTGCTAGTGGTTGGCGTTCAAGGACAGACTTTCTTACAGAATCATCAAAATTTATCTGACCTATAAATTTTACGTTTAAATTGAAATATTTTAAACATGCTTTTTTCATGGCCGGACCAACCATTTGATCTCTTTCAGTACGCACCTGGTTAAGTATCAATTTTGGATTGAAGTATTGGATCTGTTCTTCAATAAATACCGTAGCTTTGCCTCCTAATTGATTGAAATAATCAATAAGTTCCCTGGGTGTATTAACATTATGTGGGTTATCCTTACGCATTATTTCATTTACAACATTTTTTAATTCAAAGCCTTGACTGTTATGAAAGATCTGTCTAAAGAATGAATTTTTTACAAAACGATACGCATTTTCTATTGAAGTCGGCTCAGGTATTACTATCAAACCCTGAGAATCAGCTAGCAGGAAAAAATCGATCGTATTATACGCTGTACCTGCACCTAAATCTATTACAATATAATCTGCATCCAACTGCCTCAGTGCTGTAATGAAGCGACGTTTCTGAGTATGCTTCATATTTGCTATCTCTACCCCATCTTTTGCTCCACTGAGCAAGTGCAAACCTGAAATATCAGTAGGGATCAATAGTTTTTTGATATCCTGTTCTTCTCTTTCAATAAACTCAGAAATACTTTTTGTTGGACTATTTACTCCAAGCCAAGTGTGCATATTCGCTCCACCTAAATCCAAGTCCGCGAGGATAACAGTATTACCATTTTGGGCAAGCAGAATACCTAGATTACCAGCAACAAAACTCTTGCCTACACCTCCTTTACCTCCTCCAAATGCCCAAATTTTTTTCTGGTCCATACTCAGATAATTCACAAATAATAAAAGAATATACTATGCTATAAATTGCAAGTTATTGGCCAATTCTATTTTGCCTATAATTAACAAAATATCAAAATATCTTAATGAATAATTCTAAACATTTATAAAATGGTAAATATTCCAGTATACTAATACTTAAATTTTTTCAAAATTAAAGATTTTTAACAGATAGGCCGATATACATAATAGACCAGTATATTTAATAGTGAAACAATAATAAACTATCAGAATTCCTAAAAATAATTTCAAATTCAAGATTTTAGATTAATAATCATGTCAGTATGGAAATATATATTTTTTTTATCATTAATTTTTTTGCTGATATCTTGCTCTAGTAGCATATCAAAATTCCCAGAAAAATCTTTCCAGAGTCGTTTGATTGCGGCAGATAATAACATTGGATGGGGATTAAATTATTTTGACAGCTGGCAGAAAGGCCTTCAACCAAGGTACCTAAAACTCGCAGAACAGCATACTGTTAAGGCAATAAATATGTTTTCTCACTTAGAATATGATACATCTCCTCGTATAAGCGAATACTATGTAGTTCGAGAACGTCGTACTAGAGGCTGTAGATTACTGGCAGAATTACAGTTTGAAGCGGCAAACTACGGTCACAAATTAAGCTCAAACACACCTGAAGGGTGTACTTATTTTTAGCTAAAACAATACACATGCCTCGCCTCCATTAGCAATCAATAAAAGGTCTGCTTTCAACTAAGTTAATTTTTATTCAATTCATCTCTGACACGCTGACTTTCAGTGCTATATCTTGCAGCAGCTTTCTGATCTCCAGAATCTGCATAATGTTTACTTATTAGTTTAAGAAGACGTAACTCGCCTTCCAAATCGTCAAGGTGCTGCTTTATTGCTAGGTGCTCTTTATATGTGTTAATAAGTTCCTTATCATTATTCATTGAAGCGTAAGCTTTTTCAATTCTTTCGAAAATGGGGTCCATCGCAGAAATATTCACACGCTCCCTATTAAATTTGAGAAGGTCCTTTAGAAGAGGTAATGCCTCATCATAAGCTTCTTTTTTTTCCAAAGTTTTTACAATTCCATCCATCACAGCTGAATAATCTGTCTTTTCTTGATCTTTGTGAAAGACTTTTTCTAAATTATTTTTTGAAATATCTATTAATTCATCTTTTTCATTGCTTGGTGCTTGGACACTAGAAGTTTCAAAAGATATTTCAAGCTTTTCAGCGAGATGAAGGACATTCTTAGTTGGTATCTTACCAAGCTCGTGAAGCAGGTTAAAATAACTCTCAAGTCCCGCTTTGGCTTCCTCAATTTTACCAGCCTCACAGGCTGTTGTAGCCAACTTAAGCAGTCCTTCAGCTTCATCTGATTTTTCTGAAAGAGGAGTTTTTTGCCTTAAGGAAAGCTCCAAACCTTCCTCGGCTTCATAGCTTTCATTTTGGATTGGTTGAGAAAAAATATCTTCATCAAAGATTTCTCTTTTCTCTTCTTCAATAAGATTTTCTCCACCAGAAAGCTGCACATGTTCATCGGCGAAGAGATCATCTTCTTCCTTTTCATCCCATAATTCTCCCTTATTTTGATTTTTTAATGCCTGATGTTTTTTAGTAAGTAATTCAAGTGCCTTCTCACCAGTCCCTAACTTCTTTTTAATCTCAACTTTACCACTCACTGAGATTTCTGGTTCTTCTGTAAAATTTTTATGAGAATTTACATCAACTTTTTCACCCTTCAATTCTTTCAAAATTTTTACATTTTCACTTAAAGTAACTTTAACCTGATCTACATCTTCTAGTTCTTCATCAAAATTTTCAGATTCTCCAGAAATTACTGATTTTTTATATGCTTTTGTGCCAGAGTCTGGATTTAATGAGTTTAAAGCTGGAACTATACTTTCTTCATTATCTTTTTCAGTTTGTTTCAGATTAAATTTTTTTCTGAATTGTTCAAAAATAGAAGAATCTACTCCAGGTATTAAATTATTGGAATCAGAATTTTTTTCTATATCAGATTTCTTTTTATTATCTGCATACTTTGATGAATCTCGAAAAGTTTCCGATGAATGAACAAGACTTGGCTGCTCCACTATAGTTGTAATTTTATTTATAACAAAACCTATGCTAAATGTTGCAAAAATCAAAACTAATGAAACTGCTCCTATTTCAATTGAAAATTGGAACAAAAAAAATTCAAATATGAGAATTGCTGTTATAAATATTATTTTTATGAAGTTGCTCATTTAATTAAATAATAAATTAAAGATGAAAGTTAGAGTAATTTAAAAGATCTCATTTAACTATTAATTTATTTAAATCCTAGTGATTTGAGATGAAGCTCATTTTGGGTCCATCGTTTCAGTACTTTCACATGAAGCTTCAAAAAAACTTTGTTCCCAAGAAGACTCTGTATTTTTTTTCTTGCACCTGAACCTATATTTTTAAGCATTTCTCCTTTTTTCCCGATGATAATTCCTTTTTGTGAGTTTCGCTCAACACAAATAACACAAGCAATTTTAATGCATTTGGAGTTCTCTTCAAATTGTTCCACAACGACTGCTACAGAATATGGTATTTCCTTTCTCAACCTAAGAAAGATCTCTTCCCTTACAAATTCGCTCGCAAGAAAACGTTCAGTAACATCTGTGACCTGATGGTGTTCAAAGTAAAAAGGGTGAGGAGAGAGATATTTTTTTAGGCTTAAAATTAGCTGATCAAGATTATTTGACTTCAAAGCAGACACTGGAACAATTTCAAGAAATTCACCCAACTTGTTAAGATTTGCAATACTCTTAAGCAAATCTGCTTTTGATATGATGTCAATTTTGTTTAATACCACTAGTGTCCGTTTTTTTTTGTTGGACAACATTTGAAGAATATCCTGTTCTTCAGGGTGTAAAACAGAAAAGCAGTTATTTTGGTTAGAATTTTTCAGACATGGTTGAACAATCCACAAATTCAAATCCGTATCTCCCAAAGTATTTTCAGCATATGCTACTATTTTCCTATTAAGGAGATTTTCAGTTCTGTGTATTCCAGGAGTATCGATAAAGATAATTTGAGTATTTTTTTCTGTCCAGATACCCAGAATACGATTTCTAGTGGTTTGTGCCTTATGAGTAGTTATAGAAACTTTTTGACCGACCAGCTTGTTTAACAATGTAGATTTTCCTACATTAGGTCGGCCAATCAAACCTACGAAACCACATAATTGACCTCCAATTTTTTTTTCTTCACTTTCTTTTGGAAAGCCTTTATTATCTTTCACGAGTAAATTATAAGTTGTTTTGATATGCTGTAGGGAAATTAAGCTTCAAATACCATACCGGTCTCGGTACTTTTTCAAAAAATAGGTTTAACTGGTCTCTCAAGCCAAATAAAGAAATGCCTAAACCTTTAAAAATGCAAATCATTGCCTATTTTTTTACCTATAATTGTGTGATTAAGTTCTCCAAAAAATAATTAAATATAAGCCTTCAGAGACAATTTCGTATTTTTGCTCCCACTTCTTGCATCTCCCCTTCAGCATAATTAGAACGTTGATGAAAAGGCCTGAGGCTACCTTTGGGACGAGGCAATATGTGGAAGTGAACATGCTCAACTTCTTGACCTGCATTTGATCCATTATTCAGGATAATATTGTAATCTATTCTATCGAAAGCAGTGCTTACTGCTTTAGCAACATACTGAATTGTACGCATCAGAGACAAAGCCTCAGACTCAGGTACGTCTTCCAAAAGCTTTACTTCAAGTTTTGGAATAACAAGTGTATGTCCTTTTGCACAGGGCATAATATCAAGAATTGCAATTTCTGAATCTGTTTCAATAATTTTTTCACAAGGAATTTCACCTTGAATTATTTTTGTGAAAATCGAGGCCATTTTGAGTATTCATATTTAGGATTAATTGGTTCAAAATTAAATGGAGGGGGCTTTTTCCTTAAAGACTTAATCTCAAGGATTTCACATCTTCTACTATTTTTTTTGGTAACGACGTTTTGTTTTCATGCAAAAATATCAAAAGCAAGCATTATAGTAAAAATTGAAGTCCCTCATTACACGATTGATGTGTCTTATGATCACGATAAGACACTTCTTGTTGGGAAAATGCAAGTCCGTTTCACTAGAAGCGCATATCCAGAGAATGAATTACTATTTTCATTGCCTGGGAATCGTTTCCTTGCTCAGGATGAGAGAGGTATAAGAAAACATAAAATTGTACCTGTGTTTTCACTTCGTCGTTTTCAAGACAATTTTGAGGATCCAAAAACACCAAAAGGGTTCAGCCATGGAAGCATGAGCATAGTTTCAGTAAAGACACTAAATAACCATTCTCCAAATGAAAAACGTGACCTGCAATTTTCTTTAGAACCAAACCCAGATTTGGAGGTTGGATATTCAATCGATCAAGGATTATTGAGGATACCTCTTCCAGAGAAACTTCGGGACATAAAAGGTTATCCTGGCCAGTCTATTGTTTTCATAAACTTTTATACAAAGTTTCCTGAACATACTCAGGAAGGAACAGTCAATGGAATGCTATTGACAGCTAATTGGCATCCGAGGCTTTTAAGCTGGGACAATCACAATACGTTAACAGAAAAGATATGGTCTAAAGAGGAGAGAAATCCTTCACCTGCAACTTATAAAGTAAAATGGGAAGCAGTACAGGCTGGGACTATAATTACTTCAAGTGGGCATCAAAGTTTGCCTCCAGAGACAGCATTTACGTTTTATGAAACAAAAAAACCCTTGAAATACTTCCCCTTGATCTTTTCCAAAGTCCATAAAAAACTTAAAAAAAATAAATCAAATGGAATCAACGAAAAAAATTCACACTCTGTAGCTTCTAAAAAATCACCAGAACTTACCTCTTTTTTCCTTTTTGGAAATGATCGCAGGGCCATCCTGTTGCATAATTGGAGCAGACAGTTTTTGGAATTTATGCGGTCACGTTATGGACTAGAATCACCTTGGGAATCAATAAGTATTGTAGCTGTAGAGGCTGATTATGAACAGGTTGACATCCTTAACAACCTTATTTTAGTTCCACTACCAAATTATAAAAGGTCCGAATTTCTAGACAGACAGGCATTAGGATTTTTGACACGTAGACTGGCTCAACTTTGGTTTGGCGAATCTATCTTTAACGACAATGACAAACAGCTTTGGCTAAACATGGGTCTTCCAGCCTTTTTTGGATTGCGCTTTTATCAGGAAAAATTTGGCCCGCAATCAGGAATATTTGATACTATTGATTGGCTGAATCCCCGTTATCGTGACCATTTTTTTGAGGAGATGGCGAACTCTGTTTCAGGGGAATTAAAGTACCCTATTTTATCATCTTTCCGTAAAAATAGGAATTCTCAGGTTTTTCTAAAGACATTGACGTACAAGACTGCAATGGTTCTTTCTATGCTGGAATATCTTTTGGGAAAAAATAGATTTACAAAAGGACTTCAGCATTTTACAAAACAATATCATGGTAAGTTAGCCGGTCAAGCCGAATTTCAGGACTCAATGGAAAAAATTAACGACTTAAGATTTAGAACTCCCCCACTTCCACAAGTAAACCCTTATAATAAGACGGGATCCGGTTCATTGGACTGGTTTTTCACACAATGGTTTAAAACAAACGAAGCTTTGGATTATGGTTTTGAAACTTCAAATACTAATATTTTGCCAGACGGAACTTATGAAACTAAAATAGTCATAAACAAAAAAGGTAATGTCCAAATGCCAGTTGTTGTAGCTTTAATAACAAAGGATGGACAAGAATTCCGCAAGATTCTCTCTGGAATTAAACAACAAGATTATGTTCTAATAAAATCTGAAAGTCCCCCAGATAAAATTTCAATTGATCCTGATGAAGTTTTGCTGGAATCATCACGTATCAATAACCACTCTTTTATTCATTATCGTATTCGATTAGGGGCTGACTGGAAAAAACAGAGGGAGCATCTCGTACTATTAGTTCCTGGTTTTGGGAATAATGCATTAGATGGAAATTCATTTGGACTCGGTATTAAATATAGGTTTGATGACTATCGCCTTTACGCAATACCAGGATATGGAACAAAAAACCGGCGTGGGCTATACATTCTCAATTTTGATCGTGAAAATTTAGGTATTAATGGTCTTGAGGCTGGATTCAGCGCAAGGGAGTATGGTGGATTGAGATCTGAGGCAATAAGAGCAACTTTTAAGCCTCCTCATGACCAAAGCGAACTGGAGTATCAATTTCACTCCAGTTTGTCAAGGGAGACCCTGTTTTCAGCAGACGACACTTCCTTAAAAGGCGAAATTTCAGAATCTGGAGAATTAAACACTTTTTTGCTGGAACATACTGGAGGATTAAGGCCGAGTGAAAATTATCAATTAAGCTGGAACATCTGGAATGAACAGCCATGGCTTGAATTGGATAGTGATTTCTCATATGTTCGTTGGCAGGGGACACTTGGTCAGAAATTTCATATAGGACATCGTAAATTGTTCCAACTGGATATCATACATGGTACTACCTCAGGCATAACTCCTTTGCAAAAAAAATTCCAGCTTGGAAGCCCCTCAGTATTACGTGGATATCCTCAACATACAGTTTTGAGTGACGAACGACTATTGGCCTCAAGAATTGATTATAAGTTCCCATTAGTAACCGCACCCTTTTGGGGAATCGTGAGCGCCTATAAAATACAAGGTACCATTTTTTATGACCAAGGCAAAATATGGTCAAAAAATAATTCTTATGATAGAGCAAAACACCGCCAAAATGCCGGTTTTGGTATTGAGTGGACAGTGGATACTGCCTCACTTTTTCAGGTCCCACTTAAAATAGAGGTTGCATACCCATTAAATGATAGGGAATATGAAAAACCACAGTTCATATTACTTGGAATTCTTACAGGCAGTTAAAGAAATTTGAGCTAAAATATATCTTTGTAAACTTGCTTTTACAGGATAAAAATGTGAGCATCATAATAAAAAACCAATAAAAAATATTGCTTTCTTAAAAAGTTTAAAAGAAGTTGAGCTGAACCACTTTTAAATGACCCCCGCCCATGTTAGAGGGGAAAGAATTTATAAAAAAATGATCGCAAGAAAACCAGAGAAATTTTCCTTGAATTCAGGCGAAACTGGAGCACTTAAAATTACTAAAGAAGATCCCTCATCTTTTTTTAATCAGAATAAAAATAAAACCGCCGCTGATGCGGCAACTTCTATACTTAAAGAACTAGGTATAAATAATTCATCCGAAAATGAATCATTAAAATCAAAAGGTCAACAAAAAATATATAAGACTAAAAAAAATCAAGAACAGAAAAATCGCTCTTTTAAAGACCTTAACCTGCCAAATCCTAAAAATGAAAAAAATCATGCAAAATTAAAAGTTGAGGGAAAAAAACCAAATGAACTTAATAAGGTAAACTTAGGATTTCATGAGAATTTAATCTTGTTCGTCATATTTTGCATTCTTACAGTTTCAGGGATTGCTTTTGTTGGGGGATATTTAAAATTTTTTGATTCATCAATTATTCATCGACTAACCTCAAAAAATTTACACTATCTTGAATTTGAAGGAGAATTTAGGGCTAGACAAGTTGAGAATGGTTACAACAGACTCCCACTATTAGTGGTGGAAGGAGTTCTAAGGAATAATCTAGAAAATTCTGATAATTTGGAAAAAATACAATTAAAAGCTTTTGCATTTGATTCTGGGGACAGGATGATCGCAAGTCATTTTACCTATGCCGGTAATGTATTATCAGATGAACAATTAGAGAAATTTAGTCCTTTGGATATTAAAGCAATACGTCATTCGGAAGATTTGGGAATTCTCAATTCTTCATTATTAATAGCCGATCAGGAACAAACTCCAAATGCCGCTATTAAAAAAAAGGGAATTCCTTTTCAGCTAGTTTTTTTTAAATCTGTTAAGAGCATAAAACGAACATCAGTTCAGATAGTAAGTTATGTACGCAATAACAAGATGATTTTTGTACGTTCTCCTGACCTCAAATGAATCTATTTTCTGAAACTAAAATGCCGAGTTACCATTTTAATTCTCTACCTGGCAAAATCTATTCATAAACATAAGAATTGTGAAGTTCAAGTCTGAATCAGGAATGAGGGCTGTACCTCAAGATCAGTGGTCTACACTTACTGATTCTGATTTTCCCTTTTCTGACCATGATTTTCTATCTGCACTCGAAGAATCAGATTGTGTAGGTGAAGAATCAGGATGGATCCCCTGTCACTTGACAATGAGGGAAAATGACATCCTTAAGGGGGCTCTATACCTTTACGAAAAAAACAATGGTTATGGTGAGTATATCTTTGACTGGGGATGGGCTCAAGCCTATGAGCGTAATGGGCTAAATTATTATCCAAAACTTGTTTCGGCAGTTCCTTTTACACCTGCAACTGGAAGAAAATTGCTCGTCCATCCAGATGAAGATGACAATCTAGTTCGAGAAAAACTTTTGGAAGAAGCGCTCGGTTGTATGCGAAGACGAAACTGCTCCTCACTTCATTTTCTTTACATCTCTGCAGAAGAGCTAAAGGTTTTCAATTCAATGGGATTCCTCATCCGTCACAGCTTCCAGTTCCACTGGAAAAACAACAATTATCAAGATTTCGACCAGTTCTTATCTACTCTTAAGGGTAAACGCCGTAAAGAGATAATTAGAGAACGTAAGCAAATTAAAGAACAAATGATATCTATTTCAGTTCTTGAGGGTAAAGATATAACTCGTGAACACATAGCTCAGATGTATAAATTTTATATTTCTACCACAACTAAAAAATGGGGTCATCCTTATCTTTCTTTAGATTTTTTTTACAGAATACATCAAACCATGCAAAAAAAACTTTTGTTGATTTTTGCATATGTTGATAATGAGTGTGTAGCCGGTGCAATAAATTTTCAAAAAGGTAATCGTTTATATGGTCGTCATTGGGGTTGTAAAGGCAATTTCAGGAGTTTACATTTTGAATTGTGTTACTATCAGCCGATAGAATTTGCAATTCGAAATGGAATAAGCTTGTTTGAAGCAGGTGCTCAAGGCGAGCACAAAATTCAGCGTGGTTTTCTTCCAGAGCTTACTTATAGTGCTCACTGGTTAGAACATAAGGGGTTCCGGAGTTCAATCTCTAACTTTTTGGAAGAAGAAAAAGAATCAATTAGGCAGGGATTAAAAGAATTCAGTCCACACTCTCCCTATCGCGACAGCAATTCCGTATCTGCTTTTAAATCCCGTTCATAAAGCGGATTTTCGCAAATTACTTTTATTGTTTCCGCATACCAGCGTCCACCCCTTTTAGCCCTCATTCTTTGACTATTTAAGAGTTTCGCTATTTTATGGTAACTGAGATTTTCATCTTCTCGTTTTTCTCTAATTATTGAAGCAATTATAAGTTCCTTTTCTAAGGGAACAAGATGTTTTTTTTGGTAGGTATAGCCAAATGGTGCATGTCCTACACACTCACCTATCTCCCTTTTTAGTGCAATCATACTTCTTGTGCGGTCAGGAATTGATTTAGCATCCCAAAGAGCCATAATTCTTAATGCTTCTAAAACTTTTTTCCCAGACCTTGATTTTGAATCAAGACCTTCTGTGATTGAAACAAACCTTACATTTTTTTCTTCAAAAAGGTCTAATAATTTTTTGTGTAGACGAATTATCCTTGTTAACCTATCTAAACGGGCAACAAGAAGAACAGAAACCTCACCTTGTTCTATCAAAGATATGAGTTTCTTTAAATTAGGCAATTCCAAACTGGCACTGTTGGAGATTGTGTCACGGAATATCTTTCTAATTGCAAATCCATTTTCTTCACTCCAACTTTGGATAATTTTGACTTGATTTCTTATACCCATATTTTTAGGGGTCGGACGCTGATTATTTAAACGTGCATATCCAAAAATACTCATTTTTATTAAACTTCAGAATCGAGACTAAATATTAATTTGTATAAAACTAAAATTATGCGGGGCCGATAATACAAAAGCCAAGTTCAAACATGGGAAAAATCCTCTGATTTCCTGAAAAAATATTCAAGTGTTTTGTAAATTTAAGAAAAATACCTTAAATGATTAAATTATTAACGCTTGACTGACTAATTTCAGCTAAGTACTCTGTTATAATAAAACATAATTATAAAAAAATAAGAAATTTTTTTAAAAAATAATATTTTTACTAGTATTTTTTTAAAAAAATTAATTTTTGAAACCTTAGTATTATTACAAAAAATATAAATGCCCTTCGAAAGTAATATTCGCATTAAATGCGAAGAAATTCTTGGGAAAGATTGGGTCAAGGATGATCCTGTTACCCTTTACGCATATCGCTGTGATGGTCTCACTCTTTATGCAGCATTACCGATGGCAGTAGTTTTCCCGGGAACTGTTGAGGAGTTGACTTTAATTGTTAAATTACTTAATCAAAATAAAATCAGCTTTATTGCCCGAGGTGCAGGTACAGGGCTTTCAGGTGGTGCGGTGCCACAGGACAAAAGTGTTATTATTGAGATGGCTCGCTTCAAGACTGTACACGAAGTTGATTTGGAAAACAGGACCATTACAGTTGGCCCAGGAGTGATAAATTTACGTATCTCTGAACATGTCACTTCAGAGGGGTTTCACTACGCTCCAGACCCATCCTCCCAAAAAGCGTGCACTATAGGCGGTAATTTAGCTGAGAACTCTGGAGGACCGCATACTCTCAAGTATGGAGTGACGGTAAATCATGTGCTTGGCATGGAAATAGTTTTGCCTGATGGCGAACTTGTAACTCTTGGCGGAAAACATTTGGGAATGCCTGGTCCAGATTTACTTGGGCTAATGACAGGCTCAGAAGGAACTTTTGCAATTATCACAAAAATCATCTGCAGGCTTACCCCCAATCCAGAAAAATCCGTAACACTGCTTGGTATTTACTCCTCTGTAAGAGAATCATGCGAATCAGTCTCAGAGATAATTCGCCTAGGAATAATCCCCGCTGCTATGGAAATGCTTGACAAAATAACCATTGCAGCTGTTGAAAAAGCACTTAAACCTGGATTCCCTTTGGATGCAGAGGCTTTACTGATTGTTGAACTGGATGGTTTAATTGATGGATTGGATGATGAGGCCATGGTAGTTGAAAAATTATTGAAAGATTCTGGAGCAAATAAAGTCACACGTGCTAAGGATGAATCAGAACGGGCCAAAATTTGGCGTGCTCGCAAAGAAGCTTTTGGTGCAATTGGACTGATTTCACCAAGCTATTATGTTCAGGATGGAGTGATACCCAGAAGTAAATTACCTGATGTGTTGGATGAAATCTCTAATATTGGCAAAAAACACGGTTTGACTGTTGCCAATGTCTTTCATGCAGGGGATGGTAATCTGCATCCACTTATTCTTTATAATTATGAAAATCCTGAAGAGGTTGAAAAGTCTCACTTGATTGGTGAAGAAATTTTATCTTGCTGCATCCGTCATGGAGGAACACTTTCTGGAGAACATGGAATAGGTCTAGAAAAAGCAGAATGGATGAAAGAGCTTTTTTCAAATGAATCACTTCAAAACATGCAGTATGTGCGTAAGTTTTTCAATCCTGAAAACCTATTAAACCCTGGGAAGCTGTTTCCTCATCCTGGGCGGTGCGCTGAATCAAAAAGAGGTACTCCTCCAAAAAGTACTGCGATTTTAGATAAAACAAAAATTGTAGCTGCAAAATCTGGAATTGCAGTATGAGCATATATGATCCAGAAAACATCAAGGACATACAAAGCTTCGTATTTTCACGAATTGAATCTCGGGAACAATTACGTGTCTGTGGCAATTGCTCCCGTCAACTGACCCCTGCCTCAAAATATTCAGACAATCTTCCAGTAGACATTCTCTCAATTAAAAACCTTAACAAAACTCGTTTTTTTGATCCTGATGATATGGTAGTCGGAGTTGAAGCAGGAATGAGCATCAAAACTTTACAGAACATGGTGAGAGAGAGTAATATGCTGCTTCCTATAAATCCATGGTATCCAGATTCCTGCATTGGCTCCGTGGTAGCCTGCAATGATTTTGGACCAAACCGTATGTTTATGGGTGGACTTAGGGACTGTATTATAGGAATAGAATATATAAACGGTAAAGGAGAACTTGTCACTGCAGGCGGTAAGGTAGTAAAAAATGTTTCTGGTTACGACCTGACAAGAATGATGCTTGGAAGTCAAGGTGGACTGGGAGTCATAACAGCTCTGAACTTTAAGGTGCTACCAAATCCGGTTGAACCTTGTGGTATGTTCGGTATTTTTCAAAATGAAGATTGGCTTTTCAAGGTGAAAGAACTACTCGCACGACGGCTGCCAATTGACTGGATACAAGGTGTGACAGCAGATAATTCTAGATGGTCACTGGGACTTGGATACTCAGGAAATTTGGCAAAAAGAAAAAGGATTGAAAGAGAAATAAGAGAAGTTTTTGGTGAATGTATGGATATTTTTCCTGATGGCGAATCATTTTCAGCAAAAACTTTCAACCCTGGAGAGCGACGGTTTGAAGGGTTTTTAAAGGAAACTCGGGATGCAGCAGGGCTGAATGATAGTTGCTTTCATATTTTTGCAACTTTGCCTACAGAAGAAATACTGAGTTTCCCTTTTGAAATATTTCATAAAGAAGGCTTCAGAATGGTTGTGCATCCTGCAGGTGGTGATATACATTTTATGCACAAAAGCTCTCAAGATAAAAACCATCTAGAGCATCTTGAAAAAATTAAAACCTCACTTTCTCACCCAGATGGCAAACTTCGTTGGGTAAGTTCAGGAAATGAAGGCACATTTCAGGCACTGGGAAAATTTGGCGTAGCTAACGGTTATAAATTGTCAAAGCGCCTAAAACAGCATCTGGATCCATCAAATGTATTTTTTTCACCCTATTACGATCTTGATTTTGATTTATGAATAGTGATTTTTCAAAAGATAGTGCTATTGAATCAAAATCACTTTTTAATGAAGTGGAATTCGACAACATTCTCAAATGTGTGCATTGCGGACTTTGTCTTGACAGCTGTCCTACCTACAGGGAACTTTCCGATGAAAAAGATTCTCCACGAGGTCGTCTCTATTTAATGCGAGGTTTGTGGGAAGGAGAATTAGAATTAGAACCACAGGTGACTGATCCATTGGATCGATGCCTTGACTGCCGTGCCTGCGAAACTGCTTGTCCTTCTGGAGTACCATTTGGAGAATTACTTGAAAAAACTCGCGGCATCATTTTGGAAAATAAATCACAAAGCCTGAAAGAAAAAATTTCTCGTTTATTCCTTTTAAAGGGACTTTTCCGTTCAACAGGCCTTATGATAACCGCCAGCAAACTTTTGAAATTATATATTGCCAGTGGACTGCCCAAATTGATCACAAAAACTTATATAGGCAGAATTTTTCCTGAATCCTTCGTTTTTAAGCAGCATTTACTCCCCGATTGTTCTGGCGAGTCCTTCAAACGAAAACATGCAGATAAAATTCTAACTCCTTTAGTGGCCCAAGTAAGTCAAAAAACTGATTCACAAACTCAGCATGAAAATCTTAGAGTTGGAATGTTTACTGGTTGCATCATGGATGTTTCAGAAAAAGCTATTCATGATTCAACATTGAATCTGCTGCGCAGTATCGGTTGCGAAGTTGTTGTCCCTGGCAATCAAGTTTGCTGTGGAGCCTTACACGTGCATAGCGGTGACAGAAAAACTGCTCAGGAATTTGCATTAAAAAATCATTCTGCGTTCGAGCCTCGAAATCTAGATGCAATAATAACAAATGCAGCAGGATGTGGTGCGCAGATGAAAGAATATCATCACCTTTTTGCCAAAGGAAATGCAGACGCACAAAAAAATTGGAGTATCTTTGAAAACCAGACAATTGATATTCTTGAATTTCTCTCTGGATATTCTCAATTACTGGAAAAACTTACATTCAAGGATGATGACGACACTGTGCTTTACGATGCTCCATGTCACCTTATGCATGCCCAGAAAGTAGATGAAAAACCAAGAAAGCTTCTCAACAGCCTTCCAGGTGTAAAACTAATACCACTCACTGAATCAAACTGGTGCTGTGGTTCAGGAGGTATTTATAATCTTGTTCAGCCGGATCTTTCAAAAGCGGTGTTGGAAAGAAAAATAGACTCTATACGCCAGACATTGAGAATATTTCCAGAAGCCAAAAAAATAGTCACAGGAAATCCTGGATGCATTTATCAAATACGTGCAGGATTACGAAGCAATCAAATTGATCTGGAAATAATCCACCCTGTAGTTTATATAATGGATCGTTTGAAGAAAAATGAATCCCCAAAAATTCCTTAATTCCCTATTTGAAATTGCAGTTGCCAAGGCACAGCCAGTAGAATGCATACCTCCATACCTATCAAAACTGGATTTTACAGAACGAACTGTAGTTTTTGGTGCAGGTAAAGCTTCTGCGGCTATGGCTCAGACTGTTGAGAGAAATACATCAGCTAATTTGGAAGGCTTGGTAATTACTCGTTACGGGCATGCTGTTGAATGTCAGCAGATCAAAATTGTTGAAGCAGGGCATCCAATACCTGACAGGGAAGGAATGAG
This sequence comes from Deltaproteobacteria bacterium, assembly GCA_002716165.1. Classification (GTDB taxonomy): domain Bacteria; phylum SAR324; class SAR324; order SAR324; family NAC60-12; genus Arctic96AD-7. The sequence continues at coordinate 3,795 of PAZT01000039.1, read as the reverse complement.
AGCGACAGAATCAATCCTTAAAACTGCCTCCAGATTGACTGAAAAAGATTCTGTATTATGTCTTATTTCCGGTGGTGGATCTTCCTTGCTTTCACTACCTGCAAAGGGATTAAGTCTAGAAGATAAAAAGGGAGTTACCTCCAAACTTCTAAAATGTGGTGCAACGATTCACGAGATAAACTGCGTACGAAAACATTTATCAGCCATCAAAGGCGGCAGGCTTGCAGTTGCCTGCTCACCTGCCAATTTATTAACACTGACTATTTCAGATGTCCCCGGCGATGACCTATCTATAATAGCCTCAGGACCAACAGTCCCAGATCCTTCAACTTTTAGAGATGCCTTAAAAATTCTTGCCAAATATAATATTTCTGAACCGAATTCTGTATTAAAATATTTGAAAAATGCAGATGATGAAACACCAAAACCAGGAGATTCACGCCTGCAAAATGTTGAAAATTATTTGATTGCTACACCAAAGCAGTCGCTGCACGCAGCTTCCCAAGCAGTTATTGAAGCAGGAATAAAACCGCTGATATTAGGTGATAACTTGGAAGGAGAATCTCGGGATGTGGGAAAAATTCATGCAGAAAAAGCGATACAGATTCAAAAATACGGTAATCCAATCTCACCACCCGTTGTAATACTTTCTGGTGGTGAAACCAGTGTTACTGTCAAGGGCTCTGGACGTGGAGGACCGAACACCGAGTTTATACTTTCACTACTTCAGGAATTGCGAGGGCAGGACGGTGTTTGGGCAATTGCCTGTGATACAGACGGGATTGATGGCACAGAAGATAATGCCGGAGCATTTATTTCTCCAGAAAGCTTTAAAAAATCTCAAAAACTTGGCTTGGACCCTTCAGATTATATCTCAAACAACGACTCTTACAGTTTTTTCCATAAACTAGGAGGTCTGGTCTCAACGGGGCCTACAATGACAAACGTAAACGATTTTCGGGCATTATTGGTCCTTCCTCAATAATTAATAGAAATTTTTTTATTCACCCAATTTATAATTGATTATTCTCTGCCAAGGTATATAAGAATCTTGCAGAATTGCTGAAGTGGCATAGCCCACCATGCGAGCTCTACATCCTCCAACAATTTTAGAAATCTGCACATAAGTTGCATCTTTACCTAAAGGAATTAGGCTGATCATACGGTTAATTATCTGATAAATTGGTGTCTTCATTAATTTATTATGAAAAAAAGCTTTTTTGTAACATGACTGGTGGAAATGCTTTTAAAAGTTGATTAATTTTTTTAAAATCACTTCGGTATTTTTGCTGAAATGTATTTGATCATTAAGATAAAAATTAAATCCTAAGTTTAAGTGATTTTCATTCATTTTTTCGGGAGACTATAAAGGATTCGTCAAAAAACCATAATCCTCGATTTTTTCTAAGTATTTCGCGGGTTACATCAAGATAATCATTGTTCTGCATCACCTTTTCTAGTCTTTGATCTTCAACCTGACCAACATATATTACTGCGTTCCACGCGGCAAAAAGAGTCGAAGTGCCAATACTATATTCCAATTCATTTGGAAGGGAATGCATATCATATCTAAAGATAGAGTTTTTATCAGAACCAGGCTTTATGTTATAAAGGCTTTCATCTCGTCCCAATTTTTTTTTCAGCACATCCATAATTTGGTGACGTTTGTACATGAATGGATCATCGTCAGGCCAAAATTTTTGGAGTATTTCCATACCAGGATCATTCCCTGCCGAATGAATTCCAATTAATCTTCCTCCTCTACCAAGACTTTGAGTCAGAGGAAGTAAAACCTTTTCAACTTTGTACTCAGGAGAGACTCTAAGGCGATAAGGTTGTGATGCAATAACAAGATCATAGTCTGCATAAGCATTTTCTTTAGTTGGTATAATTTGGTCTAAGAGAAATCTATAATCTTTGCGGTAAATGATCAGAACGGTTGGGTGATCATAAACAGGATTGCCTGTTCTTTCGCTGTGATGTGCCTTCCAGTTTTTTTGTAGAAAACCTTCTAGGTAGTTTAACTGTTTGCTAAATTCATGAGATGTATTTCCTTCAAGAGACAATTCTTTCCAAACTAATGATTTTTCTGCAATAGCTTTTTTTGGTTTTAGCCATGGAGCTTCATTGTAGAAAAGGTTAGTAAATACCAAAACAGTGGCTGGGTGCTCAAACAAACGATCTCCCATTTTGCCTAAGCAAAGCCTGACGTCCTCAAGACTAATTTCTTTTCCTGCAATATAAAATGGTAGAGTCGGAAACTGCTGATGCAGGTTTCTTTGAACAGAAGCAAGCACGCTCCCATCTCCAATACCTGCATCGAAAACTCTTAGTGCTGGAGGGGAAGGATTCAAAAACGAAATTTCTTTTCCCACACGTTTTGAAATAATATCTTTTTCACTGCAAGTTGATACAAATTGCAGATATTTCTGACGATTATCAAAAAATCGGAAATTTTGGTGAGATGAAATACTAGTCATACCTTTGTGTTCAGAACCAGACTTTAAATTAATTTTCAAATTATATTTAATTATAAAAAGGAAGAATTATCCTTAAAATTTATAATAGTATAATAATCTCCCCTAAAATTTTAAATATTAATTATACATAAAAAATAATGAATACAAAAAAAAATTGATTGATTAAATTAAAAATTGTATTTAAAAATGTTGAATATAATTTATATTCTAATATCAAAAATATTGTTTGGAAAAATTAATTGAGGGTGGAAAATTCATAAAAAAAGTCCTTACTGCCGTTTATGACTACCCAAAAAAACCAAATCTAATCTTAAATCTAAATTCATTATAAATCAAATATGCCCTCTGAAACTATTAAAACACCAGAACTGAGTTTTTCTCCTAAAGGTTTATTAATCGGAGGAAAATGGGAAGAGAGTTCAAATGGTAAAAGATTCAAAACCATAAACCCTTCAAACCAGAAATATTTGGGAGAAGTTCCCTTGGCTGATGAACAGGATGTTAGCAGAGCTGTAAAAGCAGCAAAGAAAGCATTCCCTGATTGGTCACGAATGCCTATCAAGGAAAGAGCCGGTTTTCTGATAAACCTTGCAGATAGACTCATGGAAAATAAGGATGAACTTGGAATGATGGATTGTGTTGACTCAGGTAATGCACTCAATGGAATGAAAGGGGATGTAAACTGGTCTTCTGATTCCCTGAAATTTTTTGCAAATCTTATTACAGAAATCAAAGGGCAAACACACTCCGTAACATCAGGTCATCTAAATTTTACTAGGAGACATCCTTTTGGAGTAGTAGCCAAGATTAATCCCTTCAATCATCCTCTGCGTTTTTGTGCAGAAAAATCAGCAGCGGCTTTAGCTGCAGGAAACACAGTCATTGTTAAAGCCTCTGAACAAGCACCTTTATCGAGTTTAAGATTTGCTGAAATATGTGAAGAGGTCCTCCCTCAAGGAGTAGTCAATGTATTAACTGGTGACAAAATTTGTGGTGATGCCATGGTCCGTCATCCAGACGTAAGACGCGTAGGAGTAGTGGGTTCAGTTGCCACAGGGAAAATAATTGCTAAAGCTGCGGCCGATGATCTCACCCATGTGACACTTGAACTGGGGGGGAAGAATCCGATTATCATATTTCCTGATGCAAACCCAAAACAGGCCGCAAGTTATGCAGTCAAGGGGATGAATATGAACCGCCAGGGACAGTCTTGCAGTTCTACTTCCAGAGTTCTTGTGCACCAGAATCTACACGATGCGGTTATAGAAGAAATGGTTAAATTAGTCGAAAAACTCCCAGTAGGTTTACCATGGAT
>PAZT01000038.1 GCA_002716165.1 Deltaproteobacteria bacterium | reverse complement strand
CCTGTTGAAAACTCTTGTCAAAGCTTTTGCCGCATCCTGTCCCCTTTGATGATAGGAAAAGTAATCACTGACATACCATAGCACCTCGACAGGCTCCGAACCATCCTCCTTAGAAAGGTCCCTAGGAGGATTTTCGAGACCTTTGGTCCAACGTGGACGCTTTCTTGGAGACTCCCCCATTGGGTTACCGTATTCAGAAACATTTTGAAGCATATCCTGAATTTCTCCAGGAAGAGTACCATTCAGTACAACCTGCTCACGAACAGCAGGCATAATTTTCATCATGTCTACTTCCTTAGGACAGACCCTGAGACAGTTCATGCAGGTCGTGCAAAGCCAAAGATCATCACTTTCAAAAAGATTAGCCCCCGTTTGAAGCTTGCGGAACAACTTACGTGGTCCATAACTACCTACGTGGTCAACTGGGCATACACCAACACACTGAGCGCATTGATAACACCAACCCATGGATTCAGCCCCTTTAGTTTCTGTAACCTTGTCCATGTAGGTAAGATCATATTCTGAAAGTTCTCGAGGTTCATACATCCTGTTCCAGACTCCAGAAATATCAATTCCCTCTACTACAGCTTCTTCCTTCTCCGTAAATTTTTCGTATTTATGTTCTGCCATATTTTTTTAAAATTTTAATTTTTGAACTCCAAGCACACGTCGTGTCAGCTCAGGCAACTCCGGAAGAATCCTGTTGAATTCATCAGACAGCTTTACTCTAAAAACCGTGTACATATATACCGCGTAAACGCAGGCCAAAAAAACATCAATCCCAAATTTACCATGACCAACTCTGGAATAACCACGCTCGTTCCCAACCTGATTTACATAGGACATTGCCTCTCCAACTCTAAGGTATGTTTCTCCCTCAGTTTCCCCAAGCAAATCTACATCCTCCTTTACTACTAGCGGCAAAGCACCTGTATTATTATCAGGGTCCCAGATCCAGTTAGTCCAAAGCCAGTATCGATCTGGCATAGAGTAATGCAACAATTCACCTGCAAAGTTAATGCGCATCTTTTCCTCAATCCCTTCAACTTGATTCACAAAAAGACTGAAACGATTTTCAACAGGATCAATTCCATGTAATAGTTCCCTTATCATATTACGAAGGTTTTCAAAACCATTTGCGTCGATCAGACGCTTTGACTTTCTTCCGATCGAAAAGATTAAACTTACGATACGTTCAAAGTTTCCTTCATCAAGGTCATTAACAAATGATGGACTCAGATACCCCTTAAAACATTCAGCCTTTTGTGAAACTCGCTCAGAAAGGTCCTCCAAGTCAGCGGAACTGGCTAACTTAGTCGCTTCCTTCATAAACTCCAAAGCTGATTCTGAATCGACGATTTCTTCGTTCGTCAGTGAATCAAAAAGCATTAAGCTGCAAGCAGTCCGGTTTTTCGAAGATAAGAAGCTGCTTTCAATGCTGCTGCACCACCCATAGAAACTGAGTCCTCTAAATCTGCCGGGCCACCTGCCGCACCTGCTACAAATATTCCTGGTACGCTTGTTACCACAGTATTTAAAGCTCCACCAATGCTCTCAATATAACCATGGGATTCCAAAGGAAGCTGAAAAAGTTCTGCCATCCTTGACGTCCCTTCACTGGGCTCCATACCCACAGAAAGTATTACCACATCCATAGGCACTTCCATTGGTCTTCCCATTGTAGTATCTTCGCCTTTAACTACTACCTGATCACCACGTTTTGTGACTTCAGTAACAATCCCACGTATGAAGTTTACCTTATATTTCTCCTGGGCTTTCCAGTAAATTTCATCCTCCCAGAACCCATACATGCGCATATCAATGTAAAATACAAATACCTTGCAGTCCGGGAGAAGGTGACGAATTTCAATGGCCTCCTTAGAAGCAATCCCACAACAAACTTTAGAGCACCACGCGTTACCTATCTGACGGTCACGGCTCCCAACACATTGAATGAAGCAGACCTGTTTTGGTGGTTCTCCAGTAGAAGGTCTTACAAACTTTCCTGCTTTTAACATTTTTTCAGTATCCACCAAGGTAATTACATCATCAAACTCGTAGTAGCCGTACATTTGAGTCTCCTTACCTGGGTCAAAATGCTTGAATCCTGTGGCCACAATTACACTTCCTGGCTGAATATGCTCCTCACCTTCAGGACCTTTTAGGTTTACATTTATTTCTGGTGAAGAGCCTGATACACCAATTACTTCAGTGGAAGTGCAGATATCTATCAGCTCATCGTTTTCAATACGCTGAATCATTTCTCCCATTGCCTCCTCAGCATTCACCATATTAGGGGTAAGTGCTGCATAGTCAGCGAGTATTGGCATTCCTCCAAGCCGATCAGCCTTTTCAATAATTTTAACTGGATAACCAAGGTCAGCCACACCTCTTGCTGCTTCAAGCCCCGCGGGTCCTCCACCAATTACTAATACGTTTTTTTTAAGCATCTGCCTCCTTCCAGCTTATATATTCGATTTCTCCAGCTTTGATTCTTTCGGCCTGTACTTCAAACTCTTCCCATGCCTTTTTGTGATCAATTCCCATTTTTTCGAGTAGTGGTTTCATATCCACACCATGCCAATGAAGTTGACAAACAATGTATGGATGTGCACCCATAGCCAAAGCTGCAAACTGAGCGTCAGACATCACTGGAATACCTACATTTTTTTTATGTGCCTGAGCAGCAAACTGACTTTTATCAAGTGTAGTAACACAACCTGTGTCATGAGTTAGTGTAACATCTGGATTTACCTCCTCCTTCATCCTTTCAATTTTTCTTGTGGTAGCAAAAGATCGAGAAAAATCACGGCTGACAAGAATATGCCTGAATCCAAAGCCACAACAGTCATGCCAAGTAGAGTAGTCCCCTACTTTTGCTCCAAGAGCATCGACCAAACCACTGATGATGGCGGTTCGCTGGCCATCGAAAAGATCACGATCATATACGGCATCTTCAACAACAAGTTTATGATAATGACATGCTGGGTGCACGGTGACAGTTACTTTACTAAGATCTAGGACTTGCAACTCTGCAATTCGATCGCGCATAGCATGCACCCATTCTGAGTAATGAACTATTTCTTCTGGAAAAACAAAGGGCATCTTAAGACGGTCCATTATTTTACGCACCTGTCTTCGCAGTACTGGGTAGTGCAGAAGTTGTTCGCGTGTCTCCTTGTAATGGCCGTAACTTGTGCCACAGTGAATGACCGGGAAGTAACCGTCTATTTTGGCCTGAGAAAAATTTCGTACCGCAATACCTGCCTGTGCAGCAGAGTTAGAAGTAGAAGAGGCATAATAATTCCATGCCGTGCAGGAAGTCTGATCTCGAGGATCATGGTATTCAAATCCAAGTTTCCTATTAATCCAAAAGATAGATGTAGAATATCCTGGGATATGACCACATTGTCCACATGATTTATGGTGCCAGGTCATCTGGTGGGGAATTTTCTTTTTTCTACCGTATTTGGTCTCAAGTTCGACATAAGGTTCAGGAACTCTCTGGACTTCAAGTTCGCCAGCCTTCTCGAGTTCAAATAACTGCTCTCTATAGTCATCCGTGGGCGGGAGGTTGTCCCTTTTGAATTCCCGTGATGAAACTTGGGGCGGAGTAAATTCTTTTTTTGCTAAAGTTTGTTGCATCAATTACCCTTTCTTTCTCTCAAAGTGAAATCAACTGTTTAATACATTTCCAGATTGTTTAATAAGTTATTCAAAATCATTCATCTTCTTCTTCTTCAAGTAAGTTTTCATAATCATCAATGTCGTAACCATTCTCTTCCAACAACTCTTCCATAACTTCTTCAAGGATCATGAAAATCCCCTCATCAATTTTTTCGATCATTTCCAGATTACCAGTGAGCTTCCAAATCATATAGAGCTCGAGTCTGGTTTTTTCGCTAACATCCCATGCCAGTTCTGTAGTATGCATAGTTTCAGGAGGAACACACCTACGCCACACATCCAAGTTGTCTGACACCTGTTTTACATCAGGACCCCAATCTGGAAAGAAATCTGGTTGCAACATGTCTGGAGCCACTTGCGTACCAGTTGACATAATCTTATAAATAATACGGCTGTATGCTTTTAGTGCATCCTTAGCTGACTGCATGCCATGATTGACTGCCACCTCACGCATTATAGTAATAATGCCACCCGGATTATTCTGTCTCGGACAACGTGTACATGAAAAACACTGAGAACAGTCCCAAACACTGTCATTGAGTAATTCGTAAAAAGTATCTACGTCTTCTCTGGCCATTACCTGTGCAAATACTCTCGGGCTGAAATCATAGAAACGTGCTGATGGACAGGCCGCAACGCATATTCCACATTCATAGCAACCGTAAAGTTGGTGGTCATAACGCATGTCAGCCTTCACCTCATCAAAAAGCTCCTGCTTTTTTTCCAAAGGAACATCTGTATATTTTGCATCAGAATAAATAGACATATCTTTTCAATCTAAATAAAGTTTGAGTGACTCTTCTAGTTTCTTCTTTTCAGGAAGACCAATCATACGTTCACATTCCTCTTCACCTTTGTAAATAATCATTGTTGGAATTGTTTTTATACCGCATTGCTGTGCCTTTTCCAGCCCCTCTTGGTTCTCCAGTTTTACTGTTTTCAGCACTATCCCTTGAAGATCCTGAGCAAGTTCCCATCCCATTTCCACTGCTGCTCCACAACCACTGCAAGCTGGGTGAGTAAAAACTGAAAGGATAAGTGATTTTTTTGAATCAGCAATTTGTTTACTATCCATCAAACCCTTCACAATGAACGCATTCTCCGAGCTCTTTTTCACTCATATAGGCTCTAAATCCTTCCTGCGCATCTTCACCTGAAACAAGGTCCCCCTGTTCTTCTTCCATTTGGCTTGGCTTAAGCCTGACTATCCAACCCTGTTTATATGGGCTTTTATTTAGAACTGTGGCATCTGATTCAACATCTTGGTTGCATGCCATAATTTCAGCTGTAAGGGGAGTTTTTACTGGACCAACCCATTTCCCACTTTCAACGGTAGCTATACTTTTACCTTTTTTAACAGTCTTTCCCACCGCTTTAGCACGGCAGTGAATGACTGAGCCAGCCATAGTCTGTGCAATGTCAGTCATTCCCATATCAAAAGTTCCATCCCCATTATCACGCAGCCATACGTTGAATTCCACGTGATACTGCAGCTCGTCAGGAAGCAGACAATTATTAACTTCAGCCATCGTTTATACCAAATTTAGTAATTTAGCACAATACCGCTTTCTAAGCCGACATCTACCATGTACGCTGCACCAACTACACCATCACACTCCTCAATCAAATCTTCTTCAGTCATTTCGTGAAGCTGCAATGCGGCTGAACAGACGCGCATCTCCACACCAGCCTCTTTGGCTTCACGTATAAAATCAATAACCAGTTTACCTCCCTCCTTGGCCATAAGATTATCTGCCACTCCCTTTTTCATAAGCAAAACTCCGTCTATTTGAAAAATCATTTCGGCCTCATTGTCCATTGCCGCAGCAATGTTTGCCATGTAAAAGGGCGTTGCACAACGCTGTGGTGTATCTGGACCAGAAGTAACAAACACAGTCATTTTTTCTTCATCACTCATCATCCCTCCGTTGTGATATTTTTTTTTACAAATCTATAATCAAACTCTAATCAAAAACTGGAACTGATCATAAACAAAAGACCTTCGGACTTTAAGAATGTAAGGGTCATTTCTTCTGAATCAAGAAGCTATAAACTCCTCCATCTTCAGTATGGTCCAGTAACATGTTTTCTGTTCGCTTAGACCAAGACTGCACATCGTTAACAGATCCTGGATCTGTCGATAGCATTTTTAGTATCTGGCCCGTGTTAAGGGCATCAACAGCTTTTTTTGTTTTTAATATAGGTATGGGGCAGTTCAAACCCCTGCAGTCGAGCTCAGTATCAAAAGTAATTTCACTCATATTTAAAATTTTCTTAGGATTTCTAGGTTAAATACAATTGGGCTTTTATTTATTTAAAAAAACTTCAGCGCTTATTTTTGACTGGTCATTTTCACCTAGAAGCTCTACTTTGTCAAAACATTTCCTCTTAAAATCTTACGCTTATAGTTTTTGGTCCCAAACTTTTAACATTAAGTTATCATTTTAAGAAAATAGAGTTTTAATAAAATAGAAACAACTCTAGAAAACATTTTAGACTAAAATTTTATATCAATTAACCAATAATGGTAGGCATCTCTCCGAGGCCCCTGCTTGGCCTTCAACGAACTCTTTAGACTTTTTTCCCAATTCCAGACAAAGCTTTCTGTCATCCAGCAAATTATAAAACCAACTGCGAAATTCATCAGAATTATTTATGCATTTTGCAAGTCCTTTTTCGAGCATTTGAAGGCTTTCAATCGAATTGCTGTGTTTTGGACCGAAGGAAACTGTAGCCCCCATGACTGCAGGTTCGAGAACATTATGGACTCCGGTTGTAAATGCTCCCCCCACATATACCATTTGAGCATAATAATACATTAAAGCAAGAATACCAACACAATCTATCAGCAAAATTCTTAAATGACCGGTGTGAGATGAAATATTAGACCAGCGTGACATTGGAATTCCAGCAAAAAAATTTTCCACATTGCTTAGATGATATTCTGTTGGTTCATGCGGTGCAATAATCAGAAAAAGATCTGGATAGCTTTCAAGTGCGTCCTTCATTCCAGGGAATACGCATTTTTCATCTGAAGGCCATGTACTGCCTGCAATAAAAACAATCTTATTATCAGCAACTGCAGGAAGCTTAGGAATTTTAACATTATCTCTTCGCTCCAAAACACTGTCACAGCGCGTATCTCCCATAACTTTGACATATGGATGATCCGGGAATGCGGAAAGAACCCTTTTTCGATCTGCTTCAGAAACAGTTAAAATATGCTCAAGATTTTGATAAAGAGAACGAAACAAAGAACGTCCAACAAAGCTTACGGTCCGAAGCGAGGACGCATGAACAATACCGGAGACTAGAGACTGAGGGATCTTCTGCCTGTGCGCTTCCCAGACTAGATTAGGCCACAGATCATAGCTAACCCAGATTAAGCGTGACGGTTGAATCAAACCTAGCAATCTACGAACATTCGAGATTAGATCTAAAGGCAAAAATTCAGCTGCAAGCAAATTAAGATCTTTTTTCTGTTCCGCCTTTTCGAGCCAGCGAAATGCATTAACTGAACTATATGTAAGTATGCAATCTGAACCTTGAGCAGAACAGCCCTTAATTAGTGGCTGAGCCTGAAGTAATTCTCCTGCACTGGCTACATGAAACCAGATCAAAGGCTTTTGCCAGTCCCTTCTTGAAACAGAGTTTTCAAGACGTTCCCAAATACCATCTCTTTTTTCCAGACTTTCTCTTATGTTACGTTTGAATAGTGCGATAATCTTCAATGCTCCTAAAAGGAATGGTAGCAATAAAAGATTATATACCACAAACCAGAATCGTATATCCATTTAATAGATTTTTATCTGGATGCTTTTTCTTCCTGAAATGAACTTGGTAGTATATTAAATGGAAGAACTTTTATTAGGATAGGTAAAAGAATACCTCCGCCCGGAAGCACAAAAATAGCAAGTGCTGGAATTGTCTTTGCAATATCCATCAGCTGATCTTGTACTTTCTGTTTCTCTTCCATTGTTAAAGATTTTTTAGTTGCTTTAACAAGTAACTCAGAAAGCTCCTTAGTTTCCTCAATCTCCTTCATGATATTCCCCAAATTTTTTTTTACCAGAAAGAATACTTTGTCATTCATGTAATCCTGAAATTGCTTTGCAGCGGCATTATTTTTAAGGAATTCAAGTCTTTCACTGTGAACTGAAAAAAATTCTGCGACCGTGAAATATAATTCTTCTAATTCATCCAGAGAGAATCCCAGTTTTTGAGATATATTTTCTATCAAATCACGCTCCTGCCATGCTTCCTGATTATTAATGAATGAGAGTAAAATTAGCTGTTCAACCAAGTATCTACGTATGTTTAAACAAGAAAAAGAAAATTTAAAATCAGCTGTTTTTACTGGTTCAAGTATACGCTTACCTAGTTCATTCTTTATGGATTCTTCCAATCCCGTCTGTTCAATATATTTTTCAAAAACCTGCTCCTCTGCACTTGCAATGAAATCATCTGCCCAGATTAGTGCAGCAAAAGCAGTTATCATTTCCTCCCTAAGCTTCTTATCCATCTCAATATATTTGTTAAGACTAGAAAAATCTCTTTTAATTGTTCCCCTGGCCCATAGAAGGAAAAAATATAGTTTTGAAAAAGCAAAAATATTCTGCCGATTCCCTAATGAGGAATAGCCTGGCAAGGTAACAGAACCAATTAGTACTTCTTCCAGCTGTATCAATACTCCGTTCAGGGACTCATTATGTTTGAGCAATTTCGTTAGCGGAACCTCTCTAGGTATTCGATAATAGCTATGCGGGAAATGATATTTTAATACCAGTAATAAAATATTCAAAAGGCGTATTTGATATGATTCTGAAGAATCATTATTAGAAATAGAATTAAGAATTTTATATTCAACCATTGCAATAGAGAACATAGTTTCAATGTAAAGCAAAACTGTTCCGCCTCTTTGATTTGGCAAATCAAGCTTTTCTTTCATTTCTGACAAAGATCTTGTAATTACTGGACAGCCAAGCAGTATTCCATTTTCCTTGACCTCTTTGTAAAGGCACTCATCGAAAATTTTTTCGTCATTGTTTCCCTTTTCCAAGTTTAGGTATTGTTCAGAAAGGATAAACGGGTTTTCTGCTCGGTATGACAAATAACGATTTAGCCAGCCAGATTTTTCGAAAGCTTGTGAAACCATAAATTTACTATTCCTTAAAATTAGGTAAAAAATGGACCCCAAAAATATTTGCAGCAAGAGATGGAATATCGATTGCTTTGCTACTTAAAAGTCTATTTGAAGTCGAAAAAATAATTAATTCTACTTTGTTTGTGTTGAGCTTCCAGTTTTTTTTCAGAAAATACCCCTTATGAAAAGATTAAAAATAAAATTTTCTGTGAATCCAAGTAAGTTAAAAGGTACAATAATAGTCTTGGCTATTTTTTTGAGTTTTCATTTTGTCTTGGCTGAAACACAGAGTTTTCAAAAGATGGTTAATGAATTTCAGAAATCAGCTATATCAGATTTTATCGGATTTACTCTGAAGGGAGAGCGCTACCCCTTAATGCATACCATTTCTGAGCTACGCTTCCGTGTTTTCAGTGAAAAACTGGGTATAAATCGTAAGTCAGAAACAAAAGCCTGTTCTAAGCGAAGAAATTTCGGAATAGAAGTCCCTACAGATCAAAAAAAATTCTGCAAAGATTATGATGCACTAATCGAACTTGCAAAAATTAGCATCTCAAACACTTCCCTTTTTGAAAAAATTTATCTCAACTCAGAACCAGCATTGCTTCACGAAATAGAAAGACAGAGGGCAAGAGATTCAATAAGGGTCTGGATCAGGCAAAAGCTTAACTGTCTCAAGGATAGATTCAGGTGCGGGCGTGATGAAGGCAAAATGATCAAACGCTTAACTAATTTTAACCAAGAGATCCTAAACACTTACATACTTCTTTTGCAGAATCTTGAAAAAAAACTATTTCCTGAAGAGCAAGCATTTGCGAAAATCGAGAAAAAAGACCTAGAAACATTATGTGGTTTTCTAGAAGACGACGACAAAAATACTGATCATTCAGGAATGGTACTTATAAAGCCGGGGACCTTCAAAATGGGAAGTGATGAAGGACTTCCTTCTGAGAGGCCTATTCATCAAGTAACATTGGATGAATTCTGGATAGACAAATGTGAAGTTACAAATTATCAGTATTTACTTGTCCTGGCAAGGCATCCTTTTCTGAGGAAAAGCACTTTCCCAAGAAAATATCACGATGGTAATTATCTAAAAAACTGGAGTGATGACCTTGTACCCGAGTTAAGGAGTGAGCTCAAACCAGTCACAAATGTCTCTTGGTATGCTGCACGTCACTACTGCAACTTAATTGGGAAACGTCTTGCTTCGGAAGCAGAATGGGAAATGGCTGCTAGGTCTGGCAGCAAAGAAAAATATTCATTTGATGGAGGTATCGAGTTTTTATCTGATTACGGATGGTTTCGAGAAAACTCTGGCGGAATGATCCACACAACTGCTCAAAAACTAAGCAACCCAAATGGCCTTTTTGATATACATGGGAATGCATGGGAATGGGTCTATGACTGGTTTAGTTTGTATGGAAATGACAATGTCTCAAACCCACAGGGTCCTGAAATGGGGAAATACCGCGTAATGAGAGGAGGCTCATGGAGTGATCCTGCCGAATATTTACGTACTGCCATGCGAAGGGATGCTCTGCCCACAAATACCTTTAATACTGTAGGTTTCAGGTGCGCAGCAGAAAAATAATCTTTCTTAAAAAACTCGAAAAAGCAAAATTAAAGTACTGGTTAGAATTGACAAGTATTATTTTATTCTTAAATGGGAAAGTGAAAATTATTTTTATTTCTAGTAAGTAATTTTATTTGTTTATGCAGCTTAAAACGCTCAATCAGTCCTAATTCCTGATATTCAGGTTTTTCAATATGGTAGCTGTATAAGCCATTGCCAATCCAGATCCTAACGCCACTTTTGTGCTGTGCGTGAAATTTGTTGATTTTCCAGTCAGTTGGATTACGTGACATGTTATTTAAAATTACGTTTAAATTATCAGCTCTCATTATGATTCCTGAAAAAATAATTTATTAGCAGATTACATTAGTAAAACATGAAAAATAACTTTGTAATTAATTATATAATCTCGAAAGCACTCCTGACTTTAATAATTCTGTCAGGATGTACCAAACAAAAGTTCTATGTTTATGAAAAAATTCCAGAAGCAAATGAATGTAGACGTTACACTGAATATTTTCAAATAAGCAAATGTAATCAAAAACACCACATAGTAACTAATAAAAAACTATATCAATCAATTCAGGTAACCAATCATCGGCTAAAGAAAAAATTCAACCAGAAGGTAAAGTGTACAGATAAAAACAACAGGCCTGTACCTACAGCATGTTATATACCACACTTGCCTTCACGCTTCAATCTTCCATCACACGGTAAAACTCCCGACTAATAATAAGAATTTGCATTTTTATGCAAGTAATAGTTTTATAAAAGATCGTTGCAAAGAAATTCTTGCAATTTTCAGGTTTTTTTCCAATTGGGTTACGTAAATTTTATAAATGCTTAAAATTTGACTATTAGCAAAAGAACCTAACCATATTTAGGGGTTCAAATTAGAAATCAAGTCACTTTTATTATTTTTTTCCTTCATCAGGACCAGTCTGAAAAAGGAGTGTCTAGCATAAGTTTTTCTATATTTGTCTTTCTTGGTGACTCTGTTTGTAAATCGGTGATAATTCCATTATCTACACGAACTGAAATCTCTGATATCCGATCATCTAATTGGAGGCGTATATGATGAATGAAGACATCTGCAGATATTTTAAGTGATTTCATTGGCTTCACTTCACCTTCAGGATAGTGAAGTGAAAGAAATTCAAAAGATGAAAGATTCGTTGCCGAATTCCTTCCAGCCTGAATTTCTTGAATTTCAAACTGCGTTTCATGAACAGGACGCTCAAGGCTTTCGACAAAAGCTTCAGTCAGATAAGATTCCAATGATTCCAAAGTATGTTTACAGCCCAATTTTTTTAGTGTTCCCACTCTTTCCTCCATGGTTGCAAAGGCAAGATTTCGAAAAGACTGATCTGGGACATGCCATACTTTGCTCATGAGGCTGTAATCAAAATCGAGTAAAAGATTGCCAACTACGACCATTGCCTCTCCAACACGTCCCCCGCCTATTCCAGCTATCCGCACAGAGTTGGCTTCAACCTCATTAATAGAGCGCAGACTCCCCCTGAGTCCTATTCGATTCAGTACATTAATAGGCGCATTAAGCATCATCTGGTAGACCTTATCTGCTCTCCAGGGGACTCTGCTGTTGTGAAAAATGCACTGGTAGAAAATTTGGTTACGGTCAAGAAATGTCGCTCCACCACCAATACAACGGCGCATAACAGGCAGGTTTAAAGTTTCACAAACTTCTAAATCAAGTACTGACTCAAGTACTTGGTGGTAGCCAATGCAAAGGTAAGGTGAGGACGGACTGCAAATTATAACTGTATCAGTAGATGATTCAGTCATTCCCTTTGCTAGAGAGTGATAGAGTCCTTGAGTAAGTCCCGGTTCAATTTTGCCGGTACAGATCAGCCTGACAGGAAGTCTAGACAAGAGCGCTTTCGTTGGACTTTACTATTTCAGCGAGTTTCATTTCTTTACTTATTATTTTTAAATCGGACGCATCAGGAAGGAAGGGATAGTCACGGAATTCCTCACCAGGTCGATAGGAACCATAAGGACGATTGCAGGCCATTTTTCCTTGCCTATCTGGACATCCATCAGTCATAAATGCCATTCCGTTTTCTGTAACAAGTTTAAGTATTTTTCTAGGAGCGGCGATCATTCTGATAGTACCTGATTTATCAAACTCGATTGAAGATTCTGGAAGTTCATGCTCTTCAATCAAGTTTTTTACTAGCTGAATTCTACGAGTTCTAGTAATTGGAGTTCTTGGTGTGTTTTCCATTATTGTACCGGGCTCAGGATTAAAGGAAAACAAGTAGGCCGCAATTTCTTCAGATTTTAACAAATAAAACATTTCCACTAGGTCTCTGTCTGATTCTCCAAGACCTACAATAAGATGGCAGTTTACTTTCATTGGACCATACATTTCTCTGGCCTTTCTTATGATTTTCCAGTGCTTCTTCCAATCGTGAGGCCCCTTCGTACCCTTTCCACGGGTACTGTAAAATAGTTCCTCTGAAGCAGCATCTAGTCCAACTCCAATAATATCTGCTCCGGCTTCTTTAATTTTAACTAGCCACTCATCATTAAGCAGGGTCGCCGTAACAAGCGCAGAGATAGGGACTTCTGGAGCCCGATGATGAACTCTTGAAATCATATCGACCAGATCGTTGTTAGCACGATGATCTTGCACCTGTGCCACACAAACCCTGCCTACCTCTTTCTTTCTTTCAAGCTCTCCAATTTTTTCTGCCACCAAGTCAGTTGGGAAAAGAGGCCAGTCTACACGAATGAAGGAGTTGTCTTCAGCAATACCGGGACGCTCACGTGCTAGCCCACAGTATGTACAGTTAGCATAGCAACCCTGAGGATAATTTTGCAGCAGGTTGATACAGTCACAACTGCAGCACGAGATACGTCCTGGCTTAAGCCCCAGTTCAATTGCAGCCGCCATACTGATACGGACATAATCAGGACTGATCTGAGATAATTCGTTATTTTTTTCAACAGTTTCAGAATTCATGCTTCTAATACTTTATTTAATATAGTTTTGACGTAACAACATTTTATGCATAATGCAATGATTTTCAATTCCAGTTTACTCCACAGCAGGCATTAATTATTTCGGGCTCCAATCCATGCTGTCTAGCATATGAGAGCGTTCCTTCTGCTGGGAAGGCAATACCATTTAGTCCTGATTCAATAGCAAGACGGTCAACATCTATTTTGATTTTTCCAAGTGGTCTGGCACATCCAAGCATTATTTCTGTTTGAGGCAAGGCCTTTCGGGCAGTATTAAAAAAAGCTCCAATCTCCTGCAATGAAGGAGGACTCACGTTTTGCATTTGAGTCCCATTCAAAGGCATCAGAATAACCAATACAAGAAGCTTAATACGATGCTTGGCCGTCATCTCTAGAGCCTTCCATTCTCCAAGCATCTTACCAAAATGAAGTCCCAAGATAATATGAGGCACCAGAGGAACATCGTGACGGTTTAAGCGCGCCATAACTGCATCATAATCCTCAGTTTTTGCATTGAGGTGATAGACATCTCTAATTGTATTATTATTACCAATGATATCCACCATTGCGCCGTCAATATCAAGCTCAGCAAGTCCTTTAGCAGTTTCTTCGTCTGGAAGTCCCGGGTGGACTCTGATAGTCATGCCAAGCTCCCTGCGGGCCCTAATCAGGTCAGGAATATGGGGGAGTATTGGCACCCTGCCATAGCGATCACAGCCTCCAGAAATTAATATACCTCGAGTTCCACTGCGTGACAATTCTGAGCATAGTTCGAATAGGTTTTTTGAACTTCGAGAAAGGTCTTTCATACCGCGTAGTACACTAGTTCCACAATGTTTGCAGTCTAGCGCACACCGCGTGCCTGTAAGACTGATTGAAACAAACTCTTGAGTCTGCTGACAGCTTATCTCTGATGTCTGGTGTCGCCTCAAACCGGGATTATGAAAACGGATAGTGTCCGGGAAATACCTCCTTCGGATTTCAAGACCTTCAGTTAATGAACCTGAAATCTGAGCTTCAGGAATCATTTTAGGAGAGGATATTTTCAGCATCAGAAATTTTTGGATTTACAAAACAACCATAACTAACACTGCTTTCATTTGAAATTGCCTTGGCAGATTCCACAGCTTTACTAATTACTTCACAGACACTTTCAATCGGCAGGAATGACAATTCTTCCTCCCGTTTAGCATATAAAATTTTTAGCGTACTAAAGATATTTTTAAACTCACTTGAATGCCAACGTAGACTCCCTTCAATGTCAGATATCGCAGATTCATCCGCAAAAAAATCTCCACCCAAGAAAACAGCTTTGATCTGACGTCCAGCCATGGTAACCCGTACATCCAGTAATCCTGCAGGTGTCATTTGCTTAGCTTCTCCTGAAAAATCTGGAACATCTACCTTTTGAAAAACCCAATCTTTTTGTAGATATCTTGAGGATTCCATTTCGCTTATGGCTTTCATTTCTTTCGGACTATAACAACTTTGCCCAAATTCTACAGAAAAATATGAGGAAAATGCTCTTAGCATTTTATTCCTAACTTCTTGTAGGGTAATATTATTTTGCAGTTCTCGTCTTACAGTAGTTATTCTAGCTTCAATACTTTTTAATTGCCTAGATTCTAATTTTTCAATTGGCACATTGAGGGCCCTCAGCATCAGCGTTACATCAAGATCAACTAAAATAGAACAATGCAAAAGGTATCCACCAGATGCGTTACTGTGGATACCTAGACCTCCAATTTTGCGTCCCTCCACTTCAAGGTCGTTTTTTCCACGAAATTGAGCTTTGATACCAAAGATTAGTAACCCTTCTGAAAGAGCTGAGGCAAAATGTTGCATCAGTTCACGTGGAGCTTTATTTCCCTTCCAATCTCTAAGCATTAGGGCTACCCCTAACTGGTCCTCGCCCATAAGGATGGCCCCACCTCCGGTTGGACGACGATTTACAGACATCTTCTGTTTTCTGCAGAAATCAAGGTTTAATTCATTTTCTATTCTTTGGAATCTTCCAACAAGTGCACTGGATGATTGATAGGTGTAAAGGCGCAGAATGGAAGAAGATTGATTCTCTCCAACACGTAATGCCATTGCTTCGTCTGCAGCAAGACCGTAACTGTCAGAAACTCTGTCCTCACAAAT
>PAZT01000037.1 GCA_002716165.1 Deltaproteobacteria bacterium | reverse complement strand
TCCAGACGCGTTTGAATTGCTGCTGCATGGGCAAACAGTTCTTCTTCCTCCGCAAAACGAATTATTTGCTCTCCCTGGCTTTTAAGACGTTCAGCAGAATAACTGATAACAGAACTAGTTTTCATAAAGTCCTGAACACCTAGTGGCGAAGAAAATTTTGCACATCCTGAAGTCGGTAAGGTGTGATTTGGTCCGGCAAAATAATCACCTACAGGTTCAGGTGAATTTGGACCAAGAAAAATTGCCCCTGCGTTTCGAATTCTGTAAAGATCATCAAAGGGGTCTTTTGTCAGGATTTCAAGGTGTTCTGGTGCAAATTCATTTACCACTTCAAATATTTCTTTCAGATCCTTCACAATAATTATTGCGGAACGATTATTAAATGAAGCTTCAATAATTTCTTTTCTAGGCATTTTGGGGACCAGTTCTTTTATACGTTCTGATACTCTTTTTGCCTGTTTATCTGATGTTGTTACCAGAAAAGCTCCTGAATCAGGGTCATGTTCAGCCTGAGAGAGCATGTCTCTTACAAGATAATCTAAAGGAATATCTTCATGGTCAGAGACAATCATAATTTCACTTGGTCCCGCAAGGGAGTCAATTCCAACCTTTCCATAGACCTGTCTTTTAGCTTCAGCAACATAAGCATTGCCAGGGCCGGTAATTTTGACAACTTTTTCAATGGATTCTGTCCCATAAGCAAGCGCACCAATTGACTGTGCTCCACCAACAGCATAAAGCTCGTTTAAACCCATAAAAGCTGCGGTGGCCATAACCAAATGGTGCGGCAATCCAGAAGGTCCAGGTGGAGAAACAAGAGCAATTCTATTTACTCCAGCAATTTTAGCAGGAATTACATTCATCAGTAAGGTTGATGGATAGGCAGCAAGACCTCCCGGGATATAAATTCCTACACTATCAACAGGTGTAACTTTCCAGCCCAAAACAGAACCATCTGAACTGAAATCTAGTTGGCTATCATTTTTTTGACGCTTGTGAAAACTCATTATATTATCTGCTGCTTGCTTCAGAACAAGCAAAAGATCGTCTTCAATATTTCCTAATGCTTCTTCCAGTGCGTTTTCAGGAACAAGCCAAAAATCAGGAATGACCTTGTCAAATTTAGCAGTATATTCTCGCAAAGCAGCATCACCATTTTTGCGCACCTTTGTTAAAATTTCCTGTACTTTACTCGTAACTTTAATATCCTCCCCAACATCAATTGAATTTGAAAAAGATTTAAGTCCATTGAAGATTTTGACTTGCATTTTATTGGTGTGAATTTAATGTTTTTTCTGATTTGAGAGATTTTAAGAAAGATCTTTTAAAAGAAAATATAATTGGGAAGATAGAACAATTAAGCAATTAGTCGCCCTGCTTCTTGGAATTCCACAGAAACAGTTTTGGAAATTCCTGGATCTTCCATTGTAACTCCATACAATATGTCCCCAGTTTCCATAGTTTTTTTGTTGTGGGTTATAAGAATGAACTGTGCGTTCTGTGTTAAGCTTTTTATCAGTCTGTTGAAACGTACCACATTCACATCATCAAGTGGAGCATCAACTTCGTCAAGCAAGCAAAAGGGACTTGGTTTTACTAGAAAAATTGCAAATAGCATTGAAATTGCCGTCAACGCCTTCTCCCCTCCTGACAGTAAATTAATGTTTTGGAGTTTTTTACCAGGTGGTTGCGCCATTATTTCAATGCCTGCGCTAAGAAGGTCCTCAGATTCCGTTAGCAAAAGTTGTGCTTCTCCTCCTTCAAATAAAGTTGTAAAAACACTTTTAAAATTTTCATTTACCTGATCAAACATTTCTTTGAATCTCCTGCGGGATTCAATGTTTATATCCTTTATAGTTGCTTTTAAATCCTCCATTGCTTTTTGGAGATCTTCAGATTGAGTATGCAAAAAATTAATCCTTTCTTGGAGTGCTTCATACTCTTCAGGTGCAGCAAGGTTAACTGCTCCCATTGAGTTTAATCGAGCTTTAAGTGAGCGAAGTTCTTGCCCCATTTTACTATGATCTGCTGATTCAATATTAATTTCTGCAAGTATATCTTCAGGTTTTTGCTCGGTTATTTCACTCAATTGCTCTTCAAATTTTTCTCGCTGAATTCTAAATTCGGTAAGTTTTATAGACTGCTGATGAGATTGAGTTAATGTATTATCAATTAGATGTTGACGTTCCTGAATTTTTTGAATAAGTGCAGTTTGTTGCTCGTTTTTTTGTTCGTGAAGTAATATTTCTTCATCTAGTATCATTTTTATTTTTGACCGTTCTTCCAACATACCTTCAAAAGATTGATCAATACTCAAAATATTTTTCTGGCTATTTTTTATCTTCAAATTACTTTCAGCTATAGCAGATTCAAGTTGCGCTATGCGTTGACTTGTTTCTGAGCTATCACGCTGCAATCGCCCATTAGTTTCCATTAAATTTTTCTGTTGCTCTGTGGCTTCGGTCAATGAAACACGAAGAGTCAGTAATTTCTCAGCTGTTGAATCTAACTTAGATTGCAGCCCATTGATTTGTTCTTGTAAGTCTTCAGTTTTTGTTTCAAGTTCTGATCTTTCATTTCCAAGAGATGAAATCTGCGACTCAGCTGTACTTTCTTTAAAACTTGAATTATTAATTTCCTTAAGGATATTATTTGAATCCTGAGAAATCTGTGAGACTGATTGCTGCATCCGTCGTTCTTCCAATTGGTGATGCTCAAGTTCTTTGTTCCCGCTAAGTAAAGAAAATTCAAGTTTTCTGTATTCTTCCTCATTGAATTCTTGTTCTTCTTTCAAGGAAGAATATTTTTTCTGAAGGCTATCTAGTTCTAATTCTAATTTTTTAATTTTTTCACTTAATTCAAAAGTATACTTCTCAGTATCACTTATTTCCTGCTGACGCTGTAAAAAGCCCAGTGATCCGGACTGAACTGTTCCCATACTAATAGAATCATTTGAAATTCGAATTCCAGACGTAGAAAGTATTTCTGTAGGACGATTAGGCCAATTATTTTCATATTCTTTCCAGAAATTAGTTTCTTCTTCTAACAAATAGAATCGTGAAAAAAACTTTTTACCCCACTCATGCAGCGGTCGCTCAAATTTCAGAATATTTGATAAAGAAACTCCTGAAATTTTTGTTGTGTTTGATTCAGATGCAGGTCTGTCCAGTGCAACAAATTTGAGTTGTCCGAGCTCATTTTCAGAACAAAATAATTCTATTTGAGGTAACAGTTTAGCACGCTCAATTACTATCCAGTCTAGCACTTCTGCCATTACTTGTGACAAATTTTCCAATTCTTTTGATGAAATAGAAATATAATCTGCAAGAATCCCTGCCACTCCAAACTTTCTCTTTTTTTCAGGATTGTCGTGCATTAATTGCATAAATATTTTCACACTGTCTTTGAATCCTTCATAATGTGACTGAATTTGTTGGAGTGATTCTATTCGTGATTGTGCTGTGTTATTTTGATAACGAAGATTTTCGAGGTGTTTCTCTTTTTCAATTATTCTTGAATTTAGTTCCTTTGAATGACTCTCAAGTTCTGATAACTTTACTGATAATTTATTTTTGTGATCGACAATATTTTCTAAACGGTCTTCACAATCTGTCACCTGAAGAGTAACTTCGTTTAGTTGGTTTTTATGTAACTGTTCTTGGTCTTGAAGCCGGTTTTGTCTCTCTGAAAGATTTTCTAAGCTTTCTTCTAAGAAAGCCTTTTGATTAGTTTGATTGGTCAATTCAGTGTGCAAATTGAGAAGTCTTTTTTGGTGTGTTGAAAATTCTTCTGTCGCTTTTTGAAGAGCAATATTTTTTTCAGAACGATTATCTTCAATGCTAGCAAGTTCAGACTCCATTACTACCATGCTTTTGTTAATATCACTCAGCTTTGTCTCAACTTCAGACCATTCCTTTTTCTTATCATGCAGTCGCTGACTTTGATCTTCAAGTTCAGTCTGAAAATTCTCAAGTTGTTCTCCCACATTTTGAAGATTTTGATTTTCAAGTTCTCTTTTATTTTCAGCATTCTGGATATTTTGATCTTTTAGGAAAAGATTTTCACGTTGTTCACCTAAAGTTTTTTCCCGCTTAGTCTGTTCTAGCTTCAGACTTTCCATTTCTGTCTCTACGACAGATTTTTCGTTTTGCAGATCTTGCTGCTGTTGCTGATGTGAACTAACCAAATCCTGAGTTTTTTGCTCGTTGACTCCAGCCTGATGCCAACTTAAACTGAGATGACGTTTCTCCAATAGTTCAGATTTATTACTAATTTCCAAATATTTTTCTGCCTTTTCAACATGTTCACGTAGTCCTTCTTCTTGTTCTGCGAGTGCACCCAAGACATCGTTTACTCGAAGCAAATTTTGTGTAGTTTCATCAAGTCGTTTCTCTGCAGTTTCACGTTTAAATCGAAACTTTACAATACCTGCTGCATCATCAATCAAAGTACGACGCTCCACAGGTTTTGCGCTGACAATTTCCCCAACACGTCCTTGTTCTATTATAGAATAGCCCGTGCCACCAATTCCTGTGTCCATGAATAGTTCACGAACGTCTTTTAATCTTACAGGAGTTTTATTTATCATATAGACACTCTCACCAGAGCGGTATAGTCTTCTGGATATCTCTATTTCTGTGTAGTCTGTAAAACGGTCAAGCGTATCACCTTTGGGGTTAGAAAAAGTGAGTGTTACTTCAGCCATTCCTGAAGGTTTTTGAAAGGAGCTTCCTGCGAAAATTACTTCTTCCATGGAGCTTCCCCTTAAATTTTTAACTCTTTGTTCGCCTAGTACCCAACGAATAGCATCAACAACATTACTTTTACCACATCCATTAGGACCTACAATAATTGTGATCCCATTTTGTTTAAACTGAAGATTTACTGGATGACAGAATGATTTGAAACCCGAAACCCTTATTTTATTAATGCGCACTGCTTTTTATTGCTATGTGTTCATAGAACTTATAGGTATAATTTAAAATATTTGAGTATGAATGTTAATTTAATTAGATAGCCTTCCAATGCAATAATTATGCTTTTATTTGCAAAGATCTTAACTCTCTTCTGTAAAGTTTCCAATTAGGATAAAATCTATCCATCAGGGATTTGAATTTATTGTTGTGACTAGCTTCAAGCAGGTGTACCAATTCATGTACTACAATATATTCAATACATTCCGGGGCCCTTTTTACCAGTTCCAGATTGAAACGAATGCAGCGTGATTTAGGTGTGCAGCTCCCCCATCTTGTTTTCATACGACGAATTGAAAAACGTCTTACTGACACATTCATGATTGATTCCCATTTAGATATAAGTGGTGGAATAATCATTTCAAGCTGAAGGTGATACCAATCTTGTAAAATTGATTGCCTTTTTGACGAATCAGCCTCATCAGGTACTTGAAGAACTATTTCATTATTAATAAGCTTCACTTCTGTCAGTGCATTGTTTTTTTGTATTCTTAATTTATACTTTTCCCCCATGAAGAAGTGTGTTTCATCATTTATGTATTGTAATGATTCGCTTGTACTTTCTAAAATCATTCTTCTCTTTTTCTTTATCCAACTAAGCTTTGAACAGGCAAATTTGTATATTGTTTTAGTTGTTGTTCTAAACGGGGCTGAGATTCGCACTTTTCCTTCAGGTGGTGAAATACGAAGGTTAATATTTCTTATGTTCTTGTAGTAAACTTCTGCTTCAATATCTTCAAGCTTAATTATTTTATTCATATACTGGTTGCACAAATTAGACTTTACAATTTAAAACTTCAATTAATCACTAAGAAAAGATAAAAAATAAAACATTCTAATTTACTCGGGTTTACAAGGTGATTACAAATTTTTTTCTCTGTAAATAAGGTATTAATTTTGGTGGAAGTTTTCAGTTCTGACCTTTATATCTCTCTGCTTTTTTCTTCGATAAAGGCTTTTAATTTATGCTCTTGACATTTTTAATAATACATTAATTTTGACAGTTTAAAAAAATAAAATGATATTATGCACATTATTTATCGTTACATAAAAGAACTGCATTGCCAACAAAAACGGAAAATATAAAAAAAGTTTCTAAGAATTGTATTTGGAGGTATTCAGGCAAATTATTTTTAAGTTAAAACTTTGAGTTGTTGATTTTATATTTGTGGAATAAATAATATCTTGGGGAAATATGTAAGTCTCGATGAAATAAAAGCGTCTGTAAAAATATTAATTGTTAGAAATGGGGGTAACTGTAAAATGCTATATTTTTCAAAATTTCACTAGTTTGATATCAGTTTTTCTGATTTAATGGGATTTTAGTTAAACTAAATTTAAAAAGGTATATCGTCCTTTATGTAATCATCATCCTCCTTGGAATCAGTTGAATTAGATTTAGCATTTTTTGAATATTCAGAAGAAGTTGAATTGTCTCTATATGTTGGAGATGTACTAGGAACAGAGTCTGCATCAGAAATTTTAGAATCCAGAAACTGCATTGTTGTGACTACCACTTCTGTTTTATAGTGCTTCTGTCCCTGTTGATCTTCCCAGTCTCTTGTTTGCAAGCGACCCTCAACATAAACTTGAGATCCTTTTTTCAAATAAGACTGTGCCAAATCAGCTAGCTTGCCCCACAATACGAGGCTGTGCCACTCAGTTCTTTCCTGCTTTTCGCCTTGTTTGTCTGTCCAAAAATCATTAGTTGCGATAGTTGCATTGGCAACAGCACTTCCTGATTGTGTATATCTTATTTCGGGGTCCTGTCCTAAACGTCCAATCAAAGTTACTTTGTTAAGGTTTGCCATGATGTCTCCTCTTAATTTTATTATAAGGACTTCTGTTCTATCTTAAAGGTGTTAATAATGAAAGTGCTTTTTTCAGCCTTTCTTCAAAGGTTAAGTCTGAATTTCCCAACTCTTTCAAGACTGATAGGATTTCTTTTTCAGAATAACCCAAATTCTTTAATGCAGAGAAAAGCCCGTCAATATCGGTAGTTCCTGATGTTGTTAAGTTTGTTACTCCATGCTCAATCCCAGATTCAAATGCCACAAAAGAATTCTTCTTCAGCTGATCTTTCATATCAAGACACAATTTTGCAGCAGTTTTTTTTCCAATACCGGGGACATGATTGAAAATTTCAGTATTGTTCTGGTGTACTGCATCTTGTAACTGGCGTGGAGAAATTGCTGAAAGAACAGCTAAACCTAATTTTGGCCCTACTCCTGATGTTTTTATCAGCATTTCAAAGAGCTTTTTTTCTTCCAAATTTTGGAACCCATAGAGAGAAATGTCATCTTCCCTGTAACTGGGATGAATGTGCAGTGATAAGAATTCATCAGGGGAGTATTTTTCTGAAACCTGAAAAGGTACGTGCACTGCGTAACCGACGTTGGCTGAAGTTTTTAGTATAACTAAATTGGCTTCAGAACGAAGTATATGACCTTCAAGATAGGCAATCATGAAAATATTAATTCATATTATAACCAATTATTATCTGCTTTCCGTAAGTGGGCATGAGTGAGAGCAACAGCAAGAGCGTCTGCCTGATCTTCTTGCAATGAGTCATTTATTTTCAACAAAATCTTGACCATGTGTTGAATCTGGCTTTTGTCAGCCCTTCCTGCTCCTACAACGGTCTGCTTAACCTTTAGTGCCTGATACTCATGAATAGGAATTTGACGCTCGGAAAATTTAAGTAGTATTACTCCGCGGGCATGTCCTAAAGAAAGCGCAGACTGCGCATTTTTGGCATAAAATATTTTTTCTATTGCTCCACAATTTGGATTTAGCCTGTCAATGATTTTTCCAAGTTCATTGGAAAGTTTGAACAACCTTTCTGAAAGAGTTTTTTTTTCATTCAGTCTAATAAATCCACTATCCAAGTGGCGAGATTTATTGCCAAAATGCTCAATCAAACCATAGCCAGTTTTCCTACTTCCTGGATCAATCCCTAAAATTCGAATAGAATCAGACAAGTTCAGCTAGTACGTTCCCGCTTATTTCAAAATTAGAATGAACACTCTGAACGTCATCGTCTTCTTCCAATATATCAATAAGTTTTATTACTTGTTCGGCTTTTTTACTATCATCAATTAAAATACGATTTTGCGGGTTCCATATTAATTCTGCGTTCATCATCTCGACTTTTCTGTCTTCAAGGTATGATCTCACATTATCAAAATCAGAAGGAGCTGTAATGACTTGGAATACGTCAGTATTTTCAGTGTTAATGTCTTCTGCACCGGCCTCTATAATCAATTCAGTTAATAATTCCTCTTCAATTTTAGATTTCTCAACAGTTATTGAGCCTAACCTATCAAACATGTATTGAACAGAATTAGCTGAGCCTAAATTACCATTGTATTTTTTGAAAGAACTCCTTACAAAAGCAATGGAACGGTTTCGGTTATCGGTCATAACTTCAACAATAATGGCAACATTATGAGGTCCATAACCTTCATAAATTATTTCCTCAAAAACTAAGCCATCGAGTTCACCAGCACCTTTTTTGATAGCACGTTCGATATTATCTTTTGGCATACTTTGGCTTTTTGCATTTGCAATTGCGGTTCTTAAACGAGGATTAGCATCTGAATTACTACCACCAAGTCTTGCTGCTATTGTGAGTTCTTTAATTAGCTTTGTAAATATTTTTCCCCTCTTTGCATCTTGTGCAGATTTCTTGTGTTTAATTGTACTCCATTTACTATGTCCGGACATAACGATGCTGAATTTGACTGTGTAAATTTTTACAGATTATCAGTAGAAATATTTCTTAAATTTGGAAAGTATCTTTGTAAAATAATATAGAGATAAAATCATACTAGCAAAATGCTGAAATTTCAACATTCTGACAGGGTCAAAACTTAAAATGATATGATATAAAAAGATTATACACTAATGATATAGAATAATTTTTTTGGGGGGATGTGTTTTGAGTGGGTTTGCAGTAAATACTAAATCCGGTCCTTATTTCTTTATCTTATTGACATAAAAGGAAATATAAATAACTAATTTAGAATTTTTTTAGAAACTAAACTCAATGTACTGGTCATCTGGTTTTATACTATTAAAGAGTATTAAGGAATGAGGATTAAATTTTTCAACTTTTTGTCTTATTATTTTCTTCTGATTGATTCTTAGACTCTTGTTTGGAAGTATCATCTGTTTGGTTTTCATCTGATTTAGCTTCAGATTTTTCATTTTTTGTATTAACAATTTCCTCCTCATTCTTTTCTTGAGAATCTTGGGTCAGACTTCCTTCATTCTCGTCTTCTTTGCTTGAGCCATCGTCATCCTTGCTATAGTTAACCTTGGCTATATTTTCAGAAACATCCACTTTTTTTACATCAGGCTTTTCATTTTTTGTATTAACATTTTCCTCCTTGTTCTTTTCTTGAGAATCTTGAGTCAGATTTTCTTCAATCACTATATTTTTGTTCGAGTCACCATCGTTATTGTCTACCTTAACATTTGTTTTATTTTCAGAAGAGTCAGTTACTTTTGTTTCAGTTAGTTGTTTTTCCTGAATTTGGTTTTCTCCCTCAGATTCAGATTCATATTTTTCTTCAGGGAGTTCTTTATTTTCGGGTTCAATAGAACCATTTTCATGCTTTAATTCTTTTTCTATGTTTTTGTCAGCTTCGGGAATTTGCTTAATTTCTTCACTAACCTCTTTCAGTACAGTGCTCCCTTTTTTCTTCTGATTCTTTTTAGCACCTTTTTGTTTTTTCAATTCACTTAGTTTATCTCTCTCACATCCAAGCAATTGAACAATAGCCATTTCAGAATTATCACCCAGCCTGTTTTTCCCAAGTTTGATTATCCGGCAGTATCCTCCATTTCGCTCTTTGTACCTCTCAGCCAAGACACCAAATAACTGTGCCATTGCTTCTTTACTTTTTACAAAACGCAAAGCCTGACGGCGGGAATGAAGTGTTCCCTTTTTTCCTAAACCAATCATCTTTTCTAAAGGTTTACGGACCTCTTTAGCTCGGGCTAATGTGCATGTTATCTGACCATGCTCAATAATTGAAGTTACCATGTTCCGCATCATGGCAAGTCGATGTGCTGATGTAACGCCTAAACGGTTTCCAGCTTTTAGGTGACGCATTTTTTGTAAGCTTATTTTTCGTGAGGATTGTTCGCTGGATCAAAATTATCCAGTGTAGTTCCTAGGGCTAATCCCATTTCAGTCAGAATTACCTTTATTTCATTAAGAGATTTTCTTCCAAAATTTTTAGTTTTAAGCATTTCCTGCTCAGTTTTCTGAACAAGATCTCCTATAGTTTCGATTTTTGCGTTTTGAAGGCAATTTATGGAACGTACTGAAAGTTCGAGTTCACTGACGCTTCGATACAAATTTTCATTTAATGGTTCATCTTCAACTTTATCTTCTGGTTCGTCTTTTATACTGCTTTCGTCAAAGTTAATAAATACATCCATGTGTTCTTTGATTATTTTTGCAGCAAAAGCCAAACTGTCTGCTGGCTTTACAGAACCATTTGTCCATAATTCGAAATTTAATCTATCATAGTCTGTTTTTTGATCGACTCTTGAATTTTCAATTTCGTACTTAATTCGACTGACTGGGGAATGGTTTGAGTCTAGAAAAATTGTACCAACTGGCAATTCTACCTCTTGATTATCTTCCGAAGTTATATAACCTTTGTTGAATCTTGAGAACATAGTCATACTGACTGTTGCTCCTTTTTGTAATGTAGCTAAAGTAAGGTTAGGATTTAAAATTTTAGCTTTTTCGAAAGTTGAAATTTCTCCAGCTTTTATTTCACATGGACCTTCTCCAATGAGTTCAAGTTCAACAATTTCATCAACATGCTGTTCTATCTGAAGTTCCTTAATATTTAAAATCACCTGAACCATGTCCTCTACAATACCAGGAATGTTGGTAAATTCATGAGTTACTCCGTCGATTTGAACTGCGAAAACAGCTGATCCCCTAATTGAAGAAAGAAGGACGCGTCTCAAAGAATGCCCAATCGTAACTCCGTAACCTGGCTCTAATGGATCAAGAGTGAATTTGCCATAATCTGTTTTTAGATTCTCCGTTTCAAACTGCAGTTTCCTAGGTTTTGCTATTGAAATCCAGTTTTTTGCAAAAAAAGGATTTTCGTCAGGATCTGTATTTGTATCGGAGAGATTTTTGCTTTCCGGAATTAAGTCTTCTTTTTCCGAATCTTTAGTTTCTAAAGTTTCATTTAATTCAGTCATCTGTGTTCCAGTTTAGTTGTCCAGTTTGAATTTAGTGAAAAAATTGCCTGAAATAACATATATGGTTTACTTATTACAGGATTTTCACAGTTTTAATCAAATTCTCCTTTGTTTTGGTGGTCTGCACCCGTTATGAGGAACTGGTGTAATGTCGTTTATTGACGTTATACGCATATCTTCAATAGCTGAAATTGCCCTAAGTGCCGACTCTCGACCTGATCCCGGTCCTTTTACAAAAACGTCTACACTTTTCATTCCACTTTCTACTGCTTTTTTCAATGCGTCATCAGCAGCAACTCTTGCAGCAAATGGAGTACTCTTGCGGGATCCTTTGAAACCGTGGACACCAGTACTAGACCAGCCGAGTGCGTTTCCTTGAGCATCAGTAATTGTCATTATTGTGTTGTTGAACGTAGCCTTGATATAAATTCTTCCCTGTTCAACATTTCTTTTTGTTTTTCTTTTTTTTGCTTGGGCCATTTATTTGTTCTCTTATTAATTTAGTAATTTTAACTTTTTTTACTTACTGCTAGTCTGCGAGGTCCTTTTCTCGTTCTTGCATTTGTTTTTGTCCGTTGTCCCCTTACCGGCATATGCCTGCGATGTCTTAACCCTCGATAGTTTCCAAGATCCATTAGGCGTTTTATATTCAAACTGATTTCACTTCGAAGATCACCTTCAACTTGATATTCTTTTTCAATTATTATTCGAATCTTGTTTACCTGTTCGTCTGTGAGGTCATTGACTCTTACATTCTTGTCAATCTTTGCCTCCGTTAATATATTATTTGAAATCTTTCTGCCTATGCCATAAATATAAGTCAGGCCAATTTCAATTCTTTTAGAATTTGGAAGATCAACACCCGAGATTCTAGCCATTAGTTTCCTTTATTAACCTTGTCTCTGTTTATGTTTAGGGTTATCACAAATTACTCTCAAAACCCCTTTTCTTTTTATTATTCTGCAGTTTTCACAGATTTTTTTAACAGAAGATCGTACTTTCATATTTATTTAAATTTTCATAAACGTAATGCGGCAGATCTCATTTGACGCCGTTTTGTTTTTTTCATGAAGCCATCATAATTCTGATTCAGCAAAAATGCTTCAATTTGCCTTACTAGATCTAATCCAACACCGACAACAATTAAAAGTGCAGTTCCGCCAAAGAAGAAAGGGATATCAAATAGATCAAATAGAATGTAAGGAACTAGACAGACGATTGCGAGATAGGTTGCTCCACCAAATGTTAGTCTTGATAAAACGAGGTTAACATATTCTGCAGTTTTTTTACCTGGACGAATTCCAGGGATATATCCACCATGTTTTTTCATTTCTTCCGCTATCTTAACGGGGTTGAATGTAATAGCGGTATAAAAAAATGCAAAGAAAAAAATCATTAACGCAAATAAAAAATTATATAGCATTCTCCCCGGAACCAACTGACCTCCGACTGCTTGTACCCATGGAATAGCTATAAAACCTGTTATAGTTGCAGGGAATGCTAAAATTGAAGAAGCGAAGATAGGCGGAATGACGCCTGCAGTATTTATTTTCAAAGGGAGGTGTGATGATTGTCCCCCAAACATTTTATTCCCTTGGACCCTTTTTGCATATTGTACTGGAATTTTTCTATATGCGGTTTCAGCAAAAATGACAAGGAAAATAACTACTATCATAAGTAATCCTACTGTAATAATTACAAGAGGTGATAACACATTATCTTGAACGAGCCTAATTGAGTTTATGATTGCTCCGGGGATTCCTACTACAATCCCTGCAAATATTAACAGTGAAATTCCATTTCCTATTCCACGTTCACTTATTTGCTCACCAACCCACATCAAAAATGCTGTTCCTGCAGTTAATGTAATAACAGTCAAAGCTCTGAAAGCCCAAGGACTTAATGTTGAAATTACAATTGGCTGTCCATTTGGAGCAGCCATACTTTCGAGTCCAACAGCAATTGCAAAACCTTGTATTAAACTCAATGCTATCGTACCGTACCGGGTGTACCCTGTAATTTTTTTGCGACCTGCATCTCCTTCTTTTGACAATCTCTCAAGATAAGGGAATACTGCCGTCATCAATTGAATTATTATTGATGCACTTATGTATGGCATCACGCCAAGAGCGAAAACAGTTAGTCTGGCCAAAGCCCCACCGGTAAACATGTCAAAAAACCGCAGTATTGAACCTTGTTGTGCATCAAAAAAAGCGGTTAGGGCTGCTCCATCTATACCTGGCGTTGGAATATGGGCCCCAAGCCTAAAAATTAGAAGCATTGCCAAAGTGAAGAAAATTCGCTGACGGAGTTCTTCTATTCTAAAAATATTCTGAATAATATTTAACATCTAAGATGCATTAAGCTATTTTTATTACTTCTCCACCGGCTTTTTTTACTGCTTCTGCAGCATTAGCACTTGCTATATCTACTTCAATTTTAATTTTTTTACTCAGGTTACCTTTACCCAGCAGTTTTAATGGTTTGTCTTCTTTTTTAATTAACCCCAATGCCTTAAGTTTTGGCTTATCAAGATGACTTCCTGTCTCAACAGCATCGGAATCCTCCAAATTTTTTAAATTAATCAATTGGAAAATTTCTTTATTGGGACTAGTGAATCCAAATTTGGGTAATCTTCTATTAAGAGGATTTTGACCACCTTCAAAACCTCTTTTGTGTTTATAGCCAGATCGAGATTTTGCCCCGTTCTGTCCCCTTCCACAGTTTTTACCCATACCACTTCCTGGGCCTCTTCCCACTCTTTTTCTTGTTGATATTTTACTTGAAACCAGTTCGTGGAGTTTCATTGCAAACCTTTTATTATTTTTTATTCTACTAACTCAATTTTTACAAGGTGGTTGACTTTAACAATCATTCCTCTTATTTCAGGAGTATTTTTTAGTACAGATTGACTATTAATTTTCCAAAGACCCAAACCACGCAGAGATGCTATTTGATTTTTTTTTGATCCAATTCTGCTTCGAATCTGTGT
Organism: Deltaproteobacteria bacterium; assembly: GCA_002716165.1. Lineage (GTDB taxonomy): Bacteria > SAR324 > SAR324 > SAR324 > NAC60-12 > Arctic96AD-7. The sequence continues at coordinate 4,941 of PAZT01000037.1, read as the reverse complement.
GATCTTTATTTTTTGAGCCATATTTTTACTGCTCATTTATATAATTAATATCTTTACCTCTGGCTTTAGCCGTCCATTCATTGCTTCTTAAATTATATAAACCACTTAGTGTGGAGCGAACAAGATTATTTGAGTTTCTGGAGCCAAGGCATTTAACGCTAATGTCTGTGATTCCTACTGCCTCCATTACAGCTCTAACAGCACCGGCAGCAATAATACCGTGCCCTTTTTCTGCTGGTTTCATCAAAACTTTTCCCGATCCAAATTTACTAGTTGTTACATACGGTATTGATGTCCCTTGCTTATTTATTCCTCTCATATTTACCGTTGCTTGTTCCACTGCTTTTCTAATGGCTTCTACAACCTCATTTGCCTTACCAAGTCCAAGACCAACCTTCCCGTGACCATCACCAACAACAACTAGTGCACTAAAGCTGAATCGGCGTCCACCTTTAACTACTTTCGCAACTCGATTTACCCGAATAACTTTTTCAATTAATTCATTTTTTTCTGATTTTTTTTCTGCCACTTTATAATTTAGATTAAATTTTTAAGCCGGCTTCCCTTGCACCTTCTGCCAGTTCTTTAACACGACCATGAAAAATAAATCCACCTCTATCGAATACTGCTGAAGAAATAGATTTTTCTAAAAGCTTTTTCGCAATGTCCGCACCAACAGCTTTTGCTGCCTCTTTGTTGCCACTATAAATATTTTTAAGAGACTTCTGAATTGTTAATGTAGAAGAGCAGGCGAGTGTGATCCCCTGTTCATCATTTATTGCCTGAACATAAATATGACGAGAGGATCTAAATACTGCAAGCCTTGGACGCAAATTTGTCCCTGCAATTTTTTTTCTTATTCTTTTGTGTCTAGCTTGTCTTCCTTTAAGTCTTACCGCAGCAATATCCATTTTTTTGATGCTTAAAAATTATACTTTCCCGCTCTTACCTGCTTTGCGTTTTAGTTTCTGCCCCTCAAATAAAACACCTTTACCTTTGTATGGTTCAGGTGGTCTGAATTTTTGAATTTCTGCAGATACTTGTCCTAAGAGCTGTTTGTCTGAACTTTCAAGAGTAATTTTTGTATTTGCATCTACTGATGCAGAAATCCCATCAGGAATTGAGTATTTTATTGGGTGAGAATAGCCTAAATTTAAAACCAGTTCTTTTTGGTTTAAAGCAGCTCTGTATCCTACACCTACCAAGTTAAGTTTTTTTTGGAACCCTTTAGAGACACCACTTATCATGTTATTTATATGCTTCCAAGTTGTTCCTATCAGTGCTGTTCTTGTGGTTTTTTCATTCGAGTGAATTACTGAAAGTGTTTGGTCATCAATGACCAAATCCACGTCTGGATGCATCTGGAATTCTAGTTCTCCTTTTGGACCCTTCACTTCAAGGACGCGGTCTTTATAGAAAATTTTAACATCCTCAACTAGTTTTATAGATCTTTTACCTATTCTAGACATTAGGCTTGTTCTTAAAATTTGGTTAAAGTACGGTACACAGGACCTCTCCGCCAATGTTTTCTTCACGACATTTCCTATCACTCATAATACCTTTTGAGGTAGATACGATTGAAATTCCTTGTCCATTTAAAATTGGTTTACATTCTTTGCCCTTTTTATATAGACGAAGCCCCGGTTTGCTGACTCGATCAATTTCACGAATAACAGGAAGACTATCTACATATTTCAACCAAATCGTAAGTTGAGGAAATTTCTCTTTTTCATTAAGTTCCCAATTTAAAATAAAACCTTCTTCTTTAAGCACTTTTACTATATTAAGTTTTATTTTTGAAGACAGTAGCACCAGACTTTCTTTATTGCGCATATTTGCGTTGCGTATACGTGTTAATAGGTCTGCTACTGGATCACTCATTGACATAAATCATATTCCTATATATAAATTACCAACTTGCCTTGGTTACTCCTGGTAGAAGACCTGCATTTGCATTCTTTCTGAAGCAAATTCTGCACATTCCGAATTTTCTTAAGTATCCTCTCGATCGTCCGCAATATGTGCAACGATTGTATTCTCTAACTTTGAATTTTTGATTACGTTCGCTTTTGGTGATCAATGATTTTTTTGCCATCTGAATTACTTTCTAAAAGGGAACCCCAGATTTTGTATCATTGTAAAACTTTCTTTATCGGTCTTAGCACTTGTTACAATTGAAACATTCATACCTCGAACATGATCTATATCATCAAATTCAATTTCAGGAAAAATTAGTTGCTCCTTTATGCCAATATTATAGTTACCTAAACCATCAAATGCCCTTGGAGAAATTCCCCTAAAGTCACGAATTCGTGGCATTGCAATGTGAAGTAATTTATCTAAGAAGTTCCACATATGTTTATTACGAAGTGTAACCATACAGCCAATTGGCATACCTTCACGCAACTTGAATGTTGCTATTGAACGTTTCGCTCTTGTAACAACTGGTTTTTGCCCTGAAATTATTGCGAGTTGCTTACTGGCAGTTTCAATGGCTTTTGGATTCTGGATAGCTTCCCCTAAACCTATATTTAAAGTAACCTTTTTAATCTCAGGTATTTGGTGTCTATTTTTATAATTGTACTTCTCCTGCAACAGGGGAACTACCTTTGACTGATATGTTTGAAGTAAGTGACTTTCAGACATTATCCTAAAATCTCCCCTGATTTTACACAAACCCTATTTTTAATGCCCCCATCACTTTTTTGAATTCTTACACGCACGCCACGTTTTAAATTAGGGTTATAGAGTTGTACATTTGAGTAATGAACTGGAGATTCCATTTGAATTAGACCTCCTTGTTGATTTGCCTGATTAGGTTTTGTGTGACGTGTGACAATGTTCACTCCCTCAATTAGCATACGTTCTCTTTTCCAGTCAACGCTCACAACTCTTCCGGTTCGTCCTTTATCTTTACCTGATATTACTATCACTGTATCATCACGACGAATAGTAGGGCGCCTTTTTTTTCTATGTTTAGCTTTCATTATTTAGAATTATTATAATACTTCTGGTGCAAGAGATAGTATGCGCATGAATTTAGCTGAACGTAATTCTCGTGCTACCGGTCCAAATATTCTTGTCCCTATAGGCTCTCGCTTTGAGTCAATTACAACAGCTGAATTTTCATCAAATCTAATATAACTACCGTCGGGTCGTCTGTATTCTTTTTTTGTACGAACTACAACTGCTCTAATAACTTCTCCAGATTTGACTTTTGAGTTTGGAAGACAATCCCTTATTGATGCAACAATTACATCTCCCACACGGGCATATCTTCTTTTTGAACCTCCAAGGACTTTTATACATAAAAGACTTTTTGCGCCTGAGTTGTCGGCAACTTCTAGTAAACTTTGTGTTTGGATCATTTTACCCGTTTAAATAATCTGAAGCGCTTCCTCTTGCTCAATGGTCTGCATTCGGCAATTTGAACTAAATCGCCAATTTGACATTCATTCTGTTCATCATGAGCAATGTATTTTTTTGAGCGTTTTATAGTTTTTTTATAGATTGGATGTTTAATTTTTCTCTCAATCTTTACAACAATGGATTTGTCCATTTTATTACTAACAACAACGCCATTTTGCATTTTAACCTTACTCATCTGTTTTTGCTTGTGAAAGTTGCTTTTGCTTCTCGTTCAAAACAGTATTGATACGAGCAATGTTTCTACGTGTTTTTTTGATCATAATAACATCTGCAAGTTGCCTTGAAACATGTCCGCAGCGTAAACGCAAGAATTCTTCTTTAAGATCATTTTTTTTAGCTTCCAGTTCAATTAATGGAAGTTCTCTTAATTCAGATGCTTTCACAGTACCGGAGTCCTTACTATTATTTTAGTTTTAATAGACAATTTGTATGAAGCTAATCTTAACGCCTCTAAAGCAATTTTTTCAGGGACACCATCAATTTCATAAAGAACACGTCCAGGATGTATTGATGCAACCCATGTATCAACTGCCCCCTTACCTTTACCCATCCTTACTTCAGCTGGACGCTTAGTTATTGGCTTGTCTGGGAATAATCTAATCCAAGTTTTTCCACCACGTTTTAGTGTTCTAGTAATCACACGCCTAGCTGCTTCAATTTGACGTGTCGTTACATATCCTCTACCTGTAGCCTGCAGACCGAACGAACCAAAACTTAATAAATTTCCGGTTTGTGCATCACCCTGCATTCTTCCACGCATTTGTTTGCGAAACTTCGTCTTTTTTGGCATTAACATAATTATTTCCTCTTAGTTAGAGCTACGTCTTGCGCGGGACCTTCCGAAATCTTCACCACGGTAAACCCAAACTTTGATACCAATTTTACCAAAAGTTGTATTAGCTTCAGCAACACCATAGTCAATATCAACCCTTAACGTGTGAAGACGTACCTGTCCTTCACGGATCCATTCAGATCTGGCAATTTCTGCTCCGTTTAATCTTCCTCCAACCATTACTTTGCAGCCCGCAATATTCATTCGCATGGCGGCCTGTATTGATCTCTTAACCGCTCTTCGGTAGGCTATTCTGCGTTCAAGTTGGCTAGCAATATTTTCAGCTATTAATGTAGCATCAATTTCGGGTCGCTTAATTTCCTTAATATTCACAACAACCTCATGATTGTTACGCTTATTCAGTTCATTTTTTAACCTTTCAACCTCATCTCCTTTACGACCAATTATAATTCCAGGCCTAGCTGAGAAAATATTTACTTTAGTTTTTTTTGAAGTACGCTCTACTTCAATTTTTGAAATTGCTGCATGTTTTAAACTGGATTTGACATATTTTTGTATATCAAGATCCTGTTTTAATTGGGTCGCATAATCTTTTTCTGCAAACCATTTGGAATTCCATGTTCTAGAAATGCCTAATCTTAAACCTATTGGATTAACTTTTTGTCCCAATTTTTCCTTTATGCGTTATTAATATTATTATAAAAGATTTTAAATCAATC
>PAZT01000036.1 GCA_002716165.1 Deltaproteobacteria bacterium | reverse complement strand
CTATGACTGTTTTTGCAGTTTTAACAGCAGGTCTTTTCCCACTAATTCACATTGGTAGACCATGGCTTGCTTACTGGCTAATACCCTATCCTAATGAGAGGATGTTATGGGTAAATTTTAAATCTCCTCTACTCTGGGATGTGTTTGCAGTTACAACATACATGTCAGTTTCTATAATGTTCTTCCTGCTGGGTTTGATTCCAGACATGGCGATTTTGCGCGATGAAGCAATGCGCAGAGGTAAGAAACTGAAAGCTTTGCTATACACACCAATGGCTTTAGCTTGGAGAGGTACAAACCATCAGTGGGTTCATTACATGCGCGGATACCTCATTTTTGCTGCTTGTGCAACTCCATTGGTTTTTTCTGTTCATTCAATAGTTTCATGGGACTTTGCAATGTCTTCGGTGCCTGGCTGGCATACAACAATTTTTGCACCATATTTTGTGGCGGGTGCTATCTTTTCAGGACTAGCAATGGTGTTAACAGTTTTGATTCCAATCAGGGCAGTCTTTGGTTTGCAGGATTATATTACAAACCATGTTATTCAGAGTGTTTCTAAGGTAATAATTTTCACCTCAATAATTGTAGGTTACGCATACGCTACGGAATTCTTTATAGCATATTATAGCGGTAGTCCATATGAAAGAGCTATTTTTTACTATAGACCCTTTGGAGAAATGACTAGTTGGACTTTACTAGGTGACAACCAAATAAGTTTTCCACAGATAGCATTCTGGTTAATGGTTTTTTGTAATGTAATTGCTCCAATACCGTTGTGGCGTTGGAAGGTAAGAAACAATCCTGTGGCTGTTTGGATAATTGCTGCTTTAATAAATGTTGGAATGTGGTTTGAACGTTTTAATATTATAGGCAGTTCCCTGCAGCATGAATATGATCCAGCATCTTGGGGAGAGTATTGGCCAACTATAGTGGAAACAGGAGTTACAATCGGAAGTTTTGGCTTTTTCTTTACTTTATTTACCCTTTTTGTGAAGAGTTTACCACCGATGGCAATTATGGAATTAAAGGAGGGAACTAACCCTCCACTAAGAAATAGTGTACATAAGGAATCTGATGGCTAAGTTTACGGGAGTATGGGGAACTTTTGAGTACTTGGATGAGACCACTGAAACTATAGAAAAAGTGCGTAATGAGGGCGTCCAGCCCACTGTAATTAGTCCTTGTCCCCGCCATGAAATAGACCATGCATTGGGTAATCCAAGTACAATACTTCCTTGGATTGCGCTTTGTTTTGCAGCATTAGGCTGCTTTATTGGCTTTAGTTTACCTGCATGGACAGCCTCTGACTGGGTATTACCTGTTAGTGGTAAGCCTATTGTAGCAATACCACCATTCACTGTTATTGGTTTTGAATTGACAATTTTATTTACCGCAATTCATACCTTAGCGGGTATAGCCCTTCTTGGAATAATAGATTCTTTTCGCTTTCCAATTCCACGAGGCGCCAAAAGGTATCCTCGCTTTCAAAGGGACCGTTTTGGAATAGTGGTAAGGTGTGATGAGGAAAAGTTAGAGCAATTTGAGACCATTTTGAAAAAACATGGCGCAGAGGAGGTGCATATTGAAAAATAAATTTATCTCTTCAATTTTGTACTTGCTATCATTTTTTCTTGTTTTTTTGATTGTGTCAACGGGAAGTATCATGGCTATGGATCAGTATCCATATTTTGACCCTCAAAAAGGATACCAGATAAAAAATGATGGTAGACCTTGGTTTGATGGAAAAGACTATCCTTTTTTTCAAGAGATGTATGATGGTAAAAACCTTAAACCACAGGAAGAAGGAAGTTACATAACGCATCCTGAACAATCTGTTCCCGTAAAATTAGTTTTGGGAAAAGTAGTAAAGATTTACGACCCATTTATTCCGGCTGTTTATGGAGACGGTGCTGGGGTGAAGGGAAATCCTAGGGAGTTTTTTCCAAAAAATCCTACTAAGGCAACAACAGATTCATTGAAACGGGGGAAAGTTCTCTTTAATACTTATTGTGCGGCATGTCATGGTGAAGATGGGATGTCACAAACTATAGTTGTCGAAAAAGGAGTCCCAGCACCCCCTATTGTAGGTTTTTTCAAAATACCTACAGCTGCATCACATCTCTATAACAAAATTAAGTATGGAAGTTTTTTCCAAGTTCCACGGGGTTATATGCCCTCGTATGGTGCACAGACCTCAGTTCGAGACCGTTGGGATATGGTAAATTATATGATGAGTGATTGGTTCGGTAAATAGGTCATAGCTTATGAAAGATATTGCAGAAAAATCTTTATTTCAAATTCCCGAAAATCTTAAAAGATTACTTTGGGTTTTAGTAATTGTAGGCTTGGGGATGTTTATTGCTGGACTAACAACAGGAGGTGAAGATAGTTTAATACGCACATGGCAGGCATTTTTAATAAATACCGTATTTTGGGCAGGCATTGCTCATTCGGGGGTATTGTTCAGTGTTATTTGGCAACTCACTGATGCCAAATGGGGTCGCCCTTTCAAGCGTCTTTCTGAAGCTTGTGCAGCATTCCTTCCTATTTCTTTTTTGATGTTTGTTATAGTATTTTTTGGAAGTAAAGTGCTTTATGAGTGGTCACATACTCCTTTTTTACATCATGGGATTGCCGTTAAAGCCGGATGGCTAAACCTTCCTTTCTTTGTAAGTAGAAATATTGCTTGGCTGGTTGTTATATATGCAGTCTCATGGTGGTTTGTAAAGACATCTATTAAACCAGACATAGCACTTGCTAGAAAGCTACTAGGTGCTGATTGGGGTGGCTCATTTGCCGATAAAATATTAAAGGGTTATGGAGAACATGAAGACGAGTTGATTAAGTTAGAGAAATTATCAAGAAAAATTGCTCCTGCACTAGCTGTACTCTATTCAGTTGGAGCCTCTTTTTTGGCCTGGGATTTCGTGATGACACTAGATCAGGAGTGGTTTAGTACTCTTTTTGGGGTATTTTTCATAGTTGGTAACATGCATGCTTTCTTAGGTTTGATTCTGGCTATTAGTATTACTGTAAGAAACAGATTTGGAATGCATGAATTTATTACGATTAATCGTCTGCATGACCTAGCAAAAATGGTTTTTGCTTTTTCGCTTTTATGGGCATATATGGGTTATTCTCAGTATATCGTTATTTGGTATGCTGACATGCCAGAGGAAACCCCTTTTCTTGTTATACGATCAATGGAACAACCATGGGCTTTGATGTTTTTGTTGATAATAATCTCTGTATTTGCGATTCCTTTTATTGGACTTCTGCCTAAAACTCTTTGTCGAACTCCTAATTATACAAGAGTTATGGGGATTTGGGTTGTTATAGGTCAGTGGTTTGCAATTTACTTGATGGTCGTACCCTCTTTGCAGCATTATGGACATTATCATGTGTATCTGGGGCCACATGAGCTTTTAATAACTCTTGGATTTGCTGGTATGTTTTTTCTAAGTTACCTTACCTTTCTTGGGAAAGTCCCAATACTTCCTATTTCTGACAAACACCTGTGTCGCAGCTGGCATGGTCACTGAGCCAACACTAGGTGGCTCCGTTAAATGTCATAATTCAAATTAAAAACCTTATAATAGCGCTGCTCTTTAGGCAAAATTTCGTACAAATTTATTTTTTTCAAATTAAAATTACTTGTAATTTTGGGGGACTTATTATCCCTTTTAGCAAAAAATTATTTTTAGTCTTACTATTCTCAATTTTATCAACAGTAGTTTTGGCCCAGGAAAACTTCGAAATAGAAGTTCAAGATGACCCCTACATCGATCCGGAAGAGGCAAGTAAAATAATGACAACTGCAAAACGTATAGAAACTTCTCATGCTTACATGCTTGGAATAAGTTATGGTTTAAGCCCAGTTATCATACTTGCTCCAGCATTAAGCGTAGGAATTTATTGGGAACCTTTAGTAATTGGTCTTGAAATAAGTGATTCAAAGCATTTAGGAATTTGGGAAAAAGAGCGTCAAGAAAATTTTGGACCATCTAGGGTAAGTGGTGACACTCAATTTTTGAAATGGTTCTACGGTGAAAATTTATATCTTATAGCTGCTAGGGAGAAAAGATCATTAAAATTGTGGACTAGGACTTATAATCGAACTGGTTCTGGCAGAGCAACTTTCGATATGTTTTTTAATACAACAGTTTTTAGTCTAGGTACTGGTTTGTTACGTTTCAATGAAATTGGATTTATTGCTATAGATATTATACGTTTAAGCTTTTTAGAGAGCCAGTCCGTTGAAGTTACCGAGCATTGGGAAACGTGGAGTGAAATTTCTGGATCAAGAGAGAAACTTGATCAAAATATTCTTGAACGAAGGGACAAATGGTTTAACATTTTGGATTCCCCTACAGGATTTGTAGTTACGGTTGGTGTATATTTTTAATTTAAAGTTATGAAGCTAAAAATAAAATAATGTTGTAATTAAAAAATTAATTTATCATTAAAGAATAAACCAAAACAAAATTTTTTTAATCATTTGAAAAAATTTATTCATTTATCTTGCAGATATCATTAATTTCTTTCCATGAAATTACTCCTTGTCGTAAGATTTGAAAAGGTTCAGTAAGACAATGAACAATTGTTGAAGATAGATTCTTTGAACTATTGTATCCGTCAATAACAATATCAACATCACTCTTCATGTGACTTAAAATTTCATCTGCAGATGAGTAGGTAGGAAATCCAGTCTTGTTAGCACTTGTCCCAATTAATGGGCATTCTCCCAATTCAATTAAGCTCTGTACTAATGAGGAACTGGAATACCTGACTGCCAATGTTCCTGAAACATTTTTAAGGTGTTTGGGCAAGTTTGGGTTAATTTTCAAAATAAGAGTTAATGGGCCAGGCCAAAAAGCTTCGATCAAATCATCAATCCTTGGATCACTCCAATGACATAGTTCCCTCACCCATTCATTTGTAATTAGTAATGGAAAAGGTTTATTTCTTGGTCTTTCCTTAATTAAGTATATTCGATCGACGACTTCTTTTGAGAATGCATTCCCACCAATTCCATAAACTGTTTCCGTAGGAAAAGCTAAAACTTTTTTTCCTGACAAGCTGTCAGTTACAAAACTTTTGTTATTAAATGTGAACGGGTATTTAATCAGTTCCGTCATTCTTTCAAATTTCAGTTTTAGAAATTAAGCAAGGAAAGTATTATCTAAGAAAAATTATAGCACCTTGAGAATTCCTGTGCAGTTAAACTACTATCTCCCGTCAATCCAATCAGACAAATGATTGATCCTATCTTCTAGGATTTGTGATACACGAAAAGTGGTGAGAGCAAGGTGGTTGTTAGTTCCAAGAAATATTGGAGGAAGCAATTTTCCCTGCCAATTCTTTATATTTTCGGAAGCAAGAATTGACTTTGATCTGCTCAAAGATCTCCCAGATCTCCTAAGAACCTCTACCATCAATTCTGCCACTGCATGCCCGTAAACGGTCCATCGGGTTGGTTTCAAATCTGGTTCATATTCATGCATAAGTTTAAAATGAAATTTATTTCCAGGATGACTAGTATCCTTAATTAGTGGGTAAGCTGTAAGTAAATGTACTTGTTCATGAAAACCTTTGCCTAGCCATTTTGGCAGCCGACTATCAGCAACAGCATGTCCAGTATATACAGGAATGTTTAGTCTAGGGGCAGCTTTCAAAAAATTCATTACATCACTGAAACTTCCCAATGCTACCAGTAGATCAGGTTTTCTCTTTACAATCAGCTTCCACTCTGCACCTAGCCTACCAATTTTTCCAGGAAGTAGCTTTGCGGGGACATTATACAAATTTTTTGAAAAAGTTTTTACTGCCCTTTTAAAAATTGGTTTTTCTGAATACCAAATTATGAGTTCCTGTTCTTTATGCGTATTTGTTATATGTTTGGCCAAAACGCGTGCCTCAATATTAGCATTAGGTAAAAAGGGAAAAACATACTTTCTAACTGGTAAACTGAATTCTGGCAAGTCAGAACCAATGAAAAAACTGGGAATTCTATGTTGTTTTAAAAAAGGATAAATAGTCTGATTAGTTTTATTACCAATACCACTGAAAATACTAAAAATATTTTTTTTGAAAGAAAAAGGTACAAACTTTTTTAACGTAATTTCTGGTTTTAGTTGATCATCAAACATTATTAGTTCAATTGCACGTCCATGAATTCCCCCTTGATCATTGACATATTTAAAAAAAGCAAGTGAGCCTTTACCAATTTCAGAGTATTCTTGTGCAGGTCCGCTTAGGGGTTGGTGAGTAGCTAAAACAATCTTCCTAGGAAAAACTCCTCCTTCTGCTAAACATTCTGGAGTTATTTGAATAAACAAAATTATCATTACTTTGAACTCTAAGAGGTACAAAATTATTCTCAAAATATAGCTACTCATTCTATATAAAAATCATTAAAATTTATAATTATACCTATATTCAGAAATTTGATTAAGTAACCCCGTATAGCGGTTTAATTTACCTTGGTTTTCTACAGCTATGCGTACTGCATTAGATGTCCCTATCAAAACTACTAATTGTTTCCCCCGCGTAATTGCAGTATAAAGCAAATTACGTTGAAGCATCATGTAATGATTAGTAGTTACAGGGATAATTACAGCAGAATACTCGCTTCCTTGAGATTTATGAACTGTGATTGCGTACGCAAGTGTTAATTGGTCTAATTCATTTGATTTATAGTGGATATGTGATTGATCAAATTTTACATATAGTTCTTTAGAATTTTGATCACAGTCAACTACTCTACCTAAATCTCCATTGAATACTTGTTTTTCATAATCATTTTGCTGTTGCATAATCTTGTCTCCCACACGAAACCATTGTTCTCGATGCTGAATCCCTTTTGCGTCAGGATTAATTTTTTCTTGCAAATTACGGTTGAGCTGTAATGACCCCGTGATACCTCGGTGCATGGGAGTAAGTACCTGAATCTCCTTAATTGGATCTAATTTAAATTTTTGTGGGATTCTTTCGGTGTTTAGCAGCACTATTTTTTCAACAATTTTATCCTGATTGGATTCTTCGATAAAATAATAATCATGTAAGTTACTCTTTAGATCGCTATGTTTGGGTGATTTATTTACTGAAGGGATCTCACCCATTCTTACTTTGTGTGCATTTACTGTAATAAAACTTCCACAAGCTTGGCGAAATATATGATTCAGTCGCACCACAGGTATTGAACCAGATTTGATAAAATCCTGCAATACTGTTCCAGCACCTACTGAGGGAAGTTGATCTACATCACCAACAATTATGAGGCGAGATGTCGACGGAATAGCTTCCAATAAACTTTCCATAAGCAAAGTATCTATCATTGAAGTTTCATCAATTATAATTATCTCATGATCTAAGGGATTTTCCCTGTTTCGCTGAAAACCCATGTTCGTAGCTTCTAAAAGTCTGTGAATTGTGGATGAAGATGAACCAGTAGTTTCTGTAATACGTTTTGCAGCCCGACCTGTTGGAGCAGCAAGAGCTATAGAAGGAATTTTAGGACGCATAAGGCCAAGAATAAACCTTACTAAAGTTGTTTTTCCAGTTCCAGGCCCTCCAGTAATAATCAAAACCTTATTTTTAAGAACAGCGCTTACAGCTTCCCTTTGAACTTGATCAAGTTTTAAACCAACTTTTTTTTCCTGCTCATCAATTAAAGATGTTTCACGTTCAAAGATTGTATAAGCTTCGCTCTTTAAGATACGAAATATATTTTCAGCTATTCGCTTTTCTGACATGTAATATCGTATTGTGGTAATAAATTTTTGTTTTCTTAGATTATCATTATTTTGTTCAGCACAATGAATCAAACGATCATCAATGAGTTGATTTAGAGATTCTTTTAGGGTAGATCTGCCTATAAGAAGCTCTGAGGCTGTTTTTTCCAGCAAGTCAGGCAAGGGGAAACAAGTGTGTCCGTTTTGCACCTGCTCTTCAAGCATATAAAGTAGTCCTGCAGTTGCACGATTTGGAGAATTTTTATCAAATCCAATATTCAGTGCAATTCCGTCTGCTGTAAGAAAGCCAATTCCAGAAATTTCAGTTAATAAATAAGGGTTAGTCTTAATCAGGGGAATGCTATTCATACCATGCTTTGCATAAATCTTTTGTGCGAAACTATGAGAAATGCTAAGTCCTCTCAAAAATGTCATAACTTCTCTTAGGCCTCTTTGCACCTCCCAAGAGTTAAGTAAAGATTTTTGTTGCTTAATACTTACTCCTTTTATTTTTGAGAGTAATTCAGGTGAATTATCGATAATTTTGAAAGTTTCATTTCCGAACTTGTCAACTATACGCTGAGCAGTTTTTTTTCCTATTCCCTTAAACATTTCTGAAGAAAGATAGCGAATTAATCCTTCTTTTGATGAAGGGACCACTGGCATGAATTCACGGAAAGAGAATTGACGACCATAAATTTTGTGATTTTCCCAGTTGCCTTTTAAATTTAAAGTCTCATGAATAACATTATTGTATACAACTCCCTTAACTGTGATAGGTCTTAGAGTATTTTCTGTTAGAAACGTTCCAATAATAAATCCATTTTCAGGATTGCTGTATAATATTTTTTCCAAGGTCCCAATTAATGTTACTTCCTCTAACGACATTACTACTATTGAGAATTATAAATGATTAATATTTTCTTATGGGGAGTAAAAGGGAGAACGAATCATCTGAAGCAAGTCAAACCGCCATTTGCCTTTTTCCTTAAGTAATAAAAAAGATTGTTTTTTGCTGAATTGCAAATCTATAAAGCTTTTATGACGAAACAATATTTCAGCATCTACATATAGTAGCGTCCTGTAACGGTAATTCATTTCAGGATTTTTTTCAGGAAGCAATCCCACAGGAACCCAGTCCAGTTCAACCATGCGTGTAGCAAATTCTTCGATTGATAGCTGATTTTTAGAATGTCTTTTACCGTATTCATACAATTCAAAATATCGTTCTTCCTGCCAAAGTTGAAGAAAACTTTGGAATACAATTTTGGTTTCCTTGCGTATTGCTTCAAGTTCAGCAGTTGTAGGTTGACGAGCGATAGCGTTTGAAATACCTGAAAAAAATATCACCAAACATAAAAAAATTTTCATGCGTGAAAATAAATCTTGTTCTAAAAATTTGAATATCATAGGTTTAGTAAAGAGATCATGTTGCAGTCCGATAAATATGCAGGCACAATGATTCTATTGCCAGGGATTTATTTGCGTTAAGATCTATAGCAGATCTTGATTCTTGAACTTCTCTGAATATTTCAAATATTTGATGTTGGGAAAAATACTTCCTACATTGCTTTAACTCTCTAACTCCATATATATTTAGAGTATTATCTTGATTTAATAATTTATTTTCAGATAGTCCAAAATTTAACCATGCTAAATCACGAAACCAAGTTTCAAGAAAATCAAGTAGAAATCGCCATTCTTCATTTTTTGATTTGCCCCATAATTCAGCAGTACCCATTAAATCCTCGAGGGTATCTGGTTTAAATGAAGTCAACCATTTTATGGTAGTATTTTGAACTGTTTGCATAATCTCAAAACTATTTGCCATATCCTCTTTAACACTTCCCATTCCATATGAGCTTAATAGTTCTACCATTTCTTCAGTTAAATCGGGGTTTTTGCGCAAAATATCTTTAGTAATCTTACTAGATAAGGGTCGAAATCTGATTTGCTGACACCTTGATACAATAGTTTCTGGAAGCTGCTTTTTTGATAAAGAAATTAATATAATAATAGTATTAGGCGCCGGTTCTTCTATTGTTTTGAGGAAAGCATTAGCTGCCTCCCGCCCTAATTTCTCTGCTTTATCAAGTATTAACACCCTTTTGTTTGCCTGATCTGGATGAAGATTTAGCCAGTTTAGTGACTTCCTTACTTGATCAATTTTAATGAATTTACCCTCAGGTCTAAGAACTAGAAAATCAGGAAAATTATCCTCTTTGATCTGTAGACAATAATCGCAATTGCCACAAGCGTCATCACTTTTTTTTCTACAGTTTAATTTTTGGGTAAGGGCAACAGCTGTTTTAAATTTTCCAATATTTGCCTGTCCCGTGAACAGCCAAGAGTGGGGCACTCTGTCCTTATTAACCGCATGGCAAATCAACTCGATTGCATGCTCTTGTCCTAAAATATCTCCAAAAGGCATTAAGAAATTAACTATTGATTAATGGTGAAAAGCTAACATTAAATGCAAGTCCCAGATAAATAGCAATACCAATAATATCGTTTGTAGTGGTAATAAAAGGACCTGTTGCTAAAGCAGGGTCTATATTCATTCTTTTAAGAATTATTGGAATCGTTGAACCTACAATTGCTGCAAAACAAACTACAATCAGTAATGAAATTCCAGAAGTAAGCGCTCTAACCAAATCACTGGTTAAGTACAGTGACATAAGTGTAAGTATTATGGAACATATAATCCCATTCAATAGTCCAACCCTTAATTCTTTCCAAAGACGACTAAGTATATCAGTTGTTTGTATAGCTCCTGTAGCTAACCCACGTACTACAATTGTTGATGATTGGATTCCTATACTGCCACCTAAAGCTGCTACTAGTGGAATAAAATAAGCTACATCAGGAAGAGATATTATCGCACTTTCATAGAAGCTCATTACAATTGCAGTTAAAAATCCTCCAAACAAACCAATTAGCAGCCATGGTAAGCGGTCTCCTGAAGTCCGTAGAACCGAGGTTTCAGAAACTTCTTCATGACCAGTTCCAGCTAAATGACCTAAATCTTCATTGTGTTCCTCTACGATAACATCAACTAGATCATCCAGTGTAACCCTTCCAATTAATTTTAAATGTTTGTCTATTACAGGAACAACAACAAGATCATATTCTTGAGCAATCCTAGCAACCTCCTCCTGATCAAGATCCTGATCAACAGCAACTACATCTGGGTTCATTACATTTTCAATTAATGCATTCCTTTCAGCTAGTAATAGCTCTGTCGTGCCTATTGTTCCTATAAGATGATCGTGTTCATCTACAACATAAGCAGTATAAAATAATTCGAATCCTTCTTTTTTTACAAATTTTTGTATTTCTTTAATTGCAGCAGCAACAGTCTGGTATTTTCTAATTGCAACTACATAAGGCGTCATCAAACCTCCAGCACTTTCTTCATCGAATTTGAGCAACTGTGTTAGTTCTTCGCGATCTTTTTCTGAAAGTTTTTCTAGTAATGCGTCTGCTTTATCATCATCCAGAAGTCCAACAAAATCTGCTGCATCGTCCTGAGGCATATCTTCAATCATATCACTCAAGCGATCAGCGGACAGTTGTTGAACAATATTTCCTAGAACAGATGGAGATCCCTGCAGACTGTTAAGAACTTCAGAAGACTTTTCACGATCTAATATTTCAAGAACTTTAAGTTGATGTTGAAGATTTAGTTGAAGTAGTATGTTGGCAATTTCAACAGGATTCAATGGTTCAAGTACACTTTTCAAAAGCTTTGTACGTTCGGTATTGATCAGTTTTTTTACCAGCTTATGAAAATGGGTGTCGCGAGAATTTGCCATTATTTTGACAATTTAAGATTTGTAAAAAATTTATTAAATTGGTTCCCAGTTTTGTACTAGATCAACAAGCAATCTAACTCCAAATCCTGTTGCACCACTATTTGGCTGATAGCCGATATGTTTAACATTCCATGCTGTGCCAGCAATATCCAAGTGTACCCAAGGAGTTTTGTCTACAAAATGTTCTAAAAACATACCCCCTATGATGGTTCCTGAATCTCCAACCCCAATGTTCTGTAAGTCACCATATTTGCCCTTGATTGACTCACCATATTCTGGAAAACAAGGTAGCTGCCATACTCTGTCACCACTAAGATTAGCTGCTTTTCTGACCTGTTCCATCAATTTATTGCTGTTAGTGATTGCGCCACATGCATAGTGACCTAATGCTGTAATACATGCTCCAGTAAGAGTCGCTAGGTCGATAACTGCATTTGGCTTAAATTCATTTACGACATAACTTAAGGCGTCTCCAAGGATGAGTCGGCCTTCAGCATCCGTGTTAAGTATTTCCACACGTTTACCATTATGTGCTGTAACAATGTCTCCTGGTCGTTGGGCATCTCCTCCAGGCAGATTTTCTGTTGCAGCAATAACTCCAATCACATTTACATGTGGATTTATCTGACCTATGATTTCCATTGCTCCCAAAACTGCTGCAGCACCACACATATCGAACTTCATTTCATCCATGTTTCTCCCGGGTTTAAGTGAGATTCCTCCCGAATCAAACGTTACTCCTTTACCAACTAGCGCCACCGTTTGCTTAGCTTTTTGATGAAAATATTCCATCAGTATTAGCTTTGCTGGTTCACGGGATCCTTGAGAGACCCCCAACAGCATTTCCATGCCAAGCTTTTTCATTTGTTTTTCCTCTAAAACTGTACAGTTCATTTTATGTTGCTTAGCAATTTTTTCTGCTGAGGATGCCAAATCTTTAGGTTTTAGATCATTAGCAGGCATGTTACCAAGGTTTCTCGCCAAATTTGTACTATCTGCCCTCATTTTACCTGTTTTAATAGCCTTTCTGGAGGTAACATTATCTGGATCAAAGCATTTAAGTTTAATTGATTCTAATTTTAAATTTTCATCGTTAGATTCCTTATATTTATTGAACTTATATGAACCCAGAGTTAATCCCTCAACTAGTACCTGACCTACGTCAGTATTAGAAACTTTTTGAAGATGAGAAGTTACAGAAAATCCAATATTTTTTGCTTTGAGAGAATTCAATATTTTACCGGCTGTACCTGCGGCTCGTCTTAGAGATTCAGAATTCATTTCATTTTTTTTGCCCACGCCAACTGCTAAAATTTGTGGAATATTTGCATATGCTGAAAATAACTGCAGGCATTTATTTTGTTTGCCAGTAAAAACTTTTAGTTTAATTGAGGTATCTAAGTTATTTTTCAAATCATAGGGAAGGGAGTTTAGTCCGCTTCCTGCTAGTCCTAAATCCTCAAAAATAAAAACAATTAAAGCGTCAAGTTTATTATTTAAAATAGATTTATTACTGTACTCAATAGTAAGTTTCATTTTGAAATTCCTTTAAAAGCGTTTATGAAGAAAATAATCTTGATATTTTTTCTACAAGTAAAAAATTAAAAAAAATTGTTTGATCATAACCTTACAGACCCTACTAAGAAACAGACAAGACATTAGTATTAATGAAAAAAATCATCTCCACAGTGAGTAGGACCTGCGAACCATCCCATTTATATATTCCACATTTATATTTAGAAAAACAAAATGATTATATATGGACCAGATGAATACTAAAAAGCAAATTATCATTAGTGTGAGTGTCATTACTTGGCTAAAAAAATATTTCAAAAATTTAATTTGGCTTGATTAAGACTGGTTACAAATCAGCATTAAGATTGAAAGCATTAACAAAAATTATGATTAAGATTACTTTTTTACTTATACCCTATTAATATTCTTAAATCAATTTTTCAAGTTAGTTGTAATTGGATAAAAATTGCATGTAAAAATTTGATTTAAAAAAGTTTTGAAATTTAAAGTATATAATTAATTACTCCTAAAGAATTAAATTCATTTAATACATGTTTAAGAAAAAGGAATTATTAATATTTAAGACCATTCTTATTACCAAATTGATATTGTTTGCAATTCAAGTAAATATTTCAGCAGTTGAGGATGAGTTAGCCTTAAAATATAACTGGATACCGCAGTATTATGGAAAAATCGAAGGAGAAAGCAAGCTTCTGTACACTCGAAGTTTCAGTCGAAGTCAACTCCGTTTTGTAGATATTGACGGTGATAATGATATTGATTTGTTTGTGGGAAAATCTGACGGAAGAATTGCATATTTTCTTAATGAAGGTAGCCGAAATACTCCATTGTTAAAGTTAATAACTGAGGATTATGAAGTATTGCATTCAGGTGTTGATGAGCAAAGTAATCCTACTCTTTTTCGAACAATACTTGATGTGGGGGGAAATTCAGCTCCTGAATTTGTTGACATTGACAATGACGGTGATCTCGATATGTTTATTGGTTCACAGGATGGTCATATTTTCCACTATGAAAATCGAGGAAACCGCCTAAGCCCAAGATTTTTTCGAAATACTCCAATTTATATGGGATTAAAATTTGACGGAAATAGTATCCCACGTTTTGCTGACTTAAATGGCGATAGAGCTTTTGATATGATTGTTGGAACTAGATCAGGAAAAATTCACTTAATTTTAAATTCAGGAATATCCGAAGAAGCAATATTTTGTGAAGAATATGACGTAGTAAATCCGCCTGATGTTCGCTGTAAATATCAACCCTTACTCATAGCAGATATTTTTCAAAATGTAGATGTTGTCCCTGAATTGGTAGACTGGGATCAAGATGGGGACTTGGACTTGTTTGCTGGAAAATCTGATGGAAAGATAGACTTTTATCTTAACATTGGAGACCGTTTTGTCCCAAATTGGAAGATAAAGTCAAAACATTTTCAATTTATAGATGTTGGTGGTTTTGTTTCCCCTACATTTTATGATTTAAATAATGACAATTATCCAGAATTGTTTTTAGGTACTGCAACTTCAAGGATAATAAAATATGAAAATCATGAAATATTGACAAGCATGTTAAATAAAATAAAATCTTTTGACCCCAATTATTTTGATAAATCAAGCTCAGTAGAGAGTATCCTTTCTAGTGCATGTAAAGAATTAAATGGATTTCCTGAATGCCTGATTGAACTTAAAAAAGCTTTTAGTGTTCCAGAAGGACAAAAAATTGAAAAATTGAAAGATTTTAATGAATATATATTTCGTGAAGACCTTAGTATTGACTCAATTGAAGATGAATTTGCAGATTCTCTTGATAATAATTTAAAAGTAAGAAAAAAAGAATCGAATGCTACTATTCAGGAAAATGTTGAAATAGAACAAGATCCAGAGCAATCAGGATCTGATGATGGAAAATCCCCAAATAGAAATATTGAAATACTAAAAAAACATGGAATTATTACAAGAAACCAACTTTTGCTTTCGTCACGAAACTATTTGAAGATAGAAAATCTTGTTGGCTCAGATCGTCATGTATTTGTTAATAGCGGAGACTGGAACAATGATGGTCGCAAGGATATTTTGCTTGGTAGTCGATCTGGGGAAATATATGCTTTTGAAAATCGTGCAGATAAAGGTACTGATTGGTACCAGATTAAATTCCAGTCTTTGCAAAGGAATAAAAGAAATTTTAGTGCACCTGTTTTGTCTGATTTGGACGATGATGGCGATTTAGACATTATCAGTGGGAACAGGAATGGCAAGATAGAATGGCTCTTGAATCGTGGAACAGATAAAATTCCTGAATGGGTTATACATGATCTGAATGTGTCTCAAATTGATGTTGGTAGTTTCAGCAAACCTTTACTGAGTGATATGGATGGTGATAAAGATCTGGATTTATTGATAGGCAATAGTAAAGGATTGATAATTTATTATGAAAATCAAGGAGATAAAAGTAAGCCACATTTTGTTCTTCGAAATACACGTATTTCTGGAATCCAAATGAAGGGTAATTCCTCACCGGCATTATGGACTTGGAACAATGATGAATATCCAGACCTGATTGTTGGTGGACGAGAAGGTTTTTTAAGTCTAGTTAGTCATCTGCCACCTAAAAGATTACCTGCATTGAGAGGCTGGAATCTTGAAGCAACACATTGGCAAAAAATTAAATCTGCTGGATATAGTACTCCACACTTTTCTGACTTAGATGAAGATAACAAATCAGATATGCTGATTGGGGATATCGAAGGAAATTTAAGATACTGGATAAATGGAGGACAAAGCATAAAAAAGGAAGATGATGAAGTAACAAAGCAGATTCTTGTAGAAAATACTTTAGAGGATGAGGATCAGGAAGTAGTGTTATCAGATTCTGTAAATCAGCTTGAAAACCCTGATACAGAGAAAAACTCATTAAAAAATGAACCTATTGAACCTATTTTCGAATTTGTCACGTCAAAATATGGGAATCTAGATATTGGTCGTCGAGCTTTCCCGGCATTTATAGATATAGATGGAGATGGATTTCTTGATTTAATTGTAGGTAATCATGAAGGTGAATTAAGATATTATCGAAGTGATCACAGTTCTGGAAATGTACAATGGATTCTTGAAAGCAATTATTTCCTAGGTTATAAGGGTGGTAGTAATGCAGCACCAGTATTATATGATTTAGATGAAGATGAAGACCTAGATTTGCTTGTAGGTAATCAGAGTGGGAGCATTCATTACTGGGAAAATAAAGGTATAACTGAAATTGCTGATTTTGTCTTCAATCCAACTGTATTTATTGGTGTTACAAGTGGTAGGAACTCTGTTCCAGCTGTTATTGATTTAAATAAAGATGGGAAAAAGGATGTTCTTATGGGGAAATTTAACGGCCAACTCTACAAATATATTCGTAAAGATATAGGAAAAGAAATTCGTTTTATGTTGGAAAGAAGAAAATATTTGAATTTAGATGTAGGATTGGGATCTGTACCTGTATTTGCAGACCTCAATAATGATCAGCAGCCAGAGCTTATAATCGGGTCTGATTCTGGGAAAATTTACAGTTATAAGGCAGATTCAAAAAAAGATAGCTCAAACTCATGGATACCCTCAGATGAGTATTTTAAAGAACTTACATTTCCAGTTGGAGGAAATCCTGTGTTTGCTGATATGGATAAAGATGGTGATTTGGATTTGATAGTAGGGAGTGAAGCTGGTACCCTTCATTACTTTCGCAATGAAGGGCAATAAATTGAGTGGGTATTAGAGAACAAAACTGCCTAAAGCAGTCAAGTACTCAATGTGAATAACTACCCGACAAGCTTTAACACAGTCATTGAATTCTGGTTTGCCTGTGCCATCATGGAAGTGCTTGCTTCCATCATGATCTGGTTTCTAGTGAATGTAGCCATTTCCTCTGCCATATCCGCATCACGGATTACAGATTCTGAACTCACTGCATTTTCATGAGCAATCCTCAAGTAGTTTAGGTTACTTTCCAGGTTATTCTTCTGGAATGCTCCCATACGGCCTCTATCAGCACTAACTTCCTCAATGGCTTGGTCAATTACTCGAATTGCATCCTGAGCCTGTTCAGCATTTAAAACTTGAATTTCAGAGAGTGATTCGAAGTTTGATTCATTCTTTTCACCTCTGCCCAAATCATTTGTTTTCATGCTTTTCAGTGATATTTCGGAGTGCTGATGAGGGTTTGCACCTACCTGAAATGTCAAAGAGTTTTGCGAGAAAGTAACAGTGCCAGCACTTCCTCCAATAGGTTCAGTTTCACCAGTATAGCGAATTTGAATACCTTCTACAGTATCAGCACCAGGTCCGCCAGTAAGAATTTGACCTCTTCCTACTGTTTCTTCACCATTGATTTTTCCAGCCACATCAGTACCATTGTCAACTACTACACTTTTGTTTGCTACTGAAGAGACTAGCCCGGCAGTATTACTTGCTACTTGAAAAGTATGCTCACTACCGAATTCCTTGTGTCTGAAAGTAATGTTTTGAGGTGCATTACCATCAGTTGTAGGTGGATAAGGCCTAATTAAATCGATCTTTAATCCTGCATCATTTATAGCAGTTTCAAGATCATTTAGAGTTTGTTCAACTGTTTTACCTTCGTCAGTTAAAAAGTTAACGACTCTTCCTCCTTCTGAAACAGTAATCTGTTCTCCAGCATCAATTATTTGCTGAGTTAGAGCAATTGAACCACTATGGGTAGCACGAGTTGCTGCATTTTCAATTGTAACTTCGTATCCTCCGGGACCTGAACTGTGTGCCTTTTCATCGGCAACAACGAACTCAAGATGATCTCCAGTAGTTACTCCATTTCCGGCGCGACTTCCATCGAGTAGAAAATTGTGGCCATACTGCGTACTTGTAGCTATACGATTGATTTGCTCAAGTATATTATCAATTTCCTGCTGGTCAGCTTTGAGCATATTTTGATCATTACTACCCTCATTCCCAGCATGAACAGCTACTTGACGAGCCTGAATTAGCGCTCGACTTACTTCGTCAAGCGCACCTTCTGCCGTTTGCATTAGAGATACAGCCATTTCAGAATTATCAATGGCCTGACTCAAACCAGAGGTCTGTGCCCGTAGCCCTTCTGATATTTGAAGTGCAGCGGGACCATCTGCAGCACGGTTTATTTTAATACCCGAAGAGAGTTTCTCCATGGTTTTTTGTTGAGCGTTGGCATTACCGACAACGTTCCTGTGAGCGTTTAATGCGCTCATATTATGGTTTATTCGCAAAGACATATTGTCCTCCTTGGTTTTGCGTGTTAATTGACTCTCACTGCATGTGAAAGTCTTTATTTGCCTTAGTAATTATACATCCTTACATAACTACAGGCTCCCCCAATAATATGATGAGGGTTATTGTGTTGATGTGTAAGAAAATCACATTCAACAGAATTAAAAGCTAATTAAGCTCTTAGTAATAAAAAATCATAATTCTTAAAATATTATATATAATAATATTAATTATATTTTTATTAAGTACTTATATAATAAAATTACATATATATATCTATAAGTTAAAAATTATAATTGTAAAAATAATATATATACCTATTAAGATACTTAAATTAAAGTATTTTTTTAAAATAAAT
>PAZT01000035.1 GCA_002716165.1 Deltaproteobacteria bacterium | reverse complement strand
ATCATTCATGGTTAAATCTGTTCCTGGTGCAGAACTTACAGAGCAAATAGACGAAAAAAATTTTAAAGGAAAGATAAGTATTAAAATTGGTCCTGTAACAGCAAAGTTTAATGGTGAAGCTCAATTTACCAAACTTGAAGAGGCAGATTATGAGATGGTCATGGAGGGTAAAGGTTTGGATACTTCAGGCAAAGGTGGAGCTAATTTGACCATGAATATTAAATTGTCACCATTGGATGATGGAGGAACTGAAATGCATAGCAGTATGTCTCTTTCTATAACTGGAAGACTTGCACAGTTTGGTGCTAGGATGATTGTTGCAGTTAATAACAAAATGTTTGACCAATGGGCTTCGAGTTTTACAGGTTTAATGGATCAACAAACATTAACAGAAGATTCGAAAGAAATATTAATCAACCACCAAAGTAATGCTGAATCAACAGAAACCACTCCAGTCAAAGCTCTCCCCCTTGCTTGGGCTGCAATCAAGGGGTTATTTTCTTCAAATAAGTAAAATATATCTTTTTGGTTTGATACCATTTTTAAATTATTATTCCCTCCAATGCAGATCATGGTAATTTTTTTGAATAATAATACCTTTATTCAGCAATACTGTCCTATTTAAATCAGCAATGTTTTTTAAATATCAGGTTGAGGAGTGTACCTGAGGTAAGGTTTAATTTCTTTATGACCTTTAGGAAATTTTTGAGGAATGTCATCTGCTGGAATAGAAGGTACTATGATACAGTCATCACCGTTTTTCCAATTTACTGGAGTTGCCACTTGGTAATTCGAGGTAAGCTGGAGCGAGTCTACAACTCTTAATACCTCATCGAAATTACGTCCAGTTGATGCTGGGTATGTAATTGATAACTTGATTATCTTATCTGGTCCAATAATAAAAACTGATCTAACTGTAAGAGTATCATCAGCTTTTGGATGAATCATATCGTAAAGATTTGAAATTTCCCGGCTTGGATCTGCTATGATTGGGAAGTTGACAGTCGTGTTTTGTGTCTCATTAATATCTCCTATCCATCCACAATGAGAATCAATTGGATCAACACTTATGGCAAGTATCTTAACATTGCGTTTATCAAACTCTGGTTTTATTTTTGACATATAACCCAGTTCAGTTGTACAAACTGGAGTGTAATCCTTTGGGTGGGAAAAGAGGATTCCCCATGAATCTTTAAGCCAGTCATGAAAATTGATATTTCCATGTGTAGTTTTTGCGAAGAAATCTGGTGCAATATCGCCAAGTCTTAGTGCCATTTTGTCTCTTAAATAAAATTTAATGTTAAGAATTAAAAGCTAGAGCAATGATGATTAAATTTTCTTTTGAATTAAAAAAATTTTCCTCGGTATTTCTGCTGAAGCTTCTAAAAGATTTGTTTAAATTTCTCAACTTTAAAAAATATCATGTTACCATTAGTTTTAATAGCTGTTGCAGTAAAAAAATAGTATTACTTAATTTACGCCAACAACAAGTATCATATTTATAAGCATTTATGTTCTTTTAAATTTTAAGAAAATGAAAAAATTTGAAATTCTGTGTTTGTTTTGCTGGAGTGATATGTTTTTCAGTCCTTTCCTTTATCAACTTAAAATTATCACCTAGTTCAGCTATCATTTTTTCTGAGTTATAGTGAACAATTTTCAGACCACTACATCTTTCGGGTCCTCCCATATCAAATGTCGCAATAATGAGGTGGCCTTCTGTTTTCAGAGCATTATTTAAAACTTTAATGTAATTTTTCCTATCAAATGTATCTGTTAGAAAATGAAAGAGTGCCCTGTCGTGCCAAAGTGCATACTGTTTCGGTGAATCAAATTTAGTAATATCAGATTCAAACCAATCAATATTTTTAGCTGAATCTCCAAGCCTCTTTTTGGTGATAGATAATGCTTTCTTTGATATGTCTAAAACTGCTAGATTAGTGAAATATCCTTTTATTAAGTTATCTACTAAAATCGAAGCTCCTCCACCGACATCAATGATTGCTTCATCACTAGCAACTTTAGTACTAAGTATAAGTTCTAGTGATAGATTTGGTTGATCTTGGTACCAGCTTACACTTTTAGGAGATTTCTCATTGTAGACTTTAGCCCAATGATTTTTTCTGTCAAACTTCACAGGATAGTATTTTAAAATTTACTTAAATTTTAAGTATTTTCAATATTTTTTAGCTACTATTTATGCTTTTTATTTATAGCTTAGACGAAGCTGAAATTTATCATTATTTGTTTAATTTAGCAAGAAATATTATTTTTTTTGTTTGGCTTTGACTTGTAGTTAGAAACTTTAAAAAAAAATATAATTAAAAATTAGTCAAGATATCATTTTTGAATATATATATATATAATCATAATTTTGAATCATTCAAAAAATTACTCGCCTATCCTTTTACAATAAGGCAGTTTATGCTTTATAATAAACTGTTTCAGTAGTCATAAGAAACAAATCATTTACTTGAATAAAGAGAGTAGAGAATGTGATTATATTTTATTTCTTCATTCTTAAAAATAATTATATTTTTGTGTCGCGAAACATAACTGTAAAAATAATATTCTTTTAGTTCAGTTTAGAAAAATTATTAAAAGTATATTAATTATTTTATTTATATAAAAAAATTATGAAAATATTATATTTCTTTAAAACTTATATTTTAGTATTAGCCTGTTTATTTACTTTTGAACAAGTATGGTCTAAAGAATATTCAATTAAAACTCAATCTAGAATACAACTTTTTGAAAATTGGATGGAAACTTTAATGGAGGACCGTTCCTTACCAGGTGTTTCAGTGTCTATAGTTCATGGAAAGGATTTAGTCTACTCAAAAGGATTTGGTTACTCAGATTTAGCTAATCAAATCCCTATGACAAAAAATACATCCCAACCAATTGCCTCTATAACGAAAGTTTTCACTAGTATTGGTCTTATGAAATTAGTTGAAGGAAATAAGATAAATTTAGAAGATTCGGTAGTAAAATATATTCCTGAACTCAAAAATTTAAAATCTAAGAAATTTGATATTAATTCTTTAACTCTAAGGTCTATATTGCTTCATACCACAGGGCTACCTCTTAACAATAAAATACTTATTAAACCAAGAATTAATGTGCAAAATATTTCAAGCAGATTATTAGAGGATATCAAAAATCAAAAACTTCTTTTTCAACCAAACCGGCTTCATAAATACTCTAATCTAGGAATGAATCTTGGTGGAATTTTAATAGAACGTTTATCATTAAAAAAATATTCAAAATATATTACTGATATAATCCTTAATCCAGCAGGAATGACATCATCTTCATTTGAGGGAAATAAAGGATTATACGAGACAATGGGATACTCTCGAAAAATTTCAGGTTTAAGGAAAAGTAAAGGATATACTAATATGGGGAGATTGCTCGGGTTGCCTTCTTCAGGATTGAATTCAAATGTTCTTGATATTAGTCGATTTATATCATGGCATTTTTCAACCCTTTACGGGGACTTAGATAATATAATTAATCGTAATACTCTCAATGAAATGCAAACCGTAAAATGGGTTCCAATACCAATTGAGATGCCACCTTTCATTAATTCTGGATTAGCTTTCTTTGCAAATGCTTTTGAATTGGGTGGGGTTGGTTTGGGCTATTTTCGGGATAAACAGTTTATAAAACATAGTGGTGGATTAAATGGTTTTTGCTCAGAATTGATAATGGATAATGAAAACCAAATTGGAATAATCGTTTTGGCTAACAGCAGTGATGCTCCAATATACTGGAATCATAATTCAAGTATTTCAAAAAATTTATATGAAATTATCGGAGAGTCACTTATGAATCCAGATTACATGATTCAAGATTCATTAAAAGAATACGAAAACGTTTACACGGATCACCACCATTTCCATTTTTATGCATCTTTTGTAGAGGATAAATTAGCACTATTTGACTTGAGTCAATCCTTTCCAATGCGATCCCCAATAATCCTAAAAAAATTAGAATTAGATGATTCTTTTGAAGACCCCAATAATCATGGTTTTTATGGGAAGGAATTTTTTGTAACTTTCCAGAGAAATTCAAACAAAGAAGTAACTTCTCTTGTTCTCGGTAACAACGTTCTTATGGCAAATGAAAAATAAATTATTCTTTTAGTTGTTAGTAAGTTATCTGAAAGAGTGACAATAATTTGAGAAAGTAAAGCTTTATGTTAACGCCTTTAAATTGGAGAAAAAGTAGAGAATGTAGATTCAATTTACAATAGTATTTATGAAAATTTGCTCAAAAATTCGGTTTAGTGTTCTGCAGTCCTTAGCATAATTGGAATTGAAAGGAGAGTATATTTGACTTTTAGTCAGTAGGTTATGAGTTTTGCTAACTGATGTGAGTAATATTTACCAATGAATTAAAGACGGCTACCTTTAAAGTTTTATTGTAACAAATTTTTGATTAAATATATATATAATCATATACAAAATTAGTGTGCATAAGCCCTTCCTTGAAAAACAGATTATGTTCTGTTATAAGTAAGGTTATCCTAAATCATCATATGGAAATCAATTGAAACAATTTCTCGTCATCTTCTTGGTATTTTTAACTTCATCTCCACTGTTTGGAGATAGTCATAAAGGTGAAATACTATACAAATGGAAAACTGCTGATGGTGAAGTTTGGATGGGTTTTGGTGATAAAGACACACACCCAAACTATAATGGTCAAGTAGAGAATGGTGAACCAAATGGCCTTGGTGTTATATATTATCCTAATGGTAACATGTATATAGGTGAATGGAAGAATGGTAAAAGAAATGGTAGAGGAACCTACACTTTTCAGGAGGGAAGTAAGTATCAAGGAGAATGGAAGGATGGTAAATACAACGGTCAAGGGACATACACTCTCATTGATGGAAATAGGTTTGAAGGAGAATGGAAAGAAGGCAAACCATGGAACCTTACAATAGCTGACAAAAACGGAAATATTATAAGGAAGTGGGACAATGGAATAGAACAGAATGAAAAACCATAAAACCATACCCATTAATTACTTAGATTAAACTTAACAATATTTCAAATTCATAAAACACTCTACAAAAACAGATTCACAAATTAGATAAAATTTAGGTGTAGATATAAGATTCTATTTGCAGTCACATTGGTTAGCAATTATAAAGTATAAAAATTTTTGTAAAATATTAATACTACACTATCTTTGTTATAAAAATTTTAACGAGGTATTTAGGTAGTTAGATTTACTTACAATATTTAATAGTACTAAGTATTTACAGTCATTTCGCAAACAAATAAAACTACAATAAATAAGTGTCGGTTATGTCAGATTTGGATAAATTTTTGGAAAAGATCAAAAATTCAAAAGTACTGGATACTGCAAAAGTTTTAGGAATTAATTCTGAAATTTTCACTAGTCCTGCAATTTCAAAATTATATTCAAATCATGACTGGATCGTTATACAAAATTCTCAAGTAGGACCTGTGATAAATGCTGTTCCAGATTTATCAAAGAAAGACTCGGTACCATGGGAAGAATGGTTTTTAATGGGTGGGAATCTTCACCATCACATTCTTTTTAAAAAAAAACACTCAAAAAGTAATATGACTTGGAAAGGCAGTCTTGATGATAAGGAACATCCAAAACAAGTTTTAGGAATTTTATGGCATGTTTATAATGAAAAGAATGTTAATCCTTATCTTACTCTATAATTAATCTAGACAGGTTCATTAAAGCTTTGCAATACGCTAAAAAAAGTGAACTTCTGAACTACAAATTTTAGAATTATTTTTGACAATTTTGTCCAAAGTAACCTGCCAAAATACATAAATTTTTACCTCTAATAAATTTAATTAATAGGATTTGAGTTGTTTTATCAATATTAATATTGCAATGAAAAAAATTAATAAAAATTATTATGGATCAAAAATAAAATGTGGATATTGTAATTATTGGTGGTGGAGTTTTTGGATGCAGCACTGAATATAATCTAGTTAATCAAGGTGCTAAAAAAATTGTATTGCTAGATAAAGGAGATATTTGTTCTGGTGGGACATCTAAATCCTGCGCGATCACCCTTAGTCATTATACAATAGAAGCAAACATGCATCATGCAGTTGAAAGTACGAAAATATTTGAGGATTTTGACCAAATAGTTGGTGGCAATCCTAATTTTCTGCGTACAGGGTACATTATCCTTGGTTCTGAAGAAATTCTCTCAAAAATGGAAGCTGTTTTTGAAATGCAAAACAAATATGGAAAAGACACTGAAATTCTTACTCCAACTGAGGCCAAGCAGTTCCACATGAAAAAGACTTACTTATTGTTAAGGATCTCATTTCACCTGAAAATATATATTTCCGTCCTGATTCTGGTGGAGTTATACTGGTAGGAACTGGGGATTTTGGTGATGAGATAGAAAATATGGATTTTTTGACGGATAATGTTGAAATTGAACATATTGAAAGTATAGGCAAGAAAATGTCTAACCGGATTCCCTCATTTGGAGACGCTCAGTTAGTAAGTAGTTGGAAAGGCCCATATGATATCCCACCGGACTGGAATCCAATTGTTGGTTCAGTTCCTGGATATGAAGGGATCTTCGCTGCTTTTGGTTTCAGCGGCCATGTTTTTAAAATGGCTCCCCCCATAGGTGAATCATTAGCACAACTGGTACTTGGGATTGAACCTAGAATACCTATTAAAATGTACTTGATGACTAGATTTAAAACAGGAAATACACTGAATGGTAGCTACGGAATAGGAACACTTGGATAGACGAATATGGTTTCAATTATTAGTCTTCAGTAAATTTATAAAAATTTTTTAAAAATATTTTTACGATAAAAAGATTGTATTTAAAACTAAACTAACTATGCATACAAACTAAAGTCTCTTCATTTACTGGATATAGCTGAAAATATTTTTTGCTAGTTAATAAGAATTCGTAGCTTTTTATTAATCTTCAATTTTTTGGATCATATCATTAAAAAAATGATCATTAAAAACATAATCATTACTTATACCCCACATTAATTTAGAAGTTTCAACAAAATTCTTTAGATTAACTAGACAATTTTTTACTTCATGCCAGTTAGTGTTCATAGATTCAGGTTTTACATCAACACCAATTTTATTTATAATATCTTTTAGTTCTTCACTTCGCTGATTGTGCATCATACTACCAATTATAATTCCCAAACATACTGCCTGTCCATGCAAAAATTTTTTTTTTGTATGGTATTCCAAAGAATAGAATATTAAGTGCTCAACTCCTTCAATGTGCCTTGGATTCCATCCACTACTGCAGTATGAACTGCCTCCCCATTTTAGTGCATCAATCATTATTTTGATACCCTTATCAGTCATTTCTTTTATTTCCTGATATTCATCTATCACTGCTTGTGCTTTACTTAGAGAAATGTTTGCCAATCTCTCATCATATTCCCACTGTTTCTCTAGTTTCCCTTTGTCTCTTGCATATTGCCAATCCATAACTCCGGTAATAAAACACAAAATGTCACCAATTCCAGCAGTATTTATTTTTTTTGGAGCAGACTTAATTATATCTAAATCAATAAATACGCATTCTGGTATAGACCATCCAACATACCTTACAACATTTTCAATCCGTACAGCGGATCTATGACCAAAAGCAGCATCTACACTCAACGAAGTTGGGAACTGAAAAAAAGGCTTATTCATTTTCCAAGATAAATACTTAGTTACATCAATTGCTTGTCCTCCACCAATACCAATTATAGAACTAAAATGATTTAATTTGAGTATTAAATCATCAAGTATATTTTTATCCGTACTCTCAACAAAAATAACTTTAGTTGATGGTTCAAAATATTTTTTATAAATAGGCCACAAGTCATCCATTGTTATTACTAAAAATGGTTCATGCGCCACATCATTAATTTCTTCTAATAAATTTCTCCCAACAACCGTATTAAATTCCATTATTATATATTGTTATATTGTTATTAAATTATTATTTTATTTATTCAAAAAAATTTATCCTAATATTTTATTTTTTTGACTGCTGTTTCAATTTTTTCTAAAGCCTCGTTCAAGGTTATTTCATCGTGAGCTTCAGATATAGTAAAATCTGTATGAAAATAGAGTCCATTTTCAATGCAAATATTAAAAAAATTTTTTGTCAACTCACGGTCAACTCTATTTAGGTCAACATATTTTTTTATTGGCTCATCAGTACCAAGAAAAATATGAAATCCTGCCCCCAGATGCTGAACAACTGCAGGTAAACCTCTATGATCAAAAATTGATTTTATGTTTTCGTAAAATTCATCCGCCCTAGTAAGAAAATTTTTATAAAAATCTTTTTGCTTTAAAATTTTCAAACTCGCATTGCCAGCCGCAACGCCAAATTGGTTCCCAGAGAAAGTGCCGCCAGCTACGACAGGATCAATAGGATCCATAATATTTTTCATAACTTCTTTTTTCCCTGCAACAACTCCTAGTGGTACATTGTTGCTTAGTGCCTTACCAATTATACACAAATCTGGTATAACTCCATAATGCCCTTGACCGCATGAAATTCCTGTTTTAAATCCAGAAAGTACCTCATCAAAGATCAAAACAATTCCATATTTTTTTGCCTGTTCCTTTGTAAAGTTAAGGTATTCAGACGTAGTAAGGAAAACACCATTATTATAGTCAATCACATTCATAATTATTCCAGCTACTTTACCTTCTTCTTCAAGTAAGACTTTTTCTAGAATCTCGAAATTATTCCATGGAATTGTCACCACTAGTGAATCTATAGCTTCTGGGACACCAGATGTCCTACCAATCGTTTTGGATCGTTTAGAACCATCGTTATTTTGATCTATTTTTGAAACAAGATTATTAGCAAAGAGATAGTCCTGACAACCATGATAATGACCATCTATTCTAATGACTATGTCTCTATCTGTATGGCCTCGGGCTAGCCTTAATGCCAATAGCGTTCCCTCAGTACCGGAATTAACAAAACGAATCTGTTCTGCAGCTGGGACAGATTCACAGATTTTTTGTGCAAGACTAATAGTAGTCCAGTCATCGAAGCCGGCATAAAATCCTTTTTCAATTACATCATGAAGGGCAGATTTAATTTCATCTCTGTTATGTCCAAGAATTACTGAGCCATTGCACATAAAAAAATCAATAAACTCTTTACCTGTACAATCAGTAAATCTTGCCCCCTTAGCTTTTTTTGCATACATAGGGAGTCCATTGTAGAAATTAGCCCTGAAACTAGAAGACATTCCTCCTGTTATGAAATTCTCTGCCTTTTTTTGAATTTCACTTAATGATTTATTATTCATTTTTATTATATCATTTAGACTTTTCCCTATTTTAACTATTACGTCAGATTATTTTTAACTTTAAAAAATTTATACTAAACATCATTAAAACGTGCATATCGTTATTAATATTCAACTCTTCCATTCAAAAAATTTAATTGAATAACGTTGTTTTATTTTGCGATAAGCAAATTTAAATTTCTATAAATTTGCACTTTTCAAGACGTCTGGATGTTTCTTATTATCTATAAGTATTTCAATAGTTCTGCACATAACAGCATTGAATATCGCTACTGTTGATATAGTAGATACTGGTCCAAATTTTAAATCAAAGTCTGGATGATTCATTGAGGCATCTCCTAATGGAACATGAGAATCAATAACTATATCACAGAGTTCAAATAATCTTTTACCACTGGAATGACGAGATTCTACGTAAGAACTGTGTTGAATCGAAGTTAATGCCACCGTTTTACAACCCATTGCTTTTGCTGTAACAGCTAATTCTATTCCATAAGCATTTCTTCCAGAGTTTGATACGACTACCAAACAGTCTTTATGATTAGGTTGGTAGTCATTTAATGTAGCTTCCGCAATACCAGAAATTCTTTCCAAATGAGTAGACATTTCTGCATTTTCAGTTATCAAAAGTGACTTTAGCCAGATAGGTTTTATAGAAACAAGTCCACCTGCACGGTAGTAAGCTTCTTGTGCAACGATTGATGAGTGACCGCTACCGCTAACAAAGATTCTACCATTCTGTTGAATGATCTCATAGAAAAGATTTGCTGTTTCTTCCATTTTTTCTGACTCATGCTCCAAAATCTCCTTTAATAGGTCACCAATATTTTTGAAGTAAGCCTCATCGTATCGAGTCATTTTTCACTTTAATTAATAAATTTATAGTTGGTATGTCATGAATAAACCATCTTGAGATGGTGTCACTTGAAGTTTTTCATATCCAATTTTTTCGTAAAAAGATTGTGCTTTTAAATTATTGATCCCAACATCCAGAAAAACACCTTTGATTCCTAATATTTTAAATTGACTTTGAAGTGTTTCCATCATTCGCCTTCCGTTTCCTTTTTTTCTTGCTCGAGGAAGTAGATCAATATGCAGATGTGCAGGAAAATTCTGCAAGCTATTAGGAATTGAAATCCTCGGATTGTGTATTAACTCAATAATTTTTTGATCCTGATTCCAACTTGTGGGATCACCTTCAGGCATTGGAAAACGTTTTTGATATTTGGGCAACCATTCTTCAGTCATTTTTTTAAAAAACTTTTTTGTATCTTTTGCACCAAGAACATAACCACATATTCCATGTTTATCTTCCAGAACATATGCCAATTCCTGCTCAAAAGCAACGTATGGTCCTACATAGTAAATTCCTAAAGCCTGATGATTATTATACAAATGTCGGGCGTCCTCCCCACTGTCACCTGTACGAATACAGATATCATAAAGATCATCCATGTCAGAGATTTTTGCTTGTCTAATAATGTATTCCTTGAGCTCCATTGCTGGTTGTAAAGTTGTTAATAGAAATACTGATTAAATTTATATTTGGATTCTTGACCCAATAGTTTTTTAAAAAAATTATTAAAAAGCTAATTAGTATTCTTCATGTTAATTCAAATGTTTTAATATTACTTAATTAAAATTAATATATTTAGATAGATAATATATAATGAAGCTTCTCTTTTTAAGTAATTTAAAATATTTGGATTTTGGTTTAGCCTTTCAAAGAACCTAATGTTAAACCTTTGACAATATGTTTCTGTGCTATGACAACAAAAAATATCATAGGAATTAATGCTAATATTGAGCTTGCAGTCATTCCGCCCCAGTCTTTTGAAGCGTATCCCCTAAATTGTGCAACTCCTAATGTAATTGGATGAGCTTCACTGAATGTTAACCCTATAGCAATAGCTAATTCATTCCACATCCATATCCCATTAAGTATAGCAGTGGCTACTATACCTGGAAGAATTAGTGGGAAATAAATTTTGTATATGGTCTGAAAAGGTGAACATCCATCAATAAGCGCTGCATCATCTATTTCTTTTGGAATCTCTTCAAGGAAACTTCTTAACATCCAAATTGAAAATGGCAGTACATGTACTTGATACATTAGTGCTAGCCCAAAATGCGTATCGTACAATCCCATAGTCTGGTAAATTGAATACATTGGTAGTACAAATAAAAATTCGGGCAACATGTAAGCTACCAATAACCACAGCATAAAAGTTTTTTTGAATCTTATATTATACCTTTTTAATGCATATGCTGCAAAAATTGCGATTACTATCGACAGTATTATTCCAAAGAATGTAATTAACAAAGAATTAAAAAATGTTTCTCTAAAAAATTCGTTATTTATTGTTTTTATATAGTTATCAATTATAGGTTCAAAGAAAAATTTTGGAGGTCTTGTAAAACTGTCATTTTTTGATTTAATTGAAATTAAAAAAATCCATATTATTGGTAAAGCAGTGATTATAATAGCTAAAAAGCTTACAAAATAAGCTGGGATATAATGTTTTAAAGAATGATATTTAATCATTATTCCTTTTTTCAATTACTGAATAAATAAATGTAAGACAAATAACAACACTTGAAAACAAGATCATCACAGTCATAGATTTACTCATTTGTAAAAACCCAAATGCTAATCGATAAGAATATGTTTGGACTACTTCAGTCGAAATCCCTGGGCCTCCTCCAGTAATTCCCCAAACCAAATCAAATATTTTTAAAGTATCAATTGACCTAAAGATTATTACTAATAAAACAAGAGATCGAATCATAGGTAATCTTATAAACCTTGTAATTTGCCATTCAGTTGCACCTTCAATTCTTGCAGATTCAATGGGTTCTTGTGGTATGCTTTGTAAACCAGCAAGAATGATAATAAATACAAAAGCAGTCTGCCACCATACATCAACTCCTATTAAAGTTGGCATAGCGGCATCGGGTGAACCAAAAAAACTTGATTTTAGTCCAATTTTTTTCATATAAAATGGTATTACACCAAATAAATTGTTGAAAATAACTTTAGACATCATCGAGACTATTATTCCTGATACCATTAGTGGGATTAGAAGTATTGTTCTAATTAAGGTTGACCCAACTTTTATTCTGTCAATGTATAAGGCTAAAATGATTCCTAATGAGACTTCGAAAATACAGGCAAGTGATGCAAACAGGAAAGTATTTCTGATTACGATCCAAAACTCCTCATTTGTCAAAAGAAAGACATAGTTTTCAAAACCTACAAAATCTCTTTGTTCTCCCCAATTCCAATTATAAAAACTATTTACTAACGAAAAAAATAGTGGGTATATAGATGTAAAGGCGAGTAATAAAATGGAAGGAATTAAAAAATAATAACCAATATTATTTTTCATAAAAAAAGGAGGGGACAAGCCCCTCCCCTAAAACTATATAAGATTAAATTTATTGTGAATTATATTTTTCAAAGGTTTTATTCGCTTTTTCTCCGGATTTCTCTGCGCTCATTCCACCATGAATTCGATGAATTGTATCAACTATTTCCAATGCATACTGACT
Source organism: Deltaproteobacteria bacterium (assembly GCA_002716165.1). GTDB lineage: Bacteria > SAR324 > SAR324 > SAR324 > NAC60-12 > Arctic96AD-7. The sequence goes on along the minus strand of PAZT01000035.1, from coordinate 2,945 downwards.
CCAACCTTTTTTCATAACAACAGAGCTTCTAGTAGTTTTCATGGATTCAAGAGTAGATTTTACATAGTCTGGATTGAGGGTTTTGGTGTATGACGAGTTACTCCATGTTGACATTCTAGCTGCACCACCATGAAATGACCCTATTTTAGGCTCATTCTGTTTATTTGTCATATATTGAATGAAGTACCATGCGGCATCTTTTTCCTTTGCATTTGCAGGCATTCCCAGACCCCATTGCCAGTGTGCTGTGTATGACTTGCCACCTTTAACTTGAGGAGGGAGAACCGCATAACCAGTATTGCCACTTGATGGCGAATCTTTTTCTTCAAACCATGGGCCAAATAATGATGCATCAACAAAAAATGCGGCGAGTCCTCTCTGAAAAGCAGTGCCCGCTTCATCCCAGTCATATGCTTTTACATCATCAGGTCCAGCACTCATTAAACCTGCATACTGACTTAAACCCCTTTGTATTGCTGGGTGATCCATTTGGGGACGATTCCAATTGCCTTCAAACCAAATATTTTGAGGATAGCTGACATTGCGTTCACCCCATGCGTTATATACTACTCCTGTTATGGTATCAATGGCAGTATCAGTTCTTTTACCGCGAACGACCATTCCCATCACATCACCATTCGATGATTTTTTTACTTTTTTGGCAGCTAAAATCAGGTCATCAAAAGTCTCTGGAACTTTCCCACCAAGGTATTTGTTAATATGATTCTTGTTATAAAATAAAATGTAGGACTCAAACGATGCTGGAATGCAGTAATGGTTTGACCCTGGCCCGCCTGGGAATCTTGTCGATTGAAGAAAACCGTCTGGGAAATCTCCTAGATCGTAATTAGACGCTGTCTTATTTGAATTATTAATGTAACCATCCAAGGGTTCAAGTAAATTAGCTAGATACTGGTTAAATGCAGTGGAATCCATAGGACAAAAATGTACATCAGCCACACCTTTTCCGGCTCTCAAGGCTACTTCCATTTTATCAAAATAAACATCTTCTGCTAATGCGTTCACCCTCACTTTTATACCAGTGTCACTTTCAAACTGAGGAAGGACTTCCCTAATTCCTTTCAAAACAGGATGTTCACTCATGAGAAAAGTTATTGTTTTTCCAGAGTGAGCTTTCCAGTCCATAGCAGAAACGTATCCAAAGGCTGAAAATATAAACCAAATTGCTAACATTATTGCTGTTTTTTTCATATAAAATCCTATGAAAGATTAAAAAAATATTAATTCCAATGCTTCAAAAGAATTAAAGATTAACTCGGATAAGCTAATTGTCTTTCTAAATAATGTCAAGAATAAATTAAGTAGTCAATAAAAGTATTAAGATTTTTTGCAAAGTAAATCAATTTAAGTTTCGTATTGATTGACTTACTATTCTCAAATTGAATTCCTAAATGTTAATTATCAAATAATGATGAAAAAATGAATGTTGATTCATCTCTATACGAAAACGATTATAATAGGGCCGAATTGCAGACTTTCAAATCATTATGATCCTCCCAGCATTAATAGGTAAAGGGGTACTGTAGTTTACATTGAGTCTGATTCAAATAAAACATTCGTTTGCATCAGTTATTGTACTTCCTACATTCAAATTAAAAATTCCCCCAAAATCAACGAAACCGTAATCAACCTATATCATGACCAATCAGGTTTCATCTACTCTTCAGAAAAACTGGTTGATACAGCCCTGGTTATCAGCAATTACAATCAGGAACTGATTATGTTAGAGAGGCTTGTCAGGCGTTTCCAACCATTCGTTAAGTAGAAAAGCGATGAGAGAAGTGGATCTAATGGATATTAGGACTTCAATCTCATAACATACTTTTAAAAACCACCAAATTTTGATATAACTTTTGTTCTATTTATTAATATGTTGGGAATGTATCTGATGAAAATATTTTTTAAAAAAATAGGGAAAAATGTAAATTGAACACCTTTTCTTTTCTAAAGGACCACAACTCGTTGCCCCTTTTAATCACGCAGTAAGAGCAGGTAAATATCTTTTTATCACTGGTCAGATGCCTACATTAAAGCATGATAATACAAAAATTGTAGCAGGAGGAATTGAAGAATAAATACATCAGGTAATAAATAATTTAATTGATGTTTTAACTTGTGCCAGTTCTTCACTAGAAAAAGCAATATTTGCACGTGTATACTTGGTAAATTTTCAAGACTTCGACAGAATGAATAAAGTTTATTCCAGCTATTTTAAGTCAGATAAGTTGCCTGGTAGAACATGTATAGGGGTTACTGGGCTTGCGATTGGTGCACTAGTCGAAATAGACTTTATTGCAGCAGCTTAGAAAATTAAATACGAAATTGAATGTAAAACCATGCAAATTCCTAAGGATTCTCCATTACCGATCGCAGAAGGACATCGCATTTCCGAAGACGTACCCAATGACGGACTGCTCAATAAAAAGTCATTGTTGATTCATGAGGAGCCAGAAATATTGGAAGAATCACAACAAAAGATGGATGATCTCAGTCAGAGTGACTGGGAAAAATTGTCACAGTACCGTAAAAAATACAACCAGGAACAACAGGCTAAACAGGCTTTAGCCATGCTTGAGGTTCAAAAGGATGATCCTAGCTACGGATTTAGGGTAAACAACTATCGCCATTGTCTGCAAAGCGCTACTATGGTTTACAGGGACGGAGGAGACGACGAGTCTATAGTAGTGGCGCTATTTCACGATCTGGGCTTTAATGTTTGTCCGGACAACCACGGAGAGTTTTCAGCGACCTTGCTGGCCAACTATATTTCCGAAAAGCATTATTGGATGCTAAGACACCACGCTACATTTTTGAGCCATCACGCTAAGACTCATTCGTCTGTGGATTGGAACGCTCGAGATCAATACAGGGGACATCAATATTATGTGTATACCGCTGCATGGGTTGAGCGATACGATCAAACT
>PAZT01000034.1 GCA_002716165.1 Deltaproteobacteria bacterium | reverse complement strand
GGTTTTAAAAATACTGGCAGTAGATGGAAATGGGTGATAGATCCCATAGACGGAACAAGAAGTTTTGTGTCTGGTATGCCCATCTTTGGCACTTTGATTTCTCTGCTTGAAAATAATGTCCCACAGCTCGGTATAATAGATATTCCTATCTTGCATGAACGGTGGTTTTCTGAAAGTGGTGAAGATTGTTTTTTCTATTCATCTGATGTTGATAAGAAAAAAAAAGTCTGCAAAGTTTCTGGAAAGGAAAAAATTAGCCAGGCAATTCTATATAGTACTGACCCGAAAATGTTTAACATTTTGCAAAAACGATTATTTGATCGTGTTTCCTCAAAGGTAAAGTTGCCCCGATTTGGGGGGGATTGTTATAACTACGGACTCCTAGCATCAGGATTTATTGATTTGGTAATTGAAGCCAATATGAAAATATATGATTTAATGGCTCTTATACCGGTGGTGGAATCTGCGGGAGGAATTATCAGTGATTGGAATGGAAGTACTTCTTTCGATGGAAACTGGGACGGATGTGTTTTGGCCGCTGCGTCAGAAGAATTACACAAGCAAGCTATAAGTTTGCTGAATTAATAAAAGTTATAGGGACATTCAATCTTTTAATCAAAATATTCTAAAAAATCTATGAACATTTCACGATTTCCCCGTCTTAAATTTGCCCATCTTCCTACTCCTCTTGAACCGCTATAAAATCTTAGTAAACTGCTTGGAGGTTCTCAGATCTTTATTAAACGAGATGATTGTAATGTTCTTGCAACTAGAGGAAACAAAACACGCAAACTTGAATTTCTCATGGGAGAAGCTTTTCAAAAAAATGCTGATACGATAATAACACAGGGTGCAACTCAATCAAATCACGTTCGACAAACTGCAGCCTGAGGACAAAAAGTGAAGATCCAGAATATCTCGAAAATGGCAATGTTTTGCTCAATAGACTCTTTGGAGCATCAATTAAGACTGTTCAAGCTGGATCTAAAATGGATGCAGCACTTTTAGAAAGTGCTGAAGAAATAAAGAAAAAAGGTGGTACACCTTATATTATTCCTAGAGGAGGATCAAACCCCACAGGTGTACTTGGGTATGTAAATTGCGCTATGGAATTGGTAGGTCAGATCAACGATAGTGGTTTGAAGGTAGATCACCTGGTCACTTCAACTGGAAGCGCAGGCACCCAGGCCGGGCTTCTCTCTGGGTTGGAAGGAACAAGAAGTGGAATCCCAGTCTTGGGTATTTGTGTCGGTGTTGGAAAAAAAGCTCAAGAGGAAAAGGTTTTTGCCTTTGTCCAAAGAACAAATGAATTCCTTGAAATATCAGGAAGTGTTAATTGAGACATTATTGTTGCAAATGTAGATTATGTAGGTACAGGATATGGCAAACCCACCGAAGAAATGATTGAAGCAGTGCAATTAATGGCTTGTGAAGAAGGTATCTTACTGGATCCCGTCTATTCAGGAAAAGGAATGGCTGGATTGATAGATCTTATAAGAAAGAAACATTTCATTAAAGGTGATAACATTGTTTTTCTTCACACGGGAGGCTCTGTAGCTTTATTCGCCTATCTAGATATTTTAACGGCTTAATATTTCAAATTTGCCTATTATAAAATAAAATTTTTATGCGTAAATAAATTTGTAATAAGCACAAAATATTTTATACATGTTTAAAGTGATTCGTGATCAAGACGGTTCATTCCGTTAAATGCGGCAACACGATAGGCTTCATCAAGAGTGGGAGAATTAAAGACCGTATTCATGAAGTAATTGATGGTTCCACCGAAGTACATTACAGAATGACCAAGATGAATCATTTCTGCAGCATGAGGGCCGATTATATGTATTCCCAAAATTTTTCGTGTCTCTGGATCAAATAGAATTTTAAGAATTCCCTCCTCTTCAGCCATTATGTGAGCTCGTGAAAGCTCTTTAAAATGTGCAATTCCAATTTCGTAGGGTATGCGAGCATCAGTTAATTCTTCTTCAGTCTTACCCACCATTGAAACTGCTGGAATTGTCCAAATTCCTAAAGGCAGTTCTTGAGGCATTTCCTCCGACTTAAGCTGACCAAAAGCATGCAGCACGGCAAAACGTGCCTGTGTTATTGAGGTTGAAGCAAGTCCTGGGAATCCAACCACATCTCCGACTGCATATATATTTGATTGGGCTGTCTGGAAACTAGCATTAGTTTTTATCAGACCATTGCTTCCAAGCTCAATACCAACTTTTTCTAGGTTCATTCCTCCAGAATTTGCAAATCTTCCCGCAGCAACCATTACCGTGGAGCACGGAAGAATTTTTCTGCTTTCTAAGATTACATGTACCTCTTCAGAATTTATTTTTTGAATATCCTCGACATTTTCTCCCAGACGCAGAGTAACTCGCTGATTACGCATCTGGTACATCAAATTTTGAACAATCTGATTATCTACAAAGGGAAGGATATTTCGGTTACGTGCTATAAGGTTCACTCGGATACCCATTTTTGAAAAAATAGAGGCATATTCACAGCCGATTACGCCTGCACCAATTATGGTTACTTTTTTTGGAAGATGTTTAATTTCAAGGATCGTGTCTGAATCAAAAACACATTCATTATCAAAAGGTGCCCATTTAGGCCTTCGTGGGGAAGAGCCCGTAGCAATAATTGTGTAGTCTGATGTGATTTCATATTTGTCATCTTCATTTGATGGATGAATTTCAAGCCTTGTGGATGAAAGAAATCGAATTGTCCCTTCTATAACAGTGATGTGGTTTTTTTCAAAATTACGTCGCAGTGAACTTTCTTGGTCCTGTATCACCATTTCCTTACGATGCATTAACTCCTTAGTTGTTAGATTTTCCTTAAATTTAATATCAATGCCATGAGTCTGTTGGCGCAGTAATGCGAGGTGATGCACCGTTTCACGGAGTGATTTTGAGGGGACTGTTCCGGTGTGGAGTGAGGCCCCACCTAACCGGGGAAGCTTTTCAATCAGGGCCACTCTTTTTTTGAGTTTGCTAGCCTGCATTGCGGCTTTTTCTCCTGCAGGACCAGAGCCGATTACCACTATATCGTAATGAATTATTTCCTGCATAATTATCCTTATTTGCCTGTTTGAAAGTTTATGTTGAAAAGTTTAAAATGAAGATTGTGTTAATTCTGAGTAAGTTTAATTATGTTAATCGAAAGTCCTTAAATTCAAAGGAGTCTTTTAAAAATATTAAAATTATGCAAATTTAAAAAAAAATCATGTCAGGACGCTTTTTCAAAAATCTATCAAGTCCGGAAACATCTTTCACTGCTGATTTTATTCGTCGGATACCCTCTTCTAGAACAGATTGTTCAGCCGCTATTGAAATACGGATGAAGTGTTTACCGTCTGCTCCTATTTTTCCAAAAGAATCTCTACCCAATACGGCTACTTGATGTTCGTAAAGTGAAAACATTTGAAAAAGTTTGGCCGGAGATCCCTGTTCTCTTGGAGAAAGGCTTTTATGTTTATTTATCAAATCTAGATTTTCGCATATTTCAGAAATATTTGGAAAAAGATAAAATGCACCACCCGGTTTTAAGCAGTTTATACCAGGAATTTTTTTGATTTGATCCCAGATTAGATTTCTACGCAATTCAAAAGTATCAACCATCGTTTGCACAGCCGTTTTCGACAGTGGATTTTCTAACGCTTCTCGGGCAGCTTCCTGATTGTATGGTGGTACGCAAGAGAAATAATTAATGTTTATATTTTTGAAAATCTCTGCTTCTTCAACAGTTGGGAAAACAGCATAACCGATTCTTCCACCTGTCCAGGCAAAAGTTTTAGAGAAACCGCTAGCAATAATTGTTCTGTCTCTAATTTCATTAATTGAAGAAATTGAATGATGCTTCTTTCCATCAAAAATTATGTTTTCATATATTTCATCTGAGTAAATACGAATGTCTTTCGAGCAATTTTTAAGTATAACATTAGCGTAATCTTCAAGTTGTTTAGCCGATGCAACTGCTCCAGTTGGATTGGATGGGAAGTTGAAATAGATGAGTTTTGTTTTTGGTGTAATTTTTTCTGCGAGTTCTTCAGGCGGGAAAGTGAAGTTGGCAGTTTCTTTAAGATGCAGAGGAACAGGAACTGCTCCAACATATCTGATGAAAGATTCATAAATTGGGAATCCGGGACTAGGATAAATAACCTCGTCTCCCGGATCACAGTAGACCTGCTGTGCAAGACCAATTGGCGGCTTCCCGCCCGGAAAAACAACCACATGTTCCGGAGTTTTTTGCAATCCTCTAGTATGGTTGATCTGAGTGGAGATTGCTTCACGTAGGGAGAGCAATCCTTTTGGGTCACAGTATTTTGTATTGTCTAGATCCAGCTGTCTTTTGATTTCATTCTTTATATGGAGGGGTAAGGCAAAATCAGGCTCACCAAGATTCAGTTTTATGATTTCACCTTTCTGCTGTTCCACGCGAAAAATATGTGGAGCTATTTTAAAGGCATTTTCTGAAAAAATACGTGAATTTCGTTCTGCAATTAAAGTCATCTTTTTAATGTTATGTTCTGAATGAGGTTTTATGAAAATTTGTACGCCGGCTTCTAAAAATGATTTCGTCCAAAGCAATAAGCTGCCGTTGCTACAAAAATAAACTGTAGGCAAAAACCTACAAATACTTGATCAACCAGCAGTAGTGGTTCTATCCTATGAAAATTGGCAAATGCCGGAGCAAAGTCAGCTACCACAAAAGTCAGAGAACCGAGCACAACAGTAAGTTCAACTTTTTCACGAAAAAAAAGCAGGAAAAAGGGCATTAGCATGAGGGTATTCAAAATTCCTTGTAGCCACAAAAGCAGTATTTTTGATTGCAGAGAAAGTGGTGGCAGATATAAAAATTCCTGTAACCGATCTGACCAGAATGGTGCAGCAAAGCTCTCATCTAATGTAACCTGAAAAATTATAAATAAAAGCATATAAGTAAATCCACACAATAGTACCTTAGCTGTTTCCAGAAATTTTATCTCCTTCTTAAGTCTTCTCCATAAGAATCCTGGACCTATTACCTGCTGACTGCCTTGTAGAAGAAAAGTAGCTATCGTGCCCACAAAAATTGCAGCAATTACTTCCGGAATAATTTGTAGCCAGAAAGCATCATTTAACGGTGTCCCCCATAAAATATACCTCAAGGTCTGGCCTAGTGGACCAAGTACAATTAAAAACGAAGAGAATACTATTATTGAGCTAGAACGCCTCCAGTATATCATATTTGCTACAGGACGCAGCGCGAAACCTAGTAGTACGCCAGCTAGGAACTGGTAAAAGAAATCTTGGGCAATTGCCAGTTCAACATCCATCGCTCTTAGCGAAAGCATTTTGGAGACAGCATACCCAGCTCCAACTGAAATTGGAGCTAGAAATTTACCTGGGCTAGATGTCAGCATCAGAATATTAAGTTTTTGAATTGTGTGTTTTTTTGGAAACTAGCACTTTAATGAAGTAACATTTTTTATGTAATTTGGCAAATTAACTTAATAAAATGCTATGTTTTCTGAACAATTTGAATTGCCCCTGCGAGGACTTGTTTCAAGAGAAAAAAATTTAAAACTTTCCCAACCAATACTTATGGGAATACTTAATCTTACACAGGATTCATTTTCAGATGGTTCGAGCTTTTTTGAATTTGATGATGCGTTGGTTCGGGCAAGAAAAATTATTGCAGAAGGTGCTGATTGGCTAGATATTGGTGGTGAGTCTACTGGGCCAGGAAGTAAAGAAGTGACGTTTGAGGAAGAATTAAGTCGCGTAATTCCACTCATAAAAGCAGTTCGTTCTGAAAGTGATATTTGGATTTCTGTGGACACATGGAAGGCAGAGGTTGCACGCCAATCATTGGATGCAGGTGCAGATGCGATTAATGATGTTAGTGCTCTCCGTGCAGATAAGGAAATGGCTGGAGTAATTGCTGAATTTCAGGTTCCAGTGATTCTGATGTACTCAAAGGATTCAACTCCCCGGACATCAAGGAATTTTACTCAATATCGAGATGTAATGGAGAGTATCATTTCATTTTTTAAGGAACAGCTAAAATATGCTGAGTCAAATGGAATTCAAAAAAGCCAGATTATAGTTGACCCTGGAATGGGTTTTTTCATCAGTGGAAATGCAAAATACAGTTTTGAGTTAGTTCGCAGGTTTTCTGAACTTCATGAATTTAATTTACCCTTACTTCTTGGACCTTCAAGAAAATCATTCCTTGCGGCAGTTTCATGTGGACGTATTTTGAACTTTTCTGAAAGGGATTTTCCCTGCGCGCTAGTCTCCAGTATAGCCCTCTGGCAGGGAGTTTCTATTTTGCGTTTCCATGAAGTTGAACAGGGACGTTTGCTTATCGACACTTTTGAGAAAATAAAAAAATCTACTACAAATTAATGTTATATATTTCACGAATCAAATTAACCAGTCTAGAAGTTGTCTCAATGTAAAGTTACTGAAAATGTTTTTCTTAATTGAAAACTTAAGGTAATTTAATAGATTAATTCAAAATATGATGATTCAAATTTTAAATTAATTTCATGCAAAATATTGTGGAAAATTTAATAAGTTAAATTTATTTCAATATTTTGAATTAATCAGCCAGCTGCGGCGCCGCTAAGAGTTTCATTCAGTATGGTTCCTATATGTTTTGCCTTAGCCCCCCCCCTCATTTGTGCAAGCAGGCATAGGTAGTTATAGCCAATTGTTGCTGCAGCCAAAGAAGTTATTTCGGCATGGTCATAAACCTGAGCAACCTCAACAATATCCATTCCAATCAGATTAAGATCTCCCAAGGATTGAAGTATTGGTAAAATTTGTGTAGTGCTCAATCCACCTACAACTGAAGTACCAGTTCCTGGAGCTAAGGCTTGATTCAAACAGTCTACGTCAAAAGTAATGTAAACTGGGTCGTCTGGAGAGATAATATTGTGAATTTTATCAATTACATCTTGAATTCCATGCGAATGTATCTATTGAGCATGCAAAATGTTGAATCCATGAGTACAGTAATTTTGTGTACGAATTCCGATCTGGACCGATTTTTCAGGAATAACTATCCCCTCCCTTGCTGCATGAAGGAACATGGATCCATGATCTAACCTATCACCATCATCCTCCCAAGTGTCAGAATGTGCGTTAAAGTGTATGAGTGAAATAGGCCCATTGAACTTGTGGTGTGAACGCAATAGTGGGTAAGAAATGAAATGATCCCCACCGAAACTTAATTGAGAGGTTGACTGTTGCAAGATAGTGTCTGCATGTTTTTCAACTTTCTCTACTACGCTCTGCGGATATCCTTAATCAAGCCAGACATCCCCGTAATCAATTACCGCAAGGTATTTGAATGGATCGAAGTTGAATGGGAAGGCATCCAGTGAGGCAAGCTCAGTGGAAGCAGCTCTAATTCCACGAGGACGGAAGCGGGCCCCGGGGCGGTTACTGGTAGCACAATCATATGGGATACCTGTAACGGCAACATCAACATCTTCTAAGTCAAGTGTATATTTTCGCCGAAGAAAACTGACTGCTCCTGAATAGGTCATGTCATACGAACGACTATTTAAATCTTCATTACGTAAAGCACCGTCACCCTTTGTGTTCATAAAAGTCCTTTTGAAAAGTTATTTCAAAAAAAAATATCAATTAACAAACATCAATTAACATATATATTTTGATTAATTTTTTTTTGTATCTTTAGATTAGAAAAAAAATATTGATTCAAACAACCACGCGCTCTCGCAGAAATGGGACTTCATATGAGCTATTCTCCTCAAATTCTCTTGCAGCAAGATGTCCAGAGTGAACGGCTGCAGCAATAATCCCGGGAGCAAAGCAATCACCAATGCATTGGAGTGTTTTTATGCCGGCCTCTTTTAGCTCTTCTTGCCTCACATTAAGGGCATTGTAAATTTCATCGTTGGGCAAGCGTTCCGTTACAAGCACTAGTGTTTCGCATTCATGACGAGTACGTCTGTCTGTAAAGACACATGCTAATTCTACTTCATTAGAAGACACTGAAACGAGGTTTTGCTGTGTAGCTAGTTCGACTCCGAGTTCAAGTAGTCGTGATTGGATGCGGCGCTGTTCCATTGTGTGATGCGTCCAGTTGGAAATGTCTGGTGCCGGTGTGACAAGAATTACCTTAAGGCCTTCAAGCCTAAGTTTTTCAGCAATTACACCTCCCATATAGTAGTGTTCGTCGTCGAAAATCACTACTCTCCCACTTGGAGAAACTCCATTCATGACTTCATCCGGAGTCATTACTCTAATCTTTTTCAATCCGGGAATGGGATTTTGGTGTTTCCTTGCAATTCCATCTCGCCGCCATCTTGCTCCAGTAGCAAGAAAAACATGAGAAAATCCAAACTTGTCTTTTGAACTGAATTCGATAATGTCTCGTAGATTGAGCTTACTTGAGCGATAGATTTTGACCGTGTCCATTTTTTTAAGCATTGTTTCTCTGTAATCAAGAATTCTCCTCCATTCCGAAAGTCCTGGAAGCTGGCTTTCTTTACTCACCCGCCCACCTAACACTTCAGAAGCTTCTGCCAAAATCACATCGTAACCTCGCTTCCCAAGCGATAATGCACATTCAAGACCTGCAGGTCCTCCACCAACTATCAGCACAACATCGTCGCTTTTTTTAGGTCCAATCCGCTCCGGATGCCAGCTACGGCGCCACTCTTCGCCCATTGTAGGGTTTTGTGTGCAGCGTATCGGTACTGAAAGCCAATCACCGGCTACGCATATGTTACAGCCTATGCATTCCCGAATTTCATCAATTCTTCCCTCTTCTATTTTCTTGGGTAAAAATGGGTCAGCAATCGAGGGCCTTGCGGCCCCAATCATGTCCATAACTCCGCGCTGAATCAGTGAGACCATGTTGTCAGCTGAGGTGTAGCGTCCTACTCCAACTACAGGCTTTGAAGTAAGTGATTTAACGAAACTTATATATGGTTCTTGGTAGCCCTCCTTTTCAAAGCGGGATGTGGCAGAATCGTTCTCCCATTCACTTATGTTCACGTCCCAGAGGTCAGGTATTTCAGCTAACATTTCGACCACCTCACGTCCCTCGCTTTCACAGGTGATTCCCTTTGGTCCTAGAAGTTCATCCACTGCAAAACGTACAGCAATTGCACAACTGTCACCGACTGCGTCTATTGTTTCTTCCAGAACCTCCCTGAAGAGGCGTGTGCGATTTTCAAGTGAACCTCCGTATTCGTCATTGCGTTTGTTAAATCGTCGGGAGAGAAAATGCATAAGAAGTGTTAGATTGTGTCCAGCATAAACATAAACGAGGTCGAATCCTGCTCTTTTGGAGCGGAGAGCTGCCTTACGGTGCCACCTACGAAAGTCGCGAATGTCTGACTTTGTCATTGCTCTTGCCTGCACTGGGTCATAGGAATTAACAGAGGTCAAACTAGGTGCTATTGGTACAATACGGCTATAATTATTAGCGTTTGAATATCCACCATGAACCAGTTCAACTCCAGCCAATGCTCCATGTTCATGAACTGCCTCCGCCATTTTTGCCAGCGCCGGTATATCTCCGTCATCCCAGAGTCTTCCCTCCACCGCTGAACCGTTGTCAGAGTTGGCGTGAATTTCTACCTCCTCAGTACAAACTACTGCCCAACCACCTTCAGCTTTAACTCCTCGCATTGCTGCCAGAGTATTAGGGCGAAGGTAACCCATGCCGTTACAATGTGGTACCTGGTAAAATCTATTTCGGGCCTTCACAGGACCTATTTGGACCTGTTCAAAAAGTATGTCGTAATGTGAATCACGTTTTTTCATTCATGTCTTTCCAGAATCTTTCGCGTTGCAAGTCCTCTGTTGCTTTGAGTATGCCTAGCTCAAGAATATTGAACATTTCGTCAATTTGCTTAGAATTTATAATTAGTGGAGGAGAAAACACGCACATGTTCAACAGGGGTCGTACGATCAGTCCCAGTGCTTGGCAGTGTCTATCAATTCGAGCTCCAATCTTTATGTCAATTTCCAGTGCTTTCGGATTGTCTGAATCAACAATTTGTCCCTCAACACAGCCGATCAATCCAGCACCGCGAGTGTCTCCTACCAAAGGAAGTTTGCGTAGTCCATGGAGGCGATCTTGAAAGTGCGGAGTAACTTGTCTGACATGTTCTAGCAGTCCTTCTTTTTCAATTATTTCCAGATTTTTGAGAGCAGCTGCTGCAGCAACAGGATGACCTGAATAGGTATAGCCATTTGAAAAGGAGGAGTTTTTTGAATCATCACCGGAGATTTCACTGAAAATTCTATCTGAAATTAGACAGGCACCCATTGGCACATAGCCGGATGTTAGTCCTTTGGCGCAAGTTATGAGGTCAGGTTCTATATCAAATACCTCCTTGGAAGCAAACCAGTGACCAAGGCGTCCAAAACCTGTAACTACCTCATCAGAAATGTACAGTATGTCGTTTCTGTGACAGACTTCCAGACATTTCTGATGGTAACCTTTGGGAGGAACAATCACTCCTCCAGATGCCAGTACTGGCTCAGCTATAAAGGCGCCTACTTTATCAGCTCCAATTTGAAGAATTGCTTTTTCAAGGTCTTTTACTTTTTCCTCAAGATAATTCTCAATGCTCAACCCTTTTGAACGAATGCTTGGATTAACATCAGGAAGGAAATGTACCATTTCAGAGGCAGTATCCATCCAGTCCTTGTCTCGAGTTTTGCCACTTACGGTTGCACTTAGGTAAGTGCTACCATGGTAGGACTTTTCCCGTGATATGATTAGCTTTTTTTGTGGTTTATCTCTTACGTTGTTATAGAAATGCACAAATCTGATTGCACTGTCCACGGCTGTGGAACCACATGTAGTGAAAAAGACATGTTTCAGGTCTGAGGGAGCACGTTCTGCTAAATTACGGGCGAGCAGTGCACTTGGCGATGCACTCATATTCCAAGGAGAATAGTAAGGCATTTTGTATACCTGTTCAGCAATAGCTTCAGCCATTTCTTTACGACCGTAGCCAATCTGAACGCACCACATCCCCCCAGGGCCATCAATAAGTTTCTGGCCATTTTCATCGTAGAGATAAATACCATCAGCTTTTTCAGCAAAGGTCCGTGAATTTGTGCCGACCTCCTTCATGCTTTCCCAAGGATGAACAAAATTATCATTATCGAAACTTCTAATTTTCTCAAAATTTTCTAGGCTCATAAATATTCCTAATAAATTTATTTTAGTAAAGTATAGATTAAAAAAGTATAATCATTCCATTTAAAATTCATTGCCAAAGAGCTTGTCTAGTTTCTAAGTTGTGTAGTCATTTGGCTTTAAAAAATAAAGGTGGGGTTAAAATCTTATATCAAAGATTATTTAATAAATTAACATACTTTTTTGAATTAAAGATATCTTCAGATGATAAGTTTTATCAGTTAAAAAGTTTTCTGGTAAGATATATTTCCACCGTCCCAGAAGTCTTTAGAAAAATTATCTAAATTCCAGCTTGATGTGAACATTAATGCAGACTGATTACTTAAATCAAGGAAATCCCAACTTATTCGCATTTTAACTTCTGGTTTGCGGGTTGATATGTCTGCCCTGACATCACTAAGATAATTTGTAACTTTTTCTGTGTCCCCAGCATAAAGCGCATATTCGAAAAATCTGTCAATTGCAGTTTTATGTCTAATAATTCCGTAAACTTGTAAAGTCCACAAATAAAAATTGTAATCATCAAAAGGCACATCAAGTTGACGGAAAATATTTTGAAATCTGTCTTCACGCAATCCTATTGTGCCATGAAATTCTGAATTAAGAGGGTGTAGCCAATATAAGTCAGTCGATGAAAAAAGAAGCTGCTGACCACGGTTATCTGGTGAAGAAGATTCGGAAGGATTTGTTTTTTCCCTACGTTTCCGAATATCAAAGCTGCGCCAGCTAAATCCAGCAATTTCTTGTTCTTTAAAATGGTAATCTAGCATGACAGTTTTGTCTTGGCTTTTATAATTTACTGTTAGATCCCGAGCTGGAAATGTCAGTTTGAATGGTGTGTCCTGAACGAAAGTGAAACGTCCTTTCCAGTTTTTCCAACTGAACATCCCTTCAAAATTATTTTCGACAGGATGAGGTGAGTAATAGGATGTATCATAAAAGTTCTTCTCGTTATAATACAGATCCTTTAACAATTGCTGAAACTTTATGTAATTCCAAGGCCCCTTCCCGAGAGTGATGCTTCCGCCCTGATCTGCTTTACGCTTGTCATATTCTGGCATTCCAAGAAGGGATAACCCAATCAATTCAGTGGCACGCCATTCAACTTCCACAAGATATCTAAAGGGTTTTATTTCATAAAATTCTTCCTGTCTGGCTTTAAAATAAACTATAACTTCCCTCCCAAGAGAATAAGGTAGAAGTATTTCTAAGTCAGTAAATAGGAGGTCCAGCCCCATACTTCCACCTGTCAGTCGCCATCCTGCTTGACTTTCATACCATTCCTCTTCTTTTAATTTATGGAACTGATAGGATTTTATATCCAGAAAATTTTCCTGATTAAGATGGCTATGAGAAATTTCAGAGGCATCATCATAAGCTCTAACTAATGACGGTCGAACTGATAGTGATAAAACACAACAGACTATAATTGAAATAACAAAAATCGAAAGTCGAGGCTGTTTTGGAAAAAACATCAGCTTCTGTTCTCGGGTTTATATCAGTGTTGTTCTTGTTCTAGCTTTTCCCAAGCATCACGAAGGGTTACTGTGCGATTAAAGACCATGGTATCTTCGAGAGAATCTTTTGGATCCTTGAAGAAATAGCCAATCCTTTCAAATTGAAAAACTTCCTTATTTGCTGATGTCATTATTTCAGGCTCTAACTTACATTCAGAAAGAATATCAATTGAATTATGGTTGATATCATTTAGAAAATTGCCTTCTGGATCATCGCTTCCTGGTATTGGTTTTGCGAAAAGGCGGTCGTATAAACGAACTTCAACTTGAATAAAATTTTTTGCTGAAACCCAGTGAATAATCCCTTTTACTTTTCTCCCTTCAGTTTTTGCTCCAGATCTTGTTTTTGGATCATACGTGCAGTGCAGTTCAGATACTCTACCCGTTGAGTCGTAAATTACTTTATCACAGCGAATTACATAGGCGTAACGTAGGCGGACTTCTTTCCCCGGAGCAAACCTAAAATAATTTGGTGGAGGATCTTCACGAAAATCTTCATATTCAATATAAATTTCCCTAGAAAAAGGAACCTTACGTGTTCCCATTTCTGGTTTTTTTGGATGTTTTGCAGGATGAAAATTCTCTGTTTTGTCTTCTGGATAATTTGTAATAACGACTTTCAGTGGTTTCAAAACGCACATCAAACGAGGTGATGTTTTGTCCAAAATTTCACGTGCACAATTTTCCAAAACACTCATTTCAATGTTATTCTCACTTTTTGAAATTCCGATACGCTCACAAAACAACCGTATCGCAGAAGGAGGGTAACCCCTGCGTCTAAGACCCGAAAGGGTAAGCATGCGGGGATCATCCCAACCGCTTACATATCCATCTTCAACAAGTTTTATTAGCTTTCTTTTGCTAAGTACGGTATGGAGAAGATTTAGACGGGAGAATTCAATTTGACGAGGAATACAAGGAGCAGTTACTTCTGCCAGTATCCATTCATAAAGAGGACGATGATCTTCGAATTCAAGTGTGCAGAGTGAATGTGTTACACCCTCAATCGCATCTGACAAGCCATGAGTAAAATCATATAATGGATAAATACACCATTTTTTACCCGTACGCTGATGAATAACTTTACGGATACGGTAGAGTACAGGATCTCGCATATTTATGTTTGGCGATGTCATGTCAATTTTTGCACGTAAAACATGGGCACCATCATCAAACTTGCCCGCGCGCATCTGTCTGAAAAGGGTGAGACTTTCTTCAAACCCACGGTCTCTGTATGGACTGTTAATCCCTGGTTCAGTTAATGTTCCACGTGTCCTCCTTATTTCCTCCGCGCTCTGGCTTTCAACATAAGCTTTACCCTTTTTGATTAATTCTTCAGCAAATTCATAAAGCTTTTCAAAATAATCAGAAGCGTAAGTAAGTCTTTCTTTCCATTCATAGCCCATCCATTTTACATCCTCTAAAATTCCTTCTACATACTCCTCTTCTTCTTTGAGTGGGTTTGTGTCATCAAACCGCATGAAACAGATTCCTTTAAACTCCTCAGCAGTGCCAAAATTTAGCTGAATTGATTTAGCATGACCAATATGCAAATGACCATTTGGTTCCGGAGGAAATCGTGTAACAAGGCTCTGATGTTTACCAGATTCCAAATCTTCTCGTATAATACTACGTATAAAATCTATTGCCGGAAGGTCAGGAGAATTACTTTTATTCATTTTCAAAATTAGTTAGTAGGAGGATAGAAAGATTAAATAGGATAACCAACTGCACTTAATGCAAGTCCTTCGTGCATATTGAGCATTTTATCACGCCATTTATATATAATGTCATCAGCATTAAGAATTAAAAAACCTGACATGCATCGAGCCCATTGAAATGCACCAAACACAATATAATCAGAAAATCCGGGAGTTTCACCTGATAAATATTTCTGTTTTGAAAGTGTTGAACGCAATGGGGTGAGTATTTTCTGAATTCGAGGCAGACGTTCTTGTCTATTTACCACAACTTGTTCCAGAGTTAGCCCGAACCTTTTTTCGCGGGTCTCACGAAAATATGGTTGATCTTCAGGACTCAGATTGTCGTGAATGTCTAATACAAGAAGTTTAAGTATTTCTGGATGTAAAACAGTTTCAGTCCAAAATTTTATAAACATCACTTCTCCATTATCCATTTTCAATGAAGGTCTTTCAGGATATGTGCTCTCCAAGTATTTTGATATTTCCCATGAGTCTGCAATAGTATTGCTTCCATCAATCAAAACTGGGACTTTTCCTTGACCAGAAAATTTAATTTTATCTTTTTCCACGAAGTGCCAAGGCAAATACTCTACTTCCAGACCTTTGTGGGCAAGTGCCATTCGAATTCTCCAGCAGTAGGGACTGAATCTTCTATTTTCATCTGCCCCGGCCAAGTCGTACATTTTTATCATTTTTTACCCAATAATTTTAATTTTTCAAATTCTCAAAAAATGCTGTTTTAATGATTACATTTTTTTTCAAAAAATGTCTCTTATTTTGACGTGTAATGATTCCAAGTTTTATTCAAGGACTTTAATACTTCTATCTGTTAATGATAAAAAAGTCGCATGCCTGAAAATGCCATTGCCATACCATATTCATCTGCTGCCTTGATTACTTCATCATCTCTTATACTACCTCCAGGCTGAACAATGAAACTTACGCCGCGCTTTGATGCTTGGTCAACATTATCTCTAAAGGGAAAAAAAGCGTCCGAAGACAAACATACCCCATTGAGTTTGGTCAGCCATTCAGATTTTTCTTCATGAGTAAGGGGGTTAAGTGGAGTTTCAAACAGGGCCTGCCAGTTTTGCAGTTCTTTATCTGTCATTCCTCCTTCAATAAACAATACCCGAGCATTTGTGCGTTCCAAGCTAGCTATATTTTCCAAAAATGGAAGTTTTAGAACCTTTGGATGTTGCCGCAAGTACCATGTTTCAGCTTTCCGTCCAGCAAGTTTAGTACAGTCAATACGGCTTTGTTGACCTGCCCCAATGCCAATCATCTGGCCATCCAGGGCGTAACCTACTGAGTTAGACTGAGTATATTTCAGCGTAATTGAAGAAATTATTAAATCACGTGCTGCATCTGCAGGTATTTCTTTATTTTTGGTTACAACTTTTGCCAACAAAGAATTTTTATTAATTTTAATTGCATTTCGAGGTTGAGAAAAGACCACACCATTTAACTCCCTGTACTCAATTTTTGGAGCCGTATATTCTAGATCAGCTTTCAAAATTACATATTCTCCATTTTTTTTCTCCTTTATAAGATTTAAAGCATCAGAGTCATATCCTGGAGCAATTATTCCATCAGAAATATTTTTACGAATTATCCTAGCAGTACTTATATCAACTTTTCTGCTAAGAGCAATAAAATCTCCAAATGATGACAAAGGATCAGCCCCACGAGCTCTGACATATGCTGTTGCAAGAGGTGAAAGGCTAAAGTCTTTGCATCCGTATGCATCTGATAATTTATCATCTAGAGGAACACTTACCGCTGTTCCAGAAGGACTTACATGCTTGAACGATGCTGCTGCAGGAAGATCCAGAACTTGATCAAGCTCATGTACTAGTTGCCATGCGTTTAGAGCATCCAGCAAATTAATGTATCCTGGTCGACCATTCAGGACTTCGTAAGGTAGCCCTTGTTCGTTAATTGAAAGTACTGCTGCAGGTTTTTGGTAAGGATTGCAGCCATACTTCAGCTCCAACTGATGTAGATATTTATGTGACCCGTAAGTCATTTAATACCATCCTAATTAAATATTGGGAGTGTCTAAATAAAAAAATACTAATCCTAGCTTTTCAGACTCAAAGACTCAAGGATTCTATCTGTGGAGTTTTTTGCCAAGATTTAAATTTAAAGACAAAAAGATTTCTTCCTAAGAATCATAAATTTGCTATAAAATGTTAACTTGAGGTACTTTTATTTAATTAATTATTCCCAGTTGGGAATACCTGTTTCCGATTTTTTTGATTTTTTATCTTGTGGGGGATTTTTTGTAGATAAAGCAGTTTTATTCTTAAACCCTGCCTTTTTGGCTTCAGATTCAGAAATTTTCTTTTCCCTCTCTTGCTCTTGCCTCAACTTTTTTATTCTTTCCTGAGCTTTTCTTAAACTCAACATATCTTGGTATCTGTTGTAATAAAAGTCCGCCATACGGCTCTCAGATATCTTGTTGTAAGCAAGTGCGAGATTGTAGTATGTGTCTGATTGATTTGGAACCATCATTTCTACGCGTCTGAAAGAAGCAATTGATTCCTTGAAGTTTCCTATTTCGAAATATGTCAAACCCAGATTATAATGAAAATTCGGAGTTTCACTATCTAAGCTTATTGCCTTCTGGTAGTGCCATATAGCAGACTGGTAATCTCTGTGTTTCAGAGCAGAGTTACCTTCATTAAAATATTTTAATGCAGATTTTCGGATTTGCGTCTCATTTGTGCATGCTCCCATTATAAGAGGAATCATTAAGAGCAAAAACAATCCTAATTTAATTTCAGGCTGCTTTGTGGACATTGAAAAAAATAAATGGCAAAAATTTTTATCCAGTTAGTTGAAGCCTTGAAAAATTTTTAATTCCTATACTAGCATATAGGCTTATTTTTGCTCAGGGCTTGCATAATTATTCTATAAAATTTGCTTTTTAATCATAGTGTCAAAGCAATAATGCATAATTCATACTCAAAAAATTTCTAATGCATCGTACTTTTTTTCTTCTTGTTATGTTTTTTTCTTTTATATCATTAGATTTTCCATTATTGACAAACAAAAAAATTTTTTCCCAAAGCTATTTAGAAAATAATGAAAAGGAGGTCAAGGCTGAAAGGGATAGGCAGAAATTTGTTAAGGAAATGCAGGCCTTACTTGAGGCAGCAAAAAAATCAGGTTTTTCTGAAAAACAAATAAGGGAAATCAGTGTTACAAATGAGGGTAAGCCTGTTAATGTTTGGGATTTTCTTGAACAGGAAAAGCTTCGGCAAAAAAAAGAGTCTCTCGCCAAAAAAAAAATTGTAATTCGAGAACGATATTTGTCAGTAATGGATATTATAAATGAGCTGGAAAGCAGTGAAACTCGTAAATTGGATACTTTAAAAGATAAAAGTATTTTTATGGGAACTGAAGAAAAGTGAAAATTATTGCTATCACAGGTGGTTCAGGTTGTGGAAAAACTTTATTCACTAATTTGCTTGTTGAACGCCTAAAGAAAAAAACAGCAGTTCTTCCCCTTGACTTATACTACAAAGATCGGCCGGATCAGATTCCAAATAACAAATATGATTTTGATTCTCCTCACGCTTTTGATTTTGAACTTTACTATAAGCATTTAGATCAGATGATGGCAGGAAAATCTGTGAAAATGCCACATTTTGGCTATCAAAAAGGAAAGCGTGAGTCGGGCTTTACAGAAATTATTCCTGAGGAATATTTAGTTATAGAAGGACTACATGTTTTGTTTTTATCAAAAATCAGGGAGCTAATTTCTTTTTCATTTTTTATGGATTCTCCTTTAGACGTTGCTGTTTGTAGAAGATGTATAAGAGATGTTCGTGAACATAATGTAACTGCCGAATACAGTCTTAATCAATTTCTCAAGTTTGTTCGTCCAGCTTATTTTGAATATATTTTACCCACAAAAAAATATTCAAATTTAATTGTCGAAAATAATTTTCAGACTCGTCTAGATTTGTTTATCGATGACTTTTTAAGCAAAAATGAGTTATAATAAAGAATACTAATTTTTATTTGATTATAAATTTTATCTGAAAACTACTTATTTTTAAGTTTTGATTTTCATCTATGGATGTTTTCAAAAGATATGCAATTTCGTTTTCACTTGCTGGCATAATACTTTATTTTTTTACTATTTGGGTTGAGGAAAAGAATGATGGAATGATGCCTCACAATTTATCCAATAAGACTGAGGAAAAATTGGCAGTCACTATTCCTTCTAAAAAGTATTATGAAAAGTGTCTTGATATAAGCGGTAATCAACAGCTATTTTTTAAATTTTATTCTCAATTTCCAATTTCATTTAACCTTCACTATCATGAAGAAGGTGAGGTTTTTTACGAAATTAAAGAGGAATCAGTTGCAGAATATAATTATACATTTAAACCTGAAAATAGAGCATATTACTGTCTGATGTGGGGTAACCCTGGTAAGGAAAAAGTGGAAATAAAGTATGAATTAAACATACAAAGTCGATATTTCAATTAATTTAAATTGCTTTATACAAATCGACATGACAATTACTAAATTTTATTTTGATTGAATTGCGAGAGTGGTGGAATTGGTAGACACGCAAGATTTAGGATCTTGTGCCGCAAGGTGTGGGGGTTCGAGTCCCCCTTCTCGCACCACGCAACCCTTGTAACTGCATGGGTTTGCGAGAGACCTTCCATTAGTACGCTAATTAAAACACAAATTTATACGCATTATCAATACAATCTCAAGTAAACTGAATCTCAAGTTTCGATTTTTCCTTCGTCAAAAAGAGTTTACATAGTGCTCTGCATTGGCGAAGATTTTTTGTCTAAGGTTTTACCTTTATGTTAAAACTCTTTGCATCTTGGCGTAGTTAATTATATCGCCACAAATAAATACGCGAGCAAATGCCAGGAATCTATAGTGAAAACAAATTACTCTTTATTTAAAGTTAACTTCTGTTAATACAGATGCGAGATTTTCTAACAATTAAAGGTTTATCAAAAAATTATGCAAATGGATTTGAAGCTTTAAAAAATATAAACTTAAGGGTAAAAGAGACTGAAATTTTGGCACTCTTAGGCCCAAATGGAGCTGGTAAAACCACGCTAATCTCAACCATATGTGGTATTTCAAAGTTCAATTGCGGAAAGATCACTTTGGCAGGGCATGATATCGTATTAAATTATCGTGCAGCACGCAAAATGATTGGTATGGTACCTCAAGAGCTATCACTAGAATCCTTTGAGACTGTGATTAACACTCTACGATTTTCT
>PAZT01000033.1 GCA_002716165.1 Deltaproteobacteria bacterium | reverse complement strand
TTTCCTGCTTTTCTACAGATTCTTCTTCAAGCTCTGCTGTAGTTTCTTCGTCTTCAACTATTTCTGAACTTTCTTTTAATTCATCTTTGTTTTCGGCAGTTTTTTTATTATCCTCGATCTCGACTTCTTGGTCATCCTCAAGATCATCAATAGTTGAGAGATCTTCAAAAAATGAGTCCAACTCACTGTCACCTTCATCCTCACCTTCATTTTGCATAAATGCATCAAGTTGCTCGCTGAAATCATCACCAAAATCATCCAGACCTTCGAGACCTTCAATTTTTTCTTCAGCCATAATTTACTTGAATTTATTTTATAATTTGGTGACTTAAAAAGTTTAATGAAAATTATGAAAATAATTTGATATTAATATAAAACATTATGATATTTTTTTTGATAAAGCATCATTGCAATAAAATATATTATCTAGAAATATTCATCGAGTAACATAGATATAAACCATGCAATGTCAAATTTTCATGATAAATTACTTTAGGTAAAATAGTTAATATTTTTGGTGCTAATCCTCCTGTAATTATAACTTTTGGATTTGTATCGCCATGTTGATTAATTTCTTTTACTAGTCTATTTATCAAAGATTCAATCATGCCACCATAACCATATATAAGACCTGATTTGAGACTATCAGCAGTATTTTTGCCTATTAGATTCTTTGGCATTTCAAGATTTACTTGGAACAACTGAGCAGCTTTTGAAAAAAGTTCTTCAGAAGAAATTGATAATCCAGGACATATTATCCCTCCCTGAAAAACTCCATCTGTAGTTACCACGTCCAATGTTGTTGCGGTTCCACAATCTATAACAACTAACGATGTTTTATATTGCTTATATGCGGCAGCAGCATTAATAAGTCTGTCATGGCCTATTTTAGAAGGATCTTCAGTATTAATTTTAATTCCAAGATTAAGATCACTACTTACTTTTACTGGAAGTTGACCAATCATGTTTTCAATAAGTCTTGAAAACACATCTGTCAGCTCAGGAACAACGGAACTCAAAACCGCCCCTTTTGTCTCTTTAAGACTGAAATTGCATGCGAAAAGCATACCTCTAACCAGCATTTCATATTCGTCAATACTCTGATGAAGTCTTGTGCGAATGCGCCGGCTCTGAAGCAAATTCTCATCATTAAACATGCCTATAACAACATCGCTATTACCAATATCTACAGCTAGAATCATGTAAATTAGTCATCTAAATCAATTATTTCACCTGAAATATGGGTCAGGATATCTCCGGTTTCTGTCCGGATTCTTAGATACCCCTCACTTGTCAGTCCTTCTATGGTACCAATATTATTTTTTGAATTTGTCTGATATTGAATATTATTCAAACTGCATACCTTCTTGCCTTTTGACTTACTCCTGACTAGCCACTCATTAAGCAAGGCTGATTTGCCTTTAAAATTTATTTTGCTTCCTCGAGTATTCGTGTTGTCAATGAATTCTTCCAAGCAGTTTTCCAACTCAACTAGAAGTTCTTCAAATATAGTTTCATTTTTTAAAAGAAATTTATTTAAACCTTTATTGGTATTTGAATTTCTAAATATTTCAAATTCCATTGTAGTCACAATCCTTTTCAAATCATCGGGATAATCATTGAAATTCCCCTTTGTATTTAAACCAATTCCCATTATTAATATTGGATAATCCTCCTCCGGAATACTAATTGATTCCAGTAAAATCCCACATATTTTTTTTTGTCTAACAATAACATCATTCGGCCATTTAAGGCGTATTGTATTTACGTAATTTTCAAGTACTCGTGCTACAACTACGCTCGCTAACAAAGAAAATATTTGAATCTCAGATGCAGGTTTTTGAGGATGCAAAACTACAGAAAAAGTAAGATTTTTCCCGGGGAGAGAAACAAACTTCTTAGATGCCCTTCCACGTCCAGAAGTTTGCATGTCGGTGCGTACTACTAATCCATGCTCTTGAAGTAATTCTTTGTTAGATTTAAGGTATGAATTAGTTGAATCTAACTTATTAAAATGAATGATTCTATTTCCTACTCTCCCCAACATAAATTATCAATTAAGAAAAAAATCGTGAATTATTATTTCTTTGACTATTCCATTATCTTTATTCCTGTCAACAGATACAATTGCACTAACCTCTGCGATTACTTTGCTGATTTCAGTTTTTAGAATTATTTCGTACCAGTAACTGTGAGGAGTGAAATAATCATCTGCTTTGCTGTAATATTGAGTGATATTTCTCAATTTATTTTTGATGTCATTTTTTTTGAGTTTTATTCTTGGAATTTTAGTTAACTCTTCAGCTATTTCAATTCTCTTTTGATAAAAATTTTGTGAGTAATTGTTTGCGAAATTTGATTGAGAATAGTTTATGAAATAGTTTGTTTGCTGGTCATATTGCTCTAAAAATTCAACAATTTCTTCAAAAGTTGCCAAATTTATATTTATTCTAGGATTTACTGTTGTATGATTTGAAGACGGTACATATTTGTTACCTACAGGATAGGTTGTGAAACTATCGTTCCAAAATTTTTGAGGTGTTTTTTTTTCTTTAATGGCATTTATCAGCTTTATTTCTTTTAACTGATCAAAATATCCATTTTTAATCTCAATTGGCTGTTCAGCATAAATATATGCATCTTTTTCTGCTCCGATGGCACCGTAGATTGATGAATCATAAATATTTGAGTCCTTATCCATCCAATCGAAAATTGCGGCGTACAACTTTAGTATTTCATTATAGTCAAATTGTTCATTTTGCCTAATTAAACTGTCTCTATCATTGGATTCACTATTAATACCCATTTTGTTAATAATATTAATAAATTGATTTGCAAGATGCACATCCGATTTTGATTCAGGATTTACTGTTCTAAAAGGTGGTGTTTGAATACGATTAAGGTTATATAGATGATCAATAGGACGTATATATGGTGTGTAGAATGCTACATCGGGGAAATCAGAGATTACGCCAGCAGGTAGCCTTATGGGGTCAGGTGGGTTTAATATTGATACATCTTTTCTTGAGGTACCCATTGAAAAAAAACTCCGAACGTATTGTCTGAAGAATATAATCTCTTCATGACTTTCAATACCTTCTATAACAGCCTTAAACATCGATTTGACAGCATTTCTAGCTTTGAAAGATGCCTGGTAATTCTGTATTCCACGTGTTTCAAGTTTTGTTTCAAAAGAGAACTCTGTCATGAATACAGCTAGCAGAGTTAGTATTACTAATGTTATTAGAAGGGCTATTCCACCTCTAACTCCTGAATTTTGTTGCAATTTTGAAGGGGATTTCACTATAGAGTAATTTGTGAGCTAAATACTTTGGATTCAGGCTGTTTTTTTATAACAAGTCCTTTTAAAGTCTTCAGCAGAAAAGAAGTGCCTTAGTTCTGAAAATAATAAAAACTAAAACCTTTTTTCTCAGCAATTTAAAACTGTTGAGATTTTTATGAGCAACCGCTGGTTGCTCCGCAGGATGCACACTTGAGACATGACCCGTTTCTTACCATCGTGAATTGTTGGCAAGTATGACATGCCTCACCTTCATAGCCTTTCAAGCGTGCTTCTCGAGAAAGGCTTTCAGTAGAGCGGTTTAGTGTTTCCCAAGCCTCTACACCAGAGTCACCGCTGAATTCTGTATTGCCTGAATAGTTAGCATGAGCATTCTCAAGTTCTGAATCAGTATTTTTTAGCAAAGTAAAATCTACACCATCATATTCAGGTTTTTCTTTTTCAAGAAATTCCTGACTTTCCTTTGTAGTTAGAGTCCTTTCAGAAATGACCTGTTCATTATCAAATTCAGGCTCATTTTCATTTTGTGTGTGCACTGCACTGGCCTGCAATTCATCTGGATCGACATGTGCTAGTTCATTACGCCCAAGGTACGAAATCGCAAGTTCACGGAAAATATAATCTATAATTGATGTACTCATTTTAATTGAGTCATTACCGGAAACAATACCATTCGGTTCAAAACGAGTGTATATAAACGCTTCAATAAATTCCTCAAGTGGGACACCATGCTGAAGACCTAGCGAGATTGCTATCGCGAAACTATTCATCAAACTTCTAAAGGCAGCACCTTCTTTATGCATGTCAACAAATATTTCTCCAATGGTTCCGTCGTCATATTCGCCAGTACGAAGATAGATTTTGTGTCCCCCAATAACTGCTTTTTGAGTATATCCGTTGCGACGGTCAGGCAATCTCCTTCTTTTTGCAATATAGCGATGAATTATTTTTTCAGCAATTCGTACTTGTGCTGGCTGTGAAGCAGCAATTTCAAAATCTGAATCATCTTCGTCCCACACAAATTTGTCAACGTTAACATTTAGTGGTTGACTTAGCTTAGAGCCATCTCGATAAAGTGCATTACATTTTAAACCTTTATGCCATGATGTTAAATATGCTTCTTTGAAATCATTAACATTTGCTTCATTTGGAATATTGATAGTTTTGGAAATAGATCCAGAGATAAAAGGCTGAGCAACAGACATCATTCGAATATGTGCTTCTGGAGCAATAAAACGTTTACCATTTCGGCCGCACTTATTTGCACAGTCGAAAACACTATAATGCTCCTGTTTGAGGTGCGGAGCATCTTCTATCGTCATTGTTCCACATATATAGTCATTTGCCGCTTCTATTTCTTTGCTGGTAAATCCAAGATGCTTAAGAATACTGAATTCAAAATTACTCAATTGTTCATCAGTCAATCCCAGTGTTTCCTTGCAAAAATCTTCCCCTAGAGTGTAGTAGTTAAAAACGAAACTAATGTCAAATGCTGATGGTAATTGATCATCTATACGTTTAATCAAATCGTCAGTAAAGCCCTTGGCACGCAATACATTTGTATTAATGCACGGGCTTCCATCTAACCTTGCATGTCCTTTTATATAGTGAACAATATCAGCTATTTGTGTGCTATTATATCCTAGTTTTTTCAATGCGGGAGGTATGGAGTTATTTATTATTTTAAAATAACCTCCTCCTGCAAGTTTTTTAAACTTCACCAAAGCAAAGTCAGGTTCTATACCGGTTGTGTCACAATCCATGAGCAAACCGATAGTACCGGTAGGTGCAATCACTGTGACCTGAGCGTTTCTGAATCCATATTTTTCACCCATTTTAAGGGCTAGATTTGCATCCTGTTGTACTGCCTTGAGAAGTTCTGGGGGACAATGTTGACTGTCTATTCCTACCGGTTTGATAGTTAAACCCTCGTATTCACTGTCTGGAGCACGGAAAGCAGCCCTTCTGTGGTTTCGAATAACTCGAAGCATATTCTCACTGTTGCGCTCATATCCAGGAAAGGGTCCTAGCTCTTTGGCCATTTCAGCTGAAGTGGCATAAGCAGTCATATGCATAATGGAAGTTATAGCACCACATATTCCAAGTGCCTCAGAAGAGTCATAAGGTATGCCGTTAACCATCAGGTAGGTCCCTAAATTGGCGTAACCTAAACCTAATGTTCTAAATTTGTGGGAAAGCTCTGCTATGTTTTTGCTTGGAAATTGTGCCATTAAGACACTTATTTCCAAAACAATAGTCCAGATTCTAGAGCCATGCCTTAATTTTGCAACATCTAGTTCTCCGGTTCTTGAATTACAAAAATGTAATAAATTCAAAGAAGCTAAGTTACAGGCAGTGTCATCCAGAAACATGTATTCGCTGCATGGATTTGAAGCTCTAATTGGGCCGTCACTAGGGCATGTATGCCATTCATTAATAGTAGTATGGTACTGAATCCCTGGGTCTGCTGAAGCCCAAGCAGCGTAAGCAATCTCTTCCCATAGTTCGGATGCTTTTAGAGTTTTACATGGTATAGGTTTTCTTCCTTCTTTTTTTGCTTTAACTTTTTCAATACGCCAATACAAGTTCCATTCATTATCTTGTTCCACCGCCTGCATGAATTCATTATTTAGTCTTACAGAATTGTTGGAGTTTTGACCTGAAACAGTTTGATAAGCTTCAGAATTCCA
The DNA here is from genome assembly GCA_002716165.1 of Deltaproteobacteria bacterium. Lineage (GTDB taxonomy): Bacteria > SAR324 > SAR324 > SAR324 > NAC60-12 > Arctic96AD-7. The sequence goes on along the minus strand of PAZT01000033.1, from coordinate 10,355 downwards.
GTCAACATCATATTCGTCAAATGCGACTTTAGTGTATCCCTGTTTTGAGAGATGGATAATTCGATAAACATAGCTAAGCGGCATGTCTGCCTGACGCGCTTTTTTTGCAACATTTAGTAAGTTCTTATTAAGTTTCAGGTCATATTTTTCAGACTCATTATCCCATTCGTTTATTGATTCAAATAACTCATTTATTATCTTTTTAATCGTTTTTGAGCCAGAAACCAGGGCAGCCACTTTTTGTTCTTCGTTGGCTTTCCAGTTAATAAATTGCTCAATATCAGGATGATCTGCATCTAAGCAGACCATTTTAGCGGCTCTACGTGTGGTGCCACCTGACTTAATTGAACCTGCAGCTGTATCACCTATTTTGAGAAATGACATTAGTCCGGAAGATAAACCTCCTCCAGAAAGAGGTTCTACATCTCCACGCAATTCAGAAAAATTGGATCCTGTTCCAGATCCATATTTAAATAATCTGGCTTCTCGAGTCCACAAATCCATGATCCCTCCTTCACGCACCAAGTCATCTTTGACTGACTGGATGAAACATGCATGAGGTTGAGGACGCGAATATGCATCTTTGGATGGGGCAACATCTTCTGTTTTTGGATCAACATAGTAATGTCCCTGCGGTGGCCCATTGATCCCATAAGCCCAGTTCAATCCTGTATTGAACCATTGAGGTGAATTTGGAGCGGCCATCTGGTGTGCAAGCATATGACAAAGCTCATCATAGAATGCAAGCGCATCTTCCTCCGTATCAAAGTAGTTATATTTATACCCCCAATATGTCCAGCATCCTGCCATCCTATGAAAAACTTCTCGTGCATCTGTTTCTGATGCAGTAGATTCAGTTTCGGGAGTGTCTTTTTCATTTATTTCTTTGTCTGACTCAACTTGATCAGGCAGTGAAGGTTGCAACCAAGAGGGGATTCCTTTTTCTTTAGCTGGTTTTAGCTGTTTGGGAATACCAGCCTTTCGAAAATATTTTTGTGCCATAATATCTGTAGCCACTTGTGACCAGTGTTTAGGCACAGTCACATTTTCCCATTCTGAGACTACTGAGCCATCTGGGTTGCGAATAACTGAAGTGCGGTCTTCGAATTCTAAAGTTTGATATGGTCCTTCACCTTCCATGGTGAACAGGCGCTTGATTTTCATGAATACCTTTTATGTGATTTGTATTCTATTTTATGAAGATTACCAAATCCATGGTGCGCTGATCCTTCTAAAGCATACTTTTTGCGGTTTAAGTATTTTTGGCTGGATTCACGATATCAATTCTGCAAGTCGTATGCAAAAATCTAAGTTATAATTTTGTAGTAAAACTCTTAAATTGTTAACGTGTTCAGGATCTAACTAATTTTTAAATTATAGATTAACTAAAGAGTAAAATAAACTCAAATGATTATACCTGAAAATTTAATTCTACCAAATATTAAATACTTAAATTAAGTATAATACTCATTCTATTTAGATAAAATAATCACATCACAATCATGTATTTCATAATTTTTTGGTAAAATTAGGAGAATAATCAGTACAAAGACAATATAATCTAGGTAATAGAATATAAAAAATCAACAAAAAATATCTTCAGCTAAATCAATTAGTAACAATTAATGAGCTGATATATAAGGTAAAATAAATGGAAAAATCACACAAAAAAAATGAGGAATTTAGTCTTGTGCCGGCTGTTTATCTTCATATACCGTTTTGCCGAGAAATTTGCCCATTTTGTTCCTTTGCGGTCTGTAAGGACCAATCAGAATTACATAGCAAATATATTAAGGAAATGATTAAGGAAATTTCGATGATCATAAAAGGAGTTAAAGAAAAAAATCAGAATTTAAGCGAACTGCAATTAAGCAGTGTTAACAAAATGCTTGAATCGATTTATTTTGGGGGGGGGACACCATCTCGATTAGGCATTCCTGAATTATCTATGTTGCTTTCAGAATTGAGGGATAATTTTACCTTTGCAAAAAATATTGAAATTACATTTGAGATGAACCCTGAAGATGTGAGTCCGAAATATTTAAAAAATCTTGATAAAATCGGAGTCAATCGCCTAAGTATAGGGGGTCAAAGTTTCCATGATGCTCAGCTTAGGAAGCTAGGACGTTGTCATGATGCTCTTGATTTGCGAAGGGCTTGTCAAGAAATAGTAAAATCCCCTATACAAAATTGGAATATTGATCTTATGTTCGGAATACCGGGGCAAAGTGTATCAATGTTTAAAAAAGATTTAGAAGCTGCAATTTCCTATATACCTAATCATATTTCCTTATATGGACTTGAAATACATGAACGGACGCCTTTTGGTAAAAATTTGCAAATCAGTAATTGGGTTAATACACACTATCATGAATATGTAGAGATGTATTTATGGGCAGTTAGGCGATTGAAAGCAGCAGGGCTGATTCAATATGAAGTTTCAAATTTTTCAAGAGAAGGGAAGCAAAGTAAAAGTAACATGCTTGTTTGGTCGGGAGAGGAATATCTAGGGTTCGGAGCTGGCGCTCACTCTTATTTTGGTAAGATTCGAAAAGGAAATATTGGATCAATAAAAACTTACATTAGTCATTTAAAAAAAAATATTTTACCAATTGAATTTGAAGAAAAACTAACAAAAAATCAGCTTGCTATGGAGTTTATGATGCTAGGATTAAGGAATAGTGAAGGTGTGAATCTCCAGGAATGGCTGGAAAAATTTGGATTGATTTGGGGTATTCATGAAGAACAATATGTAAATAAGCTTTACGAAAATGGTTATGCATTTAAGAAAGACAACCATTTTTGTTTAACACCCAAAGGGATGCTAATGGCAGACAAGATTACGGTTGAGATGATACCATCTAGTAGCTAAAAATAAAATAAAAGTTATTATTTTAAAATTTTGAATAAAGTTTTTTAAAAATATTCCGAAAAACAAAACAAGTGTTTTTCCCACTGGGCAAATTAACCAGTTTCGAGGAGAGACATTAAAAGTTAGACAAACAAAAAGGAGAAAAAATGAAAATTCGAAGCAATGCCATATCACTGAATACATTGAGGCACTCAGATAACAATTTAAGAAATGTCAAAAGTTCAATTTCCAAGCTAAGTTCAGGAACCAGAATAAATAGTGCTGCTGACGGGCCAGCTGATTTAATTGCTTCAGAGCGTTTAAGAGGACAAATTGCTGGATTAAAACAGGCACATAGTAATAATGACAGTGCGATTGCAATGTTTCAAACAGCTGAAGGTGCACTTAGTGAGTTTAGTAACATTTTGATCTCGCTGAAGCAGCTTTCAGTTCACGCAGCTAATGAAGCCGTTAACGATGAGAGTATGGTTCAGGCAGACCAGCAAGAGGTTGATGATCTTCTTGTTACTTTAGACCGGATAGTGGAAACAGCAATGTTTAATGGAAAAAATCTGCTTGATGGAAGTTTGGGGACTAATGGAGCCACTGTTGGAGATAATTTAAGATTTGTGAGTGCTGAAACTGATACAAAGGCTTCTCCTGTAGAAGGATATGAAGTTGACATTTCTCAAGTTGGTACTCAGGCATTTAAAAAAGGTAGCATACCACTGAATGTAGATAATATTGCCTCTGGAGTGAGCATTTTATTGAATGAAGGGGGTCAGAATGTCGAAATAGATACCAGTTCAGGAGTTGTGAATAAAAACATTGAAGAAATTCTTTCTAATCACAGGCGTGATCCTTTACGTTTTCCTGCTGAGCAAGCATCTGCGGATATCCGTGGCATCGTAATGCATGCGATTAAGGAAGGAATAAAATCCACTGGATTAGCATTAGAAGCTTTTGAGACACCGGATAAAACCTTTTATTTACGGCACAAGGAATTCGGAGAAGACCATACTTTTTCTGTTACTACTAACCTCCCAGGATTGTTGACAAGTCAAGCTAATATAGCAGAACTTGCAGAACCAGGTATTGATGTCGCAGGAAGAATTGGAGGTCAGGCTGCCAGAGGAAAAGGACAGTATCTAACTGCTATACATGGGGGTTCTCCTGCAAAAGGAATTACGATACAATATGATCGCACTATAGGTTTAAAGGAAGTTCCTATAAAAAATGAACTGGGAGAATTCATTGGTTTAGAATTCGTAGAAGAAACCCAAGAGGAAATTGTTGGTTCACCTGAAGACCCAAGAATTGAGGGCTATGTTCACTTGTCTCAGCAGACTAAAAATGTAAATCTTGGACCTAAACCAGGAATGGAAAGCAGTTTCTCACTGAAGAGCATTCGAACGAACAACCTAGGAATGGGAGTAGAAAATGAGAGCGGTTTTAAAAGTCTTTACGATATAGATTTAACAACTAAGCAAGGCGCCAATGATGCTGGAAGAATAATTGATAAAGCAATTGATGAAATTACAATATATCGAGGAAGAATTGGAGCCTTCCAGAAAAACGCAGTCGAAAGCAATCTTAATTCATTAAGAATTGCAGAAGAAAATATTACTAAGGGGGAGTCAACAATTAGAGACACAGATATGGCCTCAGAGATGTCAAAATTGACTGGAAATCAGATTTTGTTGTCTGCTAGTCAATCGATGCAGGCTCAAGCAAATCAGTTGCCTGAAAATGTGTTAACTTTGCTTCAAGGCTAATCTTAAATTATATAAAAAGTAAATTGGCAACTTGAAAAATATAAAAAATGTTTTGTTAAATTCCCAAATATCGATGTAGAATCTCTTTATCTGAGTTAAAAGCAGACGAATCACCAAACCACTCAATTCTTCCCTTTTCCATAATATAATGTCGGTCTGCAAGTTCAGTAAGAGCCTTGATGTTTTTGTCTACCACAAGAATTGACTGACCGGATGATTTCAAATCATTTAAGCAATCCCAAATTTCATTTTTTATTAAAGGAGCGAGGCCTTCAGTAGCTTCATCCAAGACAAGTAGAAGAGGATTTGTCATTAAAGCTCGACCTATTGCCAGCATTTGTTGCTCTCCTCCGGATAACTGATTACCCATATTTTTTAATCTGACTTTCAATCGTGGGAATAATTTTAAAACTTTTTTGAGCGTCCACGGATTATTATTTCTGTGCCTGTTTGATGAGGTAGCTTCTAGATTTTCGTATACGCTCAAATTTGGAAAAATTTGCCTGCCTTCAGGTACCAAGCCAATACCTTTCCTAGCAATTTTGTATGATGGCCAATTTTGGACTTGGTTACCACTGAAAATAATTTTACCAGATTTTATTTTAACAAGACCCATAATTGAATTAATTGTAGTCGTTTTTCCCATACCATTGCGTCCAATAAGGGTTACAAATTCACCCTGTTTTATTTTTAGATCAATTCCAAATAGTACTTGACTCTGACCATAAAAAGTTTCAATGTTTTTTATTTCAAGCATCTATATTTTCCTCTCCCAGATATGCGACTTTAACTTCATGATTATTTCGAATAGCCTCGGGTTTGTCCGTTATTATATTCCTACCGTTAACTAAAACTGTGATCTTGTCTGCTAAAGAGAAAACTACATCCATATCATGCTCTATGAGAAGGATGGTTAATTTGCCTTTAAGTTTCTTAAGAATTTCTACCATCGCTGAAGATTCTTTTGGTCCCATGCCTGCCGTAGGCTCATCAAGAAGTAATAATTTAGGGCGGGTTGCCAAGGCCATAGCAATCTCTAACTGTCGATGTTCACCATGGGATAGTTGTCCTGCTAAAAAATCAGCTCTTTTTTCTAGACCTACTTGCTTTAAATATTCCAGTGCATGAATTCTGAGCTTATGATCCTTACGCGCATCTTTCCAAAATTTAAATGAATGACCAGCATGAGCCTGTACTGCAAGTGCAACATTATCATGTGCTGTTAAATCAAGAAAAATATTGGTAATTTGAAATGAGCGGGCAAGTCCAATTGCAGAGCGCAAATGTACATTCATACATGTAATATTTATTTCGTCAAATAAAATGGTTCCCGAATCAGGTTTTATTTCTCCACTTAGCTGATTTATTAAGGTGGTTTTTCCTGCACCGTTAGGCCCAATTACACCGTGTATTATTCCTTCCTTAACTTGGAAGGACAAATTGTCAATGGCTAATAATCCTCCAAACGATTTAACCAAAGAATCTACTATTAACATTTTTATTTATTGTTAAATAAAACTTATTTTTTAATTTGCCACCATTTATCAAGTCTAACCAAAATTCCATCAATTCCACCATTTCCAAATATTGCAATAAGCACAAGCATTGGACCAAAAATAATTTGCCAAAATTCTGTGATACCAGAAAGAAATTCTTCCAAAAATAAAAATGCAACTGCACCAATAACAGGACCAAAAAGTGTTCCCATCCCTCCTAAAACTACCATAATGATTAAATCTCCAGACCTTGTCCAATGCATAACTGCAGGACTTACAAAATCTGTTTGATTTGCGGATAATACCCCGGCTATTCCACAAATTACTCCGGCAATTACAAAAGCTACAAGACGGTATCGGTAAACAGGAAATCCAATGTTTTCCATTCTTTTTTCATTAGATTTTGCTCCTCGGATTAATATGCCGAATCGAGAATTAATCAAGCGGTGAGAAAAATATAAAAAAACAATAAGTAATGTAAAGTTAAGATAGTAAAGGCTGTTATCATTTGAAAGATCGAGTATGTTATAAAACTTGCTTCTTGTATAAAGACTTAGTCCATCATCTCCACCGTAATTATCATTCCCAACTGCAATAAAATAAAACATTTGGGCAAAAGCGAGCGTAATCATAATGAAATAAACGCCACGAGTTCGCAGTGATATAGATCCTATAAATAATGCAGTTAATGCAGAAAATACAACGGCAATTGTCAAGTGAATTAAACCGTTCCCCATCCATGAGATACCATCTTCAATGGCGTGAAATGTTCCAATTCCAACAACGTATGATCCTATGCCCATATAAACTGCGTGACCAAAACTTACCATCCCACCAAATCCTAAAATAAGATTCAGGCTTATTGCTCCAATAGAAAGTATGAGCATTCTTGAAAACATCACTGTATAAAAAGGCTCATCAATAACGTCAGCGATCAAAGGGACAGCAGCTAAGCCTAACATTAATAAGGCTATTAAAACTGTGCGGGGTGACCAGTCCATTTATACTCCTTTTGGTGGGAAAAGCCCCTGTGGCCTTATCGCCAGAATAAGCGCCATCAGAACATACGTTAGCATAGAAGAAATCGCAGGTGCAGCAGTGTCTGCAACATCGTTAGTAACAAAAAATCCTAATATATCTGGGAGAAAAGATCTCCCGACAGTATCAATAAATCCTACTAGCAGTGCTGCTAAAAATGCTCCTCGAATTGATCCTACTCCTCCGATGACTATGACTACCAAAGTTAATATCAATATTTCTTCTCCCATACCAATTTCTACAGTCATTATTGGGGCTGCCATTAATCCAGCCAGACCTGCAAGCGCAGCACCTAAGCCAAAAACTATAGTGTAGAGAAGGTTTATATTTACCCCAAGGGCACTTATCATTTGACGATTGCTTGCTCCTGCACGAATCAGCATTCCTAATTTTGTATGTGATACGAGTAAGTAAAGTAAAATTGCTACTATTATTCCTGCAGCAATAATTGCCAATCTAAATGCTGGATATCTTATTCCAAAAATTAGTTCTACACTACCGTTTAATATTTCTGGAAGTTGTATATCCAACCCTATGGGACCCCATAATAGTCTTACAAACTCATTAAAAAAAAGAATAAGCCCAAACGTTGCCAAGACTTGATCAAGGTGACTACGCGTGTAAATATTTCTTATTGCAATGATTTCTAGTAACATTCCCAATACCATACATGCTGGTAAAGTAAGAAGTAATCCAACAAAAAAAGATTCTGTCCAGTTCGTAAATGTTGCAGCAAGGTAGGCTCCCAACATGTAGAGTGATCCATGTGCTAGGTTTATGAGGTCCATTATACCAAAAATCAAAGTGAGTCCTGCTGCTAGTAGAAACAGCAAGACTCCCAATTGTAAACCGTTCATTATTTGCTCTAAAAGCAGTATCCAGTTCACTAGGATCTTAATATTTTTGCAGTATCTTTTGAATTTATGAATGGTAAGTTAAAAATTATATCATTTTCTTACCAAAATTTTGTTAAAATCTAGAAAATATCTCAGGAAATTTTCTGGACAAGATGAGTATGATATAATTTAGTCATTGCTCTAAGAAATGAGTTTTGGAAGGAAGATATGAGAAATTAAGGGACAAGAAGTGCCTCAAAATTCACGAAAGCTACCATGACATTTTACAATTCTTTGCGTAAGTATCTTGATGGTTTGTATAAACAGTTTTCACAATACTTGTTGTAAAGTTTCCTTCAGAATCTTTAATTACTTTACGTAAATAAAAATTCTGGATTGGGAAATGATTATTACCATATTTAAAAGGCCCTCGAACAGATGGGAAATTAGCTTTGCGCATTGCTGTTCGCATTGCTGCTTTATTTGATAAATCCCCATTAACAGCTTCAACTGCACTATTAATAAGCATAATTGTGTCATAAGATTGTGCAGCGTAAAATGTAGGATAACGTCCTGTCATTTTACGGTAATCTGCTACAAAACGCTTATTTACAGCATTGTCCATGTCGGGTGCCCAGAATTGCGTCATCAAGCTTCCTTCAGCAAGACCTTTCAACCTTGGTAAATTTAATGAATCTACTGTGAAGGCAGAGTAAAAAGGGATTTTCCCCTGTAATCCCGCCTGTGCATACTGCTTGATTATTTGAAGTCCATGCTTACCAGGGTAAAATACGAAAACTGCGTCGGGTTTAGCCGAGCGAATTTTGGCAAGTTCTGCTGAAAAATCAATCTGCGCTGGAAACTTGGTCATATCTTTCCCTACGATATTTCCTTTAAATGTCCTTGTAACACCCGCTACCATATTTTTCCCAGCAGCATAATTTGGAGCCATTATGTAGAGAGTCTTAATTCCCAGCTGATTTAGCACCTCACCCATAGCCATGGTAGTTTGGTCGTTTTGCCATGATGTCGAAAAAAAATCTTCATGGCAAAGTTTTCCAGCAACTGGACCAGGACCGGCATTAGAGCTAATCATAAATGGTCCCTTACCTACAACAGAATTACGGGAAGCCATAAGAACATGACTCCATATATAACCTGAAACAAAATGGACTTTGTTCTTTTTTACTAATTTATCAGTTTTTTGCTTTCCTACATCAGGTTTGAAAGTATCGTCTTCATAGAACATTTTAACATCTGAACCTGCCATTTTTCTTCCCAGGTGATCAAGTGCCAGCTCTACAGCATCACGCATGTCATTCCCAATAGCACCAGCTCCGCCCGTAAGAGTAGTTACAAATCCAATTTTAACAGTCTCAGCCGTTGCAACTTGACTAATAATCAGTAATGCAGAGGCAGAAATCCAGAATAAGATTTTTCTCATTTTTTCTCCTTATCCTTGTAAAAATATTTTACCAGTATGACTGGGAACAATTAATTAAAGCACGAAAACAATAACCCTACTTTCAGTTGATGTCAACTGAAATCTAAGTTCAAATGTGCGATCATTTCTTTGGTTCAATAATTAAAAAATTTATAATTCCATTAGCATTTAATTTTCCGTTATAAGTTTTCAGGGAATTGCTAATTGTTATTTCCTTACTATTCTGAACTTTTAACTTATTTTTATCAGATCTTCATTCTGTAAACCTCTTATGGCTCCAAATTGATTCCAAAATGGCTTTAAAAGCAAGCTTATTATCTCAATATTGTAATTCATTGAGATAGTTTTTTACGCATTCCACATCTTTTTTGACTAGTTTATAAAATTCAATGTTATGTCCGAGTCTCGGACTACTTCTGTGTCTCAATTCGTGAACCAGAGTATTAAGTAATTGGTTTTTTTTAGGCAAACCAAAGAACCAAAAGTTTGAGCGATGAATTTTGATGTATTCTTCTCCCCAGTATATTCCTGCTTCACCATATTGAATAAAATCCTTATGCACTGGAGGCTCTCTGGTATATTTAATTGGTACAGTTTTGATTTTTCTCTTCATGATTGAAGGGAAGCACTGGACTTTCAAAAGCACTTCAGATAAATCTATAATATGCTTTTGCCTTGCTTCAGGAAATTCTAAAATCGGGTCAAGTAGATGCCAGCGATCTAAAATAAAAAATAAAACTATTCCAAATATCAAAAAAGCGAGGCAAAATTGTGAATACTTAGAAAATAACGTTTTATTTGATACGTGCGAATTTAGGTGTCTCTTTTTCCAGCCTACCCATTCCTCCCATTCTTTTTGTAAAAAATTGATATTTATTAAATTATTATTATCATAATCTTTTTCTGATTCTTTAT
>PAZT01000032.1 GCA_002716165.1 Deltaproteobacteria bacterium | reverse complement strand
TTTTCAACTCCGCTTTAGTCCGATGATGATGATCGTTCAAGATTGTATTGCAAAGAAAGTTATTGGGGATATTACTGATCTTGAAGTTCACCTCAATTTATTGACACCATGGGATCTTTTCCCTTTTCTTAAAAAAATGTCCCGAGTTGAAATTGCTGTTCACTCAATACACTACCTTGATCTTATCCGCTCTTTCTTAGGTAATCCAAGTGGAGTATGGGCTCAAACCTTAGGACACCCTTCCTCTAAAGAGTTTGCGCAGACCCGCACTACAGCCATTCTTAACTACGGACCCGATATTCGCTGCAGTCTTTCTATTAACCACAATTATAGCAAAGGCCCAAATTTCCAATCTGCCCAGATAACTATAGATGGGATCGAAAGCGCTGCGATGATTAAGCTGGGTCTTTTGCTTGACTACCCAAAGGGCGAACCAGATGAAGTTTGGATATTTCCAAAAGTGGGGACTGGCTGGAAGAAAATAGACTTTGAAGGTGGCTGGTTTCCCGAAGCTTTTATCGGAACTATGAGCAATCTACAGCGATTCGCTTCAGGAGAAGATAAAAACCTTTACACATCAGTAGAGGATGCCTATCATACTATGTCATTGGTTGAGAGTTGTTACATTTCTAGCAAAAAAGGAGATACGGCTCTGGCAAGATAATGCAATATGTTAATTAAAACAATTTTTAAGAGGATAACAATATAAGCAAAGAAACAGAAAATATTTTATTTAAAATTCAAAACTTATCTTGACTACCACTGAATAATGAAAAATTTCTTGCTAAATGTATTCAACAGCAAACCCAAACTCCAGACCATAAGCAAGGCTGCCATTATCCAAAGCATCCATGATAAATCATGCCAATCTATTATTAAGCCTCCAATTATAGGACCAGCAATTTTTCCTGCATTTTTAAATGATCCAATTATTCCAGCACCAGCACCAGTGTGACGGGAATCAATTTTTTGAGCATATAGAGCAATAATTGATGGAAATATAAGTGCCTGCGCTAAACCAAAACCTACAGCCAGAAGCAGCAAAGGCTGAGTTGATGTAGCAAATGGGATTAACCCTAAAGACAATGCCGCCAGCGACAAGCCCGCAGATATTACAGGCAGGTAACCTTTACGGTCACTCAAACGACCACCAAAAGGTCTTACTAAAATATGCGTTAATTCCTGAGTCGTAAAGAAAAGACCGACCCATAATATAGAAATGTTCTGCTGCAGAGCGTAGAGAGGTAAAAATGCCTTTGCAGAATACAAACCTAAGAAGACCGCAAATTCAAGTAACCCAGCAAACCAGATTTCAGCTGTCTGAAATCCTGACCTCAATGCATCCTTAAATTGCAGCCTCCAGCTTTTAAATGTTCTAACTGGTATGCAACGGTTTTTTAACAATAGGATTGGCAAGAAAGAAAATGAGCTAAGAATCCCTATAATAACAAAAACAACTTCAGGTTCAAATACTGTAAGCATAGCAGCCCCCAGTAGTGGCCCGAGGATGTAGCCTGAGGAACGAGCCATACCAAACCAGCCCAATCTCTCAGCACAATTGCTGTCTATAGTAGACTCTTCCTTTCCCTGCTCTACCACCCAGGCAACAGTTACTGGTCCATATATAGCAGTTGCAGTTCCATGAAAAAGACGAAGAATTAAAAGCTGATTAGCATTTTCTACCCACAAATAAAATAATGGGACTATGGAAAACAGCAATGTTCCAATAAAGAACCAGATCCAGCGCCCCCATCTATCTGACAGCAAACCAAACAAAGGTTTGAGCAACATTCCAGTTAAAGTGGAAGCAGAAACAATAAAACCTAAAAAAATAGTGTTTGCTCCTAATCCCACAGCAAAAAGGGGAAGAAGAGGAGTTTTACCCATCTGATAGGCAGTCCTTACAATGAAATCTGCTGATGCTAGATACAACAACTTGCAATTTGTACTGATTAGCGAAGGTTCCTGCATCTTATGCATGCAGTTTCAGTATTTCATTATTTTCAATGAGATAATTGAGACTTGCCAAGTCCTTTTCACAGACTATATTAAGATGGTTAAGCTTCTGATCAATCTGCTTGCTCAGATGTTCAAACACTTCATATGCTTGGTGAGTAGGAACGGAATCTGCTACTGAGACAGTACTTACAAGAGCTTCCATTCTCTCTTTAAGCATAGTGGGGAACCGTAATCGGTCTGAAGGAGTTTCATTTTTTGTCTGTGTAAGTTCATTTTCCAAAAATTTTAATTTACCCCGCAGTGTTTCAGCATTTTTTCTAACTTCCTTTTCAGACTCTTGATCAATAGAACTACCCAATTTTTCACGTGATAAGAGTTCATCAATTTGAAAAATTATTCTTCGAATACTATTAATAGCGCCATTAATCTCAGATACCTTTCTATTAATTTTGTTCCATAATTCAAATTGCGCAGAAAAATCCTCTGCAGAGGTGTCTAAACGAGGATCCTTGAGTATTTTAAATCTATGTTTATTTTCTTTGCCCTCATATTTAAGACAAACCTGATAGTCCCCGGGAGGAGCAACTGGTCCCCCTCTAGGACTTTCCTCTCCACGGCCGAGAGCTTCATAGACTTTTCTTTCAAGCGACTTGTCAATTTTTATTTCAGGACCAGGATAACGCATATTCCATACAAATCGATTGAATCCTTTCTTGTTTGGGAGATAGGTTATTTTTTGCCCATCATCTATTTCTTCGGATTCATACTTTGATTTTACATTTTGCTTATCATCAGAATTCTTGCTTTCGAACCTTTCGATCTCATTACCTGATTCATCTAAGATCAAAAGCTCAAAGGGATTTTGCATTTCTGACTCAAGGTAATAATTTATGATCACTCCCTGAGGAGGATTTTCCCCTATATCCAAATTACGGAAAAATTTTTCTCCTTCATTGGTTTTAGCTTCATAAAATGTCCCAGGGAAACCAAAAGCTGCGCTATAGTTTTTCCCTTCACCAAGAAAAAAGTTTACACTCCAGTTTAATGTATAACGGTATGTGTCCTTTGGGGAGAATAATTTAACTTTTTCAACATTTTCTTTTTTGGGATAAATTGAAGATATTTGCCTGAGGGGATTAATGTCATCAAGAATCCAGAAAGACCTCCCATGTGTAGCCACTACAAGGTCATCCTGTTTGATTTTCATATCATATACAGGTACAACCGGGAAATTACCTTGGAGTTTGTTCCATTTTAAACCATCATTTGTACTTATGAAAATGCCTGTTTCGGACCCTACAAAGAGCAATCCAGGAGTTTTGGGGTCTTCCCTAATAACACGGCTTATCTCATTTTCAGGATAATCCCCATTTATGCATGTCCATTTCCTACCACCGTTTATAGATTTATACAAATAAGGACGATAATCATTCAATTTATAGCGAGTGGCCGAAAGGTATAAGGTTTTAGGATTATGGGCTGAGACTTCAATACAATATATGTAGGACCATTCCGGAAGTTCATTTGGTGTAATATTTTGCCAGTTTTTTCCACTATCATCAGAAGTATGTACAAGTCCATCGTCACTCCCAGCCCAAAATACCCCGGATTCATGAGGTGATTCTACAAAAGTTGAAATAGTACCATAATGCTCTGCCCCACTGCTGTCTACAGTCAGACCTCCTGAAACTCCAAGCTTTTTATCATCCGATCGAGTAAGGTCTTGACTGATTTTTTCCCAACTTATTCCCTCATTTAATGTCCGGAACACATGATTACCACAGGCGTAAACAATTCCCGAATCATGAGGAGAAAAATTAATAGGGAAAGTCCATGAAAATCGGTATTTTATATCCCTTGGAGCCCATCCGTACAATTCTTCAGGCCAAATATTAATTAGTCTAAGCTGCCGGGTTCGGTGATCATAGTGCTGCAAAGCACCTTCTCCCCCAGGTGAACTTCCTACAGATCCTATGTATACAATATTGGGGTCATCAGGCTTTACCGCAATAAATCCACTCTCTCCAGTTCCCGGAAGAGTGCATTCATTAAAAGTTATGGCTCCATACTCAGATGCGCTGGGAACACTTATACTGGTGTTATCCTGCTGTGTAGCATAAACCCTGTAAGGGAATTGATTGTCTATATCCATACGGTAAAATTGTGAGGTGAGTTGATTGTATATGCTTGACCAGCTTTTACCACCATTAAACGAAACACAAGCTCCACCATCATTCCCCTGAACCATTCTGAGGGAATCCTTGGGATCAATCCACAGGTCATGATTATCGCCATGCGGTGTGGTAATTTCGGTAAAATTGGTCCCACCATCTTTAGATTTCCACATTTGTAGATTAGTGATGTATACTGTATCTGAGTGCTGAGTATCTGCGAAAACATGACAATAATACCATGGGCGATGTATTAAATCACGGTTTCTGGAAGTCATTCCCCAACTCTCTCCACCATCTTCTGAACGATAGAGACCAGCATCTTCAGCTTCGATTATTGCCCATAAACGTCCGCTTTGCACAGGAGAAGCAGCTATACCTATTTTACCTTTATTCCCTTTGGGCATTCCGGGATTATCAGATATATCTTTCCATGTATCTCCACCATCAGATGATTTGTAAAGGCTACTATCAGGACCACCACTATTAAGACTCCAAAAATTTCTGTATGCCTCCCAAAAAGAGGCATATATGATTCTAGGATTTAAAGGATCAAAAGTTAAATCAACTGCTCCAGCTTTTTCGCTACGAAAAAGAATTTGATCCCAGTTTTCTCCACCATCTTTTGAACGAAAAACACCTCGTTCTTTGTTCTGTCCAAACGCATCACCGAATGCCGCAACATACACCAAATCTGGATTTTGTGGGTGAACAATTATTTCTCCTATGTGGCGAGTTTTTCTAAGTCCCACATTTTCCCATGTTTTTCCTGCATCTAAAGATTTGTAAACACCGTCTCCAAAAGACACATCAATCCGAATGGTTGATTCTCCCATTCCAGCATAAATAACATTAGGGTCGGATTGGGCAACAGTCAATGCTCCCACCGCAGAACTTTCTAGGAAACCGTCAGAAATATTTTCCCAAAATAAACCTCCGTCTTCAGTTTTCCAGATACCCCCGGCTGCAGCACCGAAATAAAAAACCTGTGAATTATCTGGATCTCCAGCAACAGCAACAACTCTTCCACCACGGGGTGGACCAATACATCGCCAGCGAATAGTATTTAATTGAGGGATTGAGTCAGATTTAGATTTGGGCATGATATTTTTTTCTTTAAGTAATTTTAATGTTTTTTTGATTATTTTAACGTCCTCGCAATCTTGGATCAAGGGCGTCACGAAGCAAGCCACCTATATAGTTGCCACTTATTACAGTCAAGGCTATGAAAAGTCCCGGCCAGATAACACGCGAAGTAGTAATTTGAATAAAATTTGCCCCATCGTAAAGCAGCCGACCCCAATTAGGAAAATCTGGAGGGAATCCTAGTCCAAGAAAAGACAGAGTTGATTGGGTGATTATCGCGTTTGCAATGCCCAATGAAGCAGATACCATTATGGGACTAAGAATATTAGGTAGAATGTGACGAAATATAATGCGACTTTTTCTAGTACCAATACTGCAGGCTGCTGTAACAAATTCGCGCTCCTTAATTCCAAGCACATCACTCCTGGCAGTATTCATCCAACTGGTAATACCTATTACAAAGACTATAAGCATAAAAATGCCTGCCTCCGGACCATTTTTATAAAAAATTTCCGTATCATTTCAGATTGACAATATTTTTTTTTCCAGAGAAAATAGTTTATCTTAAACTAGTTCTAAAAGATATTTATGATAATATCAGTCGAACTCATTTTATGAGATGGCATCCTGAATTTTTTAAATTAGAACTGGTCTTAGATATGAGATACTTAAAATAAATTTTATTTCTATAGTCCTCCTAAGATGCCGTCTGAGTGGAACAGGAAAATATGTCAGGAAAATCTACTATAAAACATAAGGTATGCCGCGCTTTAGGTGTTAATCTAATAGGTACTCCAAGTGCTGCGCTTACTTTAAGTCGACGCCCGAATCGTCCCGGACAGCATGGTGGTGGACGCCAAGCAAAAATTTCTCCTTTTGGACAGCAACTTAAAGAAACACAAAAGTTGAAAGCTTTTTATGGGATCAGTTCCAAACAGCTTCGACGCTATTATGAACATGCTGCTAAAGTTCGCAAGCAGACTAATATTGCCTTAGTTCAAAGACTTGAAACTCGGCTGGACAATATGGTTTATCGTTTAGGATTCGCTGGCACACTAAGAGCAGCAAGACAGATGGTGGTACACTGCCACATTACCGTAAATAATAGAAAAGTTAACAAGCCCGGTTTTCAGATCAAGCCTGGAGACAGTATTCAACTGAGGGAGAAAAGTCAAAAAATTGACAGGTACAAGGATTGGTTCAATTTCTTTGAGCTAAAATTAGCTTATATCCAGCGAGACAGCAAAAAATATTCTGGTAAACTTGTTGAGGTCCCTGAGAGAGAGGAAATCCCAATTGATGTAGAAGACCACCTAGTGGTGGAATTTATGGCCCGCTGATACTTATTTAACAAGATACTGCCTATTATCTTAGTAAAAATTAGGCTTTAATTAATACCTTTAAAAAGTCTAATCTCTCCTCCTGCCCATGGGAATCCATTTGCAGTAAAATTATACCCCTATTTGAATGGTTGCTGTATGAAAAATTCTAAGCAGATTCGACAGGAATTTATCTCATTTTTTGAAAAAAGAGGTCATACTTTTGTGCGCAGTGCCCCTGTAGTACCCAATGACGACCCAACGCTGCTTTTTTCAAATTCGGGAATGGCACAATTTAAAGATGTTTTTTTGGGGACTGGGAATCGTGACTACAATCGTGCTGTTAATTCACAAAAATGCATAAGGGCAAGTGGCAAACACAATGATCTGGAAGATGTAGGCTATGACAATTACCATCATACATTTTTTGAGATGCTTGGAAACTGGTCATTTGGAGAATATTTTAAAAAAGAAGCCATAGAATGGGCATGGGAATTAATGACAGACCAATGGGGGCTGGAAAAAGAAAAAATGTGGGCAACCGTTTTTGCTGGTGGAGATGGCGTAGAAGCTGACGAAGATGCCGAGAATATCTGGAAAAACTCTACAGACATTATTTCTGAACAAGTACTCCGCTTTGACAAAAATGACAACTTTTGGGAAATGGGTGAAGTTGGTCCATGTGGTCCTTGTTCTGAATTACATTTTGATCTGGGCAAGGGCACATGTCCACTCTCCGACAAACATGAATGTGCTGTCAATCTAGAAGGATGCTGGAGGTTTGTAGAACTTTGGAATCTTGTTTTCATGCAATATCAACGTTTTGAGGATGGACACCTAGAAGAGCTTGCAGCACAGCATGTAGATACGGGAATGGGACTCGAGAGAATTAGCCGAGTTCTGCAGAAAGCTGATTCAAACTACAGTACAGATCTATTTGCACCAATATTAAACAAAATAAGTGATGTGACCGGACAAACAGATTCAGTTGGAGAGGTAGGTGTGGCTTTCAGAGTTATTGCTGATCATTTGCGTTCACTGAGTTTTGCCGTTGCAGATGGAGCTATTCCTTCAAACGAAGGACGCGGATATGTACTTCGTAGAATGTTAAGGCGTGCTACAAGATTTGGAAGAGTTTTAGACATGCATGAGCCCTTTATCTTCAAATTGGTCCCCATTCTGGCAGAAGTTATGGGAGACGCATTTCCTGAAATAAACAAGCAGCAGGAACATGTTCAAAACGTTATTCAGTCAGAAGAGACTAGTTTCGGCTCTACCCTAGATCGAGGTTTGGAGATTTTTCACAAAATAATTTCAAGCTCTGAAATTAAATCCGCAAAAATTGTTTCAGGTGAAGATGCTTTCAAACTTTATGATACTTATGGTTTCCCTGTTGATCTGACTCGCCTTATGACTAAAGAACATGGTTTTGAAGTTGATGAAGTGGGGTTTGAAAAATTAATGAAAAAACAAAAAGATCGTGCTCGCGGAGCAGGAAAATTTAAAATAATTCCAGACAAATGGACTGAAATTTCTGAAGGAGCTGATTCAAAATTTATAGGCTATGATACTTTCACCACAGAATCTAAACTACGCCGCTTTTCTCAAAATAAATCTGGGCAATTGCAGTTTATTTTAGATACAACTCCTTTCTACGCTGAATCAGGCGGACAGATTGGTGACCAAGGTGTTCTGAAACAAAACAATAATACTTGGAATGTTTTAGATGTACAGAAGATGGGTGATTCTATTATTCACATCTGTGAGGCTGAAAATAAAAGATCAAATAACATTGTTCCTGACAATTCTAGAATTACAGCATCTGTAGATGAAAAATCTCGATTATCAACAACAAATAATCATACTGCCGCGCATCTAATGCATGAGGGACTTCGTCAGGTATTAGGCGAACATGTTACACAGGCGGGCTCACTTGTGAATCCAGAAATGTTAAGGTTTGACTTTACACATTCTGAAAAGGTAAGTGACGCGCAAATTGAAGAAATTGAGGACATGGTCAATTTGATAATTCGCCGGAACATTAACACAGATATTTATGAAACTCCTTTTGATGAGGCAATCAGTTCGGGAATAATAGCACTTTTTGGAGAAAAGTACGGAGATGTTGTTAGAGTAGTAAAAATAGCTGATTTTTCTGAAGAACTTTGTGGTGGCTGCCATGTAAAAGCTACAGGACAAATTGGACAGTTTCGCATAGTTTCTGAAGAGGGAATTGCCGCTGGGATAAGAAGAGTGGTGGCTGTTACTGGTAAAGAGGCAGACTTGATGGCTCAAGAGCAAGGCAGAGTAACACGTGCATTGCGCCAACTATTGAATGTTCCAGAGTCGCAAATTCCAGAAATGACAATGAAACTTACTGAAGAAAAAAGACAGCTTGAAAAAGAAATTCAATCCCTGAGAAGTAATGCTGCTCTTGCAGGCATATCAGAACTTTTATCACAAGCTCATGAAATTGAAGGAGTATCCTTGCTGGCTAAAGAAATTGAGGCAGATTCTGCAGACACACTTCGGAATATTGGTCATTCTGTTAGGGAACAAATTTCTTCAGGAATAGCCTTGTTAGCAGCAAAGATTGGTGAGAAAAGTACTTTGATCTGCGTAGTTACTGACGATCTGATTGAACGTGGTATTAAGGCTGGTGATTTGGTGAATGAGGTTGCAATCCTTGCTGGTGGAAGAGGTGGAGGTAAACCTAATATGGCACAAGCAGGTATAAAAGACCCAGAAAAAATTTCAGGTGCATTAGCCTCAGCAGCAAAAATTATTCGAAAAAAACTAGCAAATTAACTAATGGGTTACGAAACTTTCATTGGCAAACGCTACCTATTTTCGCCACGTCAGGATCGTTCCATTTCAGTCATAACATGGATTTCCATAGGAGGTGTTGCACTTGGAGTGATTGCATTGATCGTTTCTACTTCAGTCATGAACGGGTTCCGAACAAATTTACAAAACGCCGTCACTGGTTCATTGCCTCACATAACAGTATTTGCATGGAATGATGGAATGAAAGATTTTTCAAATCTAAAAGAAAGATTAGAGGCTAACCCAGAAGTAGAGGGAGTTGCTCCATATATATACAAACAGGTATTGTTAACAGGTAAAAAACAACCAAAAGGAGCACTTCTTCGAGGTATTGACCCCGACCAAGAACCAAGGGTTACAAATATTTCTTCATTCCTGCGAGAAGAAATATACGGTATTTCCACACCAACTGAGAAAAATCAGACTCTTATTTCAAAAAAACTTCTTAAACGACTTTCACATCTGGAGGCTCGAGACAAAAAGCTAAAAGACGGGATAATTCTTGGAGCAAAACTGGCTCGTTCTTTAGAAATCAGCGTTGGTGATTCAGTTAAACTGGTCTCCTCAGAACAGAGAATGACTCCAATTGGTGATATTCCCCGCATAAAAAAACTGAAAGTTATTGGAATATTTGAATCTGGAATCTCAGGTTATGATGAAGTTTTAGCCTTTATTGATTACCGTTTACTGCAGAAAATTTATAGAATGGATGAAAATATAACAGGCTTAGGAGTGAAAATAAGCAATCCTGAAAATGCCCCTGAAATAGCTAATGATTTATCTGAGTTTAGTAATGATTATATTGTTGGGAACTGGGCAGACGAAAATAAAAGTATATTTCAGGTAATGAAGCTTGAAAAAATCGGACTTTTTCTGATACTTACTCTGATAATTGTTGTGGCTGCGTTCAATATTGTTAGTTCACTTATCATGCTAGTTTTAGAGAAATCGAGAGAAATTGCAATCCTAAAAGCTCTAGGTGCAAATGATTATGGAATAAGGAAAATCTTTTTTTTCCAGGGACTTGTAATTGGTTCGCTAGGCACAGTCGGTGGAGTTCTATTTGGCTTGGCTATCTGCTGGGTTTTAATTAACTTTGAAATTGTTGACATACCACCCGGTGTATATCCTGGCGGAAATAGAATCCCTGTTCTAATAGACTGGTTTGATGTTGCCCTAACCACACTAGCATCTTTTTTAATTTGTATGCTAGTCACGCTTTATCCTTCCACCAAAGCCTCAAGACTCAATCCAGTAGACCCTCTGCGTTATGAATAACTCATCTAGTTATTTATTCTATAAAAAACTTGAATTTAAAGGTTTATCTCGATAATATGTAGGGTTGTTACTTGCATTATAAATCCTGACAAAATTGTTCTATGAACACTGAGGCCCAAAATTCAAAAAAGGATTTAAAATGACTTATATTGTTACAGAATACTGTGAAAAATGTAAGTACACTGACTGCGTGGAGGTATGTCCTGTGGAAGCCTTTCACGAGGGTCCAGAAATGCTTTACATAAATCCAGAAACTTGCATTGATTGCAATGCCTGCGTGGAAGAGTGTCCTGTAGAGGCCATATATGCGGATGTTGATGTCCCTGAGAAATGGGAACACTATACACAATTAAATGCAGATAAATGTGATGAATATCCTGTAATTATTGAATCAAAAGATCCTCTACCAACAGCACGTACACTCGAAGAGATTCAGTCTTCTGGAGTTTAACTCTTAATTTCTATGGAATTTAATTTTTTTGATTAAATATAAGTGAATGATCAGAATGACAAAAATGTTAGTTTTTATAATAAAAGAGTTATAGATTTAAATAATTTTTAAAAATTTTTTAAAAGACTTACAATAAAAACCTATGGCTGTACCAAGAAGGAAAACATCTCGCAGTCAACGTGACCACAGGAGAGGTCATATTAAAATCTCCGAAACTGCTCTATCTGAATGCACGAATTGTCACGCATATATCAGACCTCACCGCGTATGTCCAGAATGTGGATTTTATAAGGGTGTTGAGGTAATTGAAGTAGCTACAACCTGAGCTATTTTTTCTGCTCTTTCAATAATCAACAGCAAACCAGGATAAAGTATGGCGATTGCGGTTGACGCAATGGGAGGAGATAGCCCCTTAACAGTACAAATTGAAGCTGCTCTCAAGGCTATTTCTGAACTAGGTACCGAAGTTGTTTTAGTCGGAGCAGAAGATAGAATTAAAGAAATACTTAAAAAAAAGAGCTACGATAAAAATAAATTAAGAATCGTCAATTCTACTGAAATAGTTGAGATGGATGATTCTCCTGCCACTGCATTACGTCAAAAGAAAAATTCTTCCATTAAAGTAGCTATAGATCTTCTTGCAACAGGTGAAGCTGATGCTGTAGTGAGTGCAGGCAATACTGGAGCAGCAATGGCTACAGCTAAATTGGTTCTAAAATCTGTTGAAGGAATTGAGCGACCGGCTATCGCCACTCTTATGCCTTCCATACATAGGAACCACCCCTTCGTACTATTGGATATAGGTGCAAATACTGACTGCAAACCACTGTATCTTTTTCAATTTGCCCTTATGGGTGATGCTTACGCTCGAACTTTACTGCATTTGGATAATCCCAGAGTTGCCCTGCTGAACAATGGTGAGGAGGAAGGCAAAGGTTATCTTCAACTTAAAGAAACTTTCGATTTGCTAAAACAAAGTACTCTTAATTTTTCTGGAAATATTGAGGGTAAATCTATGTTTAAGGATATTGTGGATGTTGTGGTTTGTGACGGTTTTATTGGTAATATTGCCCTAAAAGTTGCAGAAGGAACTTTCGACTTTGTACGAAGTGTGCTTCGTGAGGAAGTTGAAAACACATTACTTGCGAAAATAGGATACCAAGCAATGAGAGGACCATTCAGTGCATTGCGAAAAAGAGCTGATTACTCTGAAGTAGGTGGTGCTCCTTTGTTGGGAGTAAACGGTATAGTAATAATTTGTCACGGAAGTTCAAGAGCACATACGATCCGCAACGCTATTAAACACGCACAAGAATGTGCAGAACAAAAACTAAATGAAAAAATTTCTCTTGAAGTATCAGAAAATCTAGATGTCATAAATCAGGCAAAAAGTATGGCTGAAAAAACATAACTTTTTTTAGTTGGCACTTTGATTTGCTTAAATATGATCTACAATATATTCTTCACACTTTTCCCAAGTCATTTCTTCATGCTTCAGTTTTTCATAAAGTCTAAAAATTAGCTGGAATTCTTGCAGAAGAGGAAATCGTTTTTTTTATGTGAAGGAATCATCTTTTGCCTTATAAGGTTTAATGTATAAACGCTTTCTTTCAATCGTTTTAAAGACAGAATTTTTTTTCTTGTAATCATGTAAAAGATAGCTAAAGATAAAAATACCTGCATCGTCCAAATCACCCGTCCAGTCCCATTGCTCAGTCTGATACTCAAATTCAATTTCAAGAATACGCCTTACATCTTTGACAACTTGTGAAAACTCAGCTTCATTATCAATATTTAATTTCATAAGGTCAGTTGAATCAATTTTTTCGTAAGAGGACATGTCAAGTAGCTAATTAAAAAACTATATATTAAATTTCAAAGAAAATTTATTACCATATTCTATGTCAATCTGAAATCTCAAATGATACTATATCAACCATCGTAATATTTCAATGTATGGAAAATATAAATAAACTGGAAAATATAAAACGTCCTTGGGTAGTGGCTCACAGAGGATATAGTGCCCGATTCCCTGAAAATACTGCCTCCGCATTTGATGCCGCAATAAGTGCCGGGGCAGATATGATTGAATTAGATGTATGTATTACAAAGGATCGGGTGCCCGTTGTAATACATGATCAAACTCTGGAAAGAACTACTGATGGAGCTGGAATGGTATCTGAATTAAATCTATCAGAATTAAAAAAATTGGATGCTGGGAGTTGGTTCAGTCCAGAATTTAAAGGGGAATCAATTCCTACTCTTGAAGAAATTCTTTTGCAAATCAGAGGTAAAATTTCAGTAAATATTGAAATTAAACCAGAAACTTATGAATTAGCAGGTCCCCCTGATGCAATTGAAAAGAAGATATGCATAATGGTTGAAAAATTTGGGTTGAAGGAATCTGTATTGATATCAAGTTTTGAACACTCCTTCTTTCCAAAAATAAAATTTTGGCATAAGAAAGATAAAGTTAAAAATTCACTCAGAATTGCTCCTCTTCACGAAAAGGAAGTTTCTGAAGAAAATGCTCTAAATCTCTGTAAAGAAACAGATGCATATTCTTTCCACCATGATGAAAAATTTTTGACTCCATCACTTATAGAAATCCTTAAAAAAAACCAATTTAGAACAATTGCATACACTATAAACAATGAAAACCGTATTGAGGAGTTGACTCAATGGGGCGTTACAGGAATAATCACAGATGATCCTGAAATTATGTGGAAAGTTTTGAGAAAATTAAAAAGTTTTGAATGAGTATTAATAACATTTACATATGTTTTTAATAAATAGATCATGAACTAAGTAGTAGTTTTTCAAAATTTTTTGTTATATACACTTAATGATTTTTCCAAGAGAATTTAATTAAATCATTAAGTTTTGCCTCTGCTTTTCCATTGTCTACTGTCGCAGCAGCTAGATCTACACCTTCTTCCAAATTTTCAACCCGTCCTGAAACGACTAAAGCTCCGGCAGCGTTGGCCAAAGCAATTTCTCTTGCAGTACCTTTATCATCTCCAGAAAAAATATCCTTCATTATCTTGGCACTTTGTTGAGGAGTATTTATACATATCTCCTCTAATTTTCCTGTCTTGAGACCAAGCTCCTCAGGTGTTACTTCATATTCTTTGATATTTCCGTCTCTAAGTTCTGCAACATGAGTAGGGGAGGTAACTGTCAGTTCACACAAACCATCATGTCCATGAACTACCATTACTCGTCTGCTACCTAATCTCTTAAGTACCTGAGCTATTTTCAAAGTAAGATTAACGTTAGGGACTCCAATCAACTGACATTTTGCACCTGCAGGATTTGTTAAGGGACCAAGTAGGTTAAATACAGTTGGAACCCCAAGGTCCTTTCTTATGGGACCGGCAAAGCGCATTGCCGGATGATGATTGATCGCGTAACAGAAACAAATATCCAAATCTTGAAGACATTTTTCAACTTCATCTAGTTCTAAATTTATTTTCACTCCTAACGCTTCCAGTGCCTCAGCACTTCCACTTTTTCTTGTGTTGCTGCGGTTACCGTGTTTCGCAACTACAGCACCCGCACCAGCAGCTATTATTGCAGCACATGTTGAAATATTGAATGTGCTGATTCCATTTCC
This sequence comes from Deltaproteobacteria bacterium, assembly GCA_002716165.1. Lineage (GTDB taxonomy): Bacteria > SAR324 > SAR324 > SAR324 > NAC60-12 > Arctic96AD-7. The sequence goes on along the minus strand of PAZT01000032.1, from coordinate 7,150 downwards.
CCCTGTGCTGCAAGTATCAATAGCGTTTTCAGGAGCTTTGATCTCTGCAGAACGTTCTCTCATTGCTAAAGCAGCTCCCGCCATTTCTTCAACAGTTACGCCTTTGGCCTGCAGTAAAGCTAAAAGTGCTGCAGCCTGAACAGTTACTGCTTCTTCACTCATAATCCACAATATCATTTCCTTTGCTTCTTCAAAGTTGAGAGACTCTGAAGCTAACAATTTATTCAGCAATTCTTTCATTTTTTAAATCAGCAATTTATTCGTAGTTCCTTTTCTACCCAAACAAATGCTTCAATCGCAAACATTAGCTGATGCTCTTTACGAGTAAGAAAAGGATTAAACTGTAGAAACTTATATCTTACTTTAGTTGATGTTACCAGACCTAGATAACATTGGCCGTTTTTTCTGCTTTGTTTGTCTTTTGATGGAGGACCTGCCATACCCGTCTCGGCAAGAGCCCAATCTGCTCCAGATTGTCTTTGCATTTCACTTGCTAGACTCTGAGCCCTCGTTTTAGATACGCTTGAATCCTCAAATTCTTTAACATCTAAAAATTGCTTTTGAGCTTCTTTATCATAAATAATTCTGCCGTCAAGGAAGTGGTCTGAGGCGCCATTAAGACTTGTAAAAGTTTGGGAAATTTGTCCTCCCGTGCTTGTTTCCACGACAGAAAATCGGTAAGGTTGTCCATTTTTTGCTCTTTTTCCAAGATGTTCTTGAAGTTTAAAAGCTACTTCTTTCAGCTTTTTTTGCAATTCAAAGCAACTATACTCGAATTCATTTAAATGTAAAATATTTGAATGAGTTTTCTGTTTACCCATTTTGTAGTAATAATTTTGTGAAACATATAATGAAGCATTTACCGGCAAAAATGTCTCCAATGAGTGTCCTGCCTGAGTTGCTTTACGAATTTGTGTGGATGAAATTTGATAAAAATTTTGCAGTTTTTTTGGAAGCAAATCTTGATTCATTTGGTTAACAGTTAATTCAACGCCCCTTTTTTTCTTAATCAATTGTAAAGTTAGATTTAAATCAATATCATCACGTTGAGCAGCTATCATAAGACAACTACTTTCTATGAGTGCTAAATCATGATCTGAGAAAATTCTTGGATCTAACATTCGCTGGATTAAATCTGCACCTACAATCAAAGATATTTTTTCTTCTGTAGAAAAATAATGAACGTGATCAACAAGACGTAAGGGCCTGCTGAATGATAATTCCCACCTAGAAATAGTACAGTTTTTACTTCCTAATTTTAGCTCAACTCCATATTCAGCGGCATATTTAGCAGGTAGTGATTTTTCAGGATCAGGCCACTGTAATAGAGCACTTCTTAAAATTTCATATCGTAAAGATAAGTGGGGAATTTGGAAGGGTTTAAATGGGTCGGGATGCCTACCGTTGGATAGTATGAATACTAATAATTGAGTTTCAGGGATTTGCCATAGAACATTTTCTGCAACCATTAAATGATTATAACCCACTGGGTTTGCAGTCAGTGGAAAATAAATTTTAGCGAGATTACTTTCTATAGTTGAGGGGCACATTTATATTAATTCTACTCAGCAAAAAAAACTGAAGATATTGAATACATAAATTAATATTAGTGCTATTTGGCCTCTTTTTGCAACAATTGCAAATTCAGCAGTTTAAGGGTTGAGTTCACTGCAGCAAGAACTTGATCAGAATCAATTCCGATTGTCTGAAGACGTTTCCCTTTTACCTGCCATGTGATAATTGCTTCTGTCAGAGCACTTGTTTTCCCACCTCTTGGTATCCTGATTTGGTAATCAACTAATTCAGGTGAATCAATATTCAGCTTTTTCAAAATTTTGCTAACGGCGCTCATAAATGCATCATAACCTCCATTTCCACTACCAACTTCTCGGTACTCCTTTGAATCAATTCTCAAGTGTATTGTGGCTGTAGCCTTAAGGTTAAATCCACTTGATATAGAGCAATTAAGGAGTTCAATTCGTTGAGTTTCGCTTGTCTCTAGAACATCTGTAATTATAAATGGCAAGTCAGCTGCAGTCATTGTTTTTTTTGTATCTCCCAGTTCAACTACTCGTGCAAGTACTTTGTTAAGATTCTCTTCAATGAGCTGAATTCCTAATATCTCAAGATTTTTTGCAAGTGAAGCTTTGCCGCTCATTTTACCCAACGCATAGCTTCTTTTGCGACCAAATCTTTCTGGAACAATTGGATTATGATATAAATTGGCCTTCCTATCTCCATCGGCATGAATCCCACTGGTCTGAGTAAAAACATTCTCTCCAACAATAGGAGCATTATCAGGGAGTCTTTTACCTGAAAAGCTTTCTACCATTTCACTTACTGGTGCAAGTTTAGATTCATCAATAGAAAGATTCATACCAAGCTTGTCATTAAGGGCTACTGCAATTTCTGCCAGAGAAACGTTGCCAGCCCTCTCTCCAAGACAATTTATAGTGCAGTGCACGTTCCTTACCCCAGCTTTGACTGCGTAAAGGACATTAGCCACTCCCAGACCATAATCGTTGTGTGGATGAAAATCAAAAGTAGCCCAAGGGAACCTTTTAATCATGTCTTTAAGCATTGTATATACTTGATCCGGTGACAAAACACCAAGTGTATCAGGGAGCATGAAATGATTTATTCCTTCGTCTTTTAAAGCATCCATCATTTGGAAAACATATTTGGGACTATTTTGATATCCATTAGACCAGTCTTCCAGATAGACATTTATATTAATATTTCTTGAATTTGCATATTTTATGGTTTTCCTTATGTCGGCAACATGCTCCTTAAGAGTTTTACGTAATTGATTTTTGCAATGATTTTCACTTCCTTTCGTTAATAAATTCATTTCCTTACAACCTGATTCTTTTATCCAGTCAACACTCTTTTTGTGATCAATGAATCCTAGAACTTCAATTGAGTCCAAATAACCATTTTCTTTGGCCCAAACTGAAATGTTTTGTACAGAACTTAACTCACCCTCTGAAATTCTAGCAGAGGTTACCTCTATACGATCAACTCGAAGCTTTTTCAAAAGTGATTTCGCTATATTAGCCTTTTCGGGAGGAGTAAACGAAACACCCTGAGTTTGTTCACCATCCCTCAAAGTTGTATCCATTAACTTAACTTTATTTTTCAAAGCTGGCATGATAAGAAATTAAAATTTAACAAATAGATAGGCTCTAACAAACTACTTTTCAGATATTTTGTGTAAAATAAGGCTTAAAGCTAAAACAAAAGTCAAGAACAAATGAATGTCACGAGGAAAATCAAGCACATCAGCACTGTAAAGAAGCAAAGGTATCCCAGAAATAATCAATCCAATACCTGCAAAAAACTGCAATATTCCTGTGGCAGTTGATAAAGATATTTTACTCAGACGATCTGAATGTCCTTTTATATGATCCCAAGAATATAATGGAAAAATAACGATAAAAAATATTCCGGCCCATATGTGAAGTAAAGAGACTGCTGTAGATTCTTCAGCCCATGGAAAAATTTCCGGGTAACTAAGCAGTATGCCGGAAAGTATTAAAAAAACACAGCTTAAAACAACAAGTTTTCGCAAAGATTAAGGATATATATCAACTGTTTTAAAGTAATTCGGTAAATACTCGAATTTGAAACCTTTTTGGATTATAAGTAGAAAAAATAATTTAAGTTAGTTAGTTCCATCAAATTAATTTTAACATTTGTAAATCTTTCCTTAGTTTTGAGGCATTCTGAAATTGAATCCCATAGATTCCCACCAATTTTGCAGCTTTGATATTCTCATCCTTATCATCAATGAAAACTGTTTTTTGAGGATTTAAGCCGTATCTCTTAATCAACAATTTATATATTTCAAGATCAGGCTTTACAATTCCTACTTCTCCAGAAATGATTTTACCATCAAACCAACTCAAAAAGTCAAAGCGTTCTTCTGCGATTGGATATGTTTCTGCAGACCAATTGCTTAAAATATACAATAATACTCGTTTTTCTTTCAATTCAGATAATATTTTTACTGATTCATCTATTGGTCCTCCAAGCATTTCCTCCCAGCGCTGATACCAAGCTTTGATTAGTTCGATGTGCTCCGGAAAATTTTTTGATTTTTCAAAAATACCTTGAGAAAAAAGTTGACCAGAATCATGTTTCAGGTTCCAATCTTGATCACAAATATTCTCTAAAAACCATTCAACCTCATCATCAGTATTAAATAATTTACGATAAAGATAGCGTGGATCCCAATCTATTAAGACATTACCAAGGTCAAAAATTACAGTGTTGATCGGAATCATTAATTTAATCTTTTTAAATTACAACTTAGCAACAAGACCGCTTGCGCGTCCAAAGTTGGAAACTACTGAGTTAGTTATTGCGATAGCAATTTTCTGACGAGACTTTGATTTAAGCAAACTGCGTCTGTCTTGTGTATTGTTAAGATTTGCTATTTCTACTAAAACAGATGTAGGGACCTTACTGTAACGCAATACAGCGGGAAGAGTTTTTTTACCTTTTCGATACAGATACCCTCTGACTGCAGAAGAAACTCTGTGTGTGGGCAAATTTAATTTACGAAACTCATTAATTATTATTTTACCAAAAGATTTACTTAATTTTTCTGAATATTTATTTTCACTTTGTTTGAAGGTTAAACTAGGGTTATACTCCTTTCGCTTACGATATATTTTATGTTTTAGTCCAAAAATTCCTCTTCGAAAGCGGCTGTCTGCATAATATACCATTGCTCCTCTTAAAGATGAGTGAAGTGCATCCCCGTGCAAACTAATAAACACTATATTTTCCTTAGGCACGTTTTTCTTTTTTAATTTATGAAAAATATGGTTTACAAGATAAACACGCATATTTGCTCCAGTTCGGGAATTGCGTGTTAAATACCTTGGAGTGACAAGCAGCTGTTCATCTTTGTCATGCTTATGTGAAAGAAATCGAATCGGTTTTGTTTGATTAGGATCTGTAAGTGTATTATGCACAATTATCCCATAATTTTTCATTAATTCGGTTACTCGTCTACTAATATCATAAACTAATTCATCTTCGTAAATCAGATCATTATTTTTTTTACTTCCAGCAACTGCTCCTGGGTCTCCACCTCCATGTCCTGAATCGAGAATAATATGTAACTTATGTGCATTTTTTTCATACTTAGAGTTTGATTTACTTGAAATATTTTTTTTCTTTTTCTTTATTTTTTTATTTATCTTATTTTTAGTTACTTTTTTTAAAGAATTAGTTTTTTTTGTCAGAACTTTCTTAACGATTTTTGAATTACTGGATGATCCCTTTGAAAGATTTTTATTTTTTTCACTTCCAACATATTCTTCACTCAACAATTCAAGAGGAATTTTAATTTTCTGGTGATTTTGAATAAGTTTAGCATCAGCAATATTATTCAATTTCAGTAATTGATTTGCAATCTGGTTGACTTCATCATTCAAAAGACGTCCAGTAAATCTTATAACAACTGAAGAATATAAAGTATCTCCTGTTTGCATCTGATATTGCGCGAATAATTTACCTTTTTTGTTTTTTGTCAATTTCAAAGGTGATTTGACTTCAAATTGCCGAAGTCTCAATTCAGGACTGATCCACTTCCAAGGAATCTTAATAATGTCACCAATTTGAAGAATATCTCCATTATTTCGCATTTTGTTGAAACGAACCAAATGGCCAGCTCTAATGCCTTTTTTTGTAAAAAGACCTGCAATCAAGCTTGTTGTTTCCCATTTATAAGTAACATGGTGCTGCCAGAAATTATTTGTAGCTTTATCATTGAAGAATGACACCTTAAGAGCAGAGCTACGAATATTCCCATTCATAACCTTAAGAGGAAAAGTAATATACTTGTGCTTATATAAATTACGGGTTTTACTGTATTTCCTTATTGTTTTCAGACTTCTATACTCAGGAATAAGTACTCTTTTGGCCAGACTATATCCTCCTTCTCCTAATTGTGGCTTAAGCTTTACCACCAAACTTCGTCCATTCCAACCCACCATCATTTTCGACTTTCTTGAAGTTTGATCAGATAGAATAAAGCTTTTACCACTAATTATTTTCTCAGCTTTTGCAGAACCATTATTTGCAAAAGATATTAAGAAAATTAGCCATACTAGGCATATTGTAGATTTTAATTTCATATTTATCTTTGGCTTATAGTGTCTATTTTGTAATTTTTGCCAGACTCATTTTGTAAAATGTTGTACGGCTTGTGCTTTTTGGGTTTTATGTTTTTTTTAAAGTTTTTTTCCTCAGTTAATCGGTAAATACTCGGCACATGGTGTAAATATTCAGACCTTATCCATTCCAAGGGTATTTTTATATATTGACCCGGTGAAAGCGACCTTGCATCAGCGAGGCCATTCAATATCAATAAATCACTTGCATTTTGACTTCTCGCGTAGTGAGTTTTTTCACCAATAAAACGTATTATCACTGAAGAATATAATGTATCTCCGTGTTTGATTCTATAAAAAGCATAACGCAGACCTGAATCATCCCTTCTTATAAAAAGTGGATCTCGAACTGCTAGTGGTTCAAGTTCTAGATCAGAACGCAAACTTTTCCATGGGATTGTAAAATTGATCCCTTGTTTAAATATTGAATTTGGGTAAATATAATTCTCAGAATTGGTAAAAACTTTTTCAATTAATTCTGGAGTTTCCCAATCATAGGTAACTTGATGTAACCAACCCCCAGCTTCAACTCGATCATTTGGGAAAAGAGAACGAATTGCTTCACCTTGAATAACACCTATCAAAAAATCAAATGGGATTGTTATGTAGACTTTATGGTTAAGTGGTTTTCCCCCGGTAAATTCCCTAAGATGTGTTCGCTGATGAGAACCACCCCTCAAAACACGTAAAGCCAGCTGGTATTCTCCTTCATTGAATCTGGGCTTGAGTTGTACAAATAATGATCCTTCAGGTTTTTTAGTGACTGATTTTAAATTCTTCTTATTTTTGCTGGCTGGACTTATATACCATCCTGCTCTCATAGTATCTCTGTTAGCAAATAAAAATGATGTTAGTGGTAGAATCTCCATTTGTGATTGTTTAAATTCTGAAGACTGACTAATTGAAACACTATGGAAGTTTAATAGCAAAAATAATACAGAAATTGAAGCTATGAATTTTTTAAA
>PAZT01000031.1 GCA_002716165.1 Deltaproteobacteria bacterium | reverse complement strand
CCTGAAGTTCATATTTATAATTTCAGCTTGGTGGTGTTTGTCAGGAATTGACAGGAGTCCAAGAGAGATGAATTTTACTCTAAAGGATCTGGAAACTAAGAATCTGGCCCAGTCCATGCCACCGCTCTCTGAAATTCCTTTAAGCTTTTATATTCTTGCATTCTCTTTTTTTGGAACTGTGATTGGAGGAATCTTTTTTATACGTTATCTTCACAAAAAGAAAATGGAGGATGGACTTAGTAAATTGGCAAAGGACCAAGCGCAACTGGTGGTTGATTCTGAATTTGAGTCTAGGAATTTAGAGGATGTGGATCGAGAATTTTTTCTTGAATTAACTAATACGAAAGATCCCGCAAAACATGTTCCAATTATTATGTCGTCAAAGAAATTTGAAGATACTGTTTTGGTCTATAAAGAATCACAGCGATTTAAAAATTCTAACTTGGACAAAATATACATGCTTCGTAAGGGACTACAGTTCACTTTCAAGAACACAAAAGCGGACTTCATCTGTACACAGATGCTTGAACCTGGAACCCATTTGGAATGTCAGATTCTTCTTAAGGACAAAAATGTAGTTTTTATTAGTAATGTCCTTGATTCAAATGAAATAGAGCTGCTTTTAAAGCCACCAAAAGTTAAAAATCGTCCTGCAAATATGAAGCAGTTTACAGAATTGCACTGCAAGATTCGTCGTGAAAACGATGCAGATTATGAGTTTCAGCTCAAAATCATTGGCCAACTAGTTAGGGATTTGAATGCAGTTATCTTGGAGCACACAACCAATATACGTAGACTTCATATTCGGAATTCTGAACGCCTACAGCTAGATTTGAAAATGGAGTTTGAAATTACGACAGGCAGAAAGTTTGAAATGGACCAGCAGATTGAACTTGGAAAGAGTGATTACGCAAAGCTTCCCGGAATTATTAAAGATATGAGTGCCGGAGGTATTAAAATAGAGCTTAAAGAACTGCCTTCAGATGGAATAAATAGGGAAGATGTATTTATTTTCCACTTGCCTCATGCCAGTCTGCGCCAAAAACTTGCAGTCTCAGTTATTGATGTAATTCCCCACGAGGGAGTAAGTGATATCCATTGTGAGTTTCGTGATTTAGACATGTTGACTAGAATGAAAATAAATCAGTTTCTTCATCGTAGAAAATTAAATATGGAAGCAGCCTGAATAATATTTTCCAACTTGAGAATTACTCATATAGAAAATTAATTGATATTGCTTTATTCCAAATTTCCACGGTTAAATATTTTTCCAAATGGATGAAAAAATTTTCCAGAAATTTACTACTTAAAAAGTAGTTTTTTTCTCCTTATTTTTTTAAGATCGAATACTTGTATACTGAATGTTTTCAGTTACTGCTTCCAGTAATAGGGTCTCCTGAATCTCTCTCTTCAACAGCCTACTTGAAGCCAACTTCTTCAGCGCGCTTTTTGAAATGAACTCCTTCCGGGCTATGTCTTGCTATGCCCTCAAACAGCGTTGCAATTGTCTGAGAACTAGACAGCCTCATGTTTTCGTAAGCTTGGTTAATAGTAATTTTCATCATCATTAACTGATTCTTTGGCACTCCCTTGATTCTCTCTGTTAGAAGTTGGACGGACCGATCAAGTTTTGCAAGTGGAACTGCCTGATGGATTAACACCATTTTTTCTGCTTTTCTGCCGTTAACAAGATTTCCTGTAAAAAGCATATATTTTGCTTTTTCAAGTCCTAAACGATAGACCCACATGGCTGTAGTTGGACATCCCCATACGCGAGCGGGAGGATAGCCTATGCGAGCTTTTTCATTCATTATTGTTATGTCGCAGCATAAGGCTATATGAGAGCCTCCTGCAACAGCATCTCAATTAATCATAGCAATCACAGGCCTACCGCAACGCCAAATTGTCATAAAATTTTGGTTACAACGATTCATAAAATTATAGTCAATCATAGCATCCCAAGGCATTTCCTGTATTACCGGATTTTCTCCTGCTTTTTCTGCAAAGGAATCTAAATCATATCCAGAACAGAACCCTCGTCCTGCACCCGTGAGCACAACCACATGTATTGAATCATCATATGCTGCATGATTAAAAGCAGCAGCAATATTTTCTGGCATTGTTATACTGATTGCATTTAATCTCTCAGGACGATTAAGTGTGATGGTAGCAACCCTGTCCCTTGATTCGTAAATTATGTTACCAAAATCCATAAATATTTTTTAAAAGATGTGACTTTAATTAAATTATTTAGGAATAAGATAACCTGCTGGTTTACTAGATCTATTCATTAAGGTAAATGCTTAGGCATCTTTTCTTTGAGAATACGAATATGTTCTGGTCCGGTTCCACAGCATCCTCCTACAATTTGTACGCCATGAATATTGACCCAATTTTTTAATAGTTCAGAATATTTTTCTGGAGTACAAATTTCCTTGAAGTTCCAGTCAGGCTTTTGTAGAGCTCCAGTTTCAGCGTAGATCAGTTTTGGTCCATGCCAGTGTTTGCTCATAACTTTAAGTGCAGACTCGATATCCCTGACTTGGCTATGCATTATCCCTGCTGCATCTCCACCAAGATGGGTTGTTGCTTTAACTAATTTTTCAAAATCACCTGCAGGTGGTTTACTCTTCACATTTTTCCAGCGCCAGTTAATCACATTTTTTCCGTCGTCTGCTAACATAGCGCTATAACCTATCCAAACAGGTAATCCAGTGGAAAGAGCGGCCTCAATGACTATGATAGAATTTACGGTTTCTCTCATCATCTCCACAATTAAAAGGTCCACTCCAGATTCAGCAAGTATTTCTGCCATTTCTCTGTAATTGCTTTCAACACTTTCTCCTAATGCCACTTCCTCTTCGTTGTTAAATGGAGCCATGCTTGAGATTGAACCTGCAACCCAAACCTCATGATCTGCTGCATTATCCCTGGCCTTCTTAGCTAAATTAACTGCCTCTTCATTAATATTTCTGACCTTGTCACCCATATTAATGCTTTCAAGCACATGCCTTGCTGTGGAAAAAGTATTTGCTGTGATAACCTGTGATCCGGCGCGGATATAGTCTTCATGAACCTGAAGGGTAATTTCAGGGTGAGTTATGTGGGCAATACCGCTCCAGACGTCATCATCCATGGATACTCCACGTTTCTGAATTTCGGTTGAAACTCCTCCATCCAGTAGAATAATTTCTTTATTTTTCAGACGATCACTTAAATTTGACATTTTTTCATTTTAATAAATAAAGTAATTTGCAGGTTTTATTTATTATATTTGTCCCTTCAGATGAAGTTCCAGTAACGGTAGTCGGTCATGTCCAAAAAACATCTCATCCTTTACAAAAAATGTTGGAGCACCAAATGCCCCGCGTTGGATTGCCTCATCGGTAGACTGAAATAGTTTGTCCTTGATTTCCTGATTTCCTGCATTCTCCACTGAATCCATGCCAATAAGCGATGCCACTATTTCAGGATCTGCAATGTCTTGGTTATTAACCCAGTACGCCTGAAAAAGTGTTTGTGCGGCTTGAGGAATTGCATCTGCACTTAAACCGCAAAGCGTACGCATGGCAAGTACGGTACGGACAGGAAAATCTGTAGGAAATTTTATTGGAATCTTCAAATGCTTTGAAAGTCGCTCTAAGTCTTTCACTAGATATGGTTTTTTTGTAGGATGTACACCTGGTGGGTCTTTGGTACCCACCGCATTGAAAACTCCCCCCAGCAGAAAAGGTTTCCATTTTACATCAGTATTTCCTCTGAGCGCCACGTCTTCTACCAGCATAGAAGCGACATATGAGTAAGGACTGACAATATCAAAATAAAAATCAATTTGGTTTTCCATCGTAAAGTTTCTTAGCAGTATAAGTTAAGATAATTGTATTTTTCAAACACAGTTAAATACATTTGGTGAGTATTTTCATATTTTTTAATTGAAACAGGATCTTTAGAAGTATTTGTATATTTCTGCAGTTGAGTGATGATCAGTAATTTAAGAAATCTTTTAAATGTTGATAATACTCCTCTTTGTATGAAATGTCATTATGTCCTGAATTTTTAATAGTTATTGCGGTAATCTGTTCCGGGGGAAACTCATTTATTAGACGCAAAGAATGCTTTTTGGGAATGATTTCATCATTTTCAGCTACAAGAGCGATTGTCTGTGCCTGAATATGCTTTACCCTGCTCAGCGAATCATACTTGTCCTTCAGCAGAAGGAATACTGGAAAAATGATGAACTTACTTTGACCGAGACTTTTAATGCTGTCATATGGTGTAATGAGTGCAATTTTATTTATAGATCTTCTTGATGCAAGATATACTGCAACACCAGTCCCTAAGCTGCGTCCAATAACTGAGATTTTTTGATGTTTGTTCTTAACCTTATCAAAAAGAAAAAGAGCATCAGAAAAAATGCCCTTTTCAGTAGGATTGCCGGTACTTTCTCCATAGCCCCGATAATTAAGCAAGTAAACTGTATGCTGAGGAAATTCTTTTAAAAAGTCTTCCGCATTGTAAATCACTGATTCTGCGTTTCCACCAAAATATATCAGTGCTTCATTTTTTCCCTCGTTTAATACTATTACATCAATTGATTCATTGTTATTAACTAACTTAAGCTGGTTTAAACCATGGCTAATCTTTGCGGTTGGGAAATAAATTAGTTTTCTTTGTAGAAAATATAGTACAGCGCAGGCAATAAAATAAATTAGCAAAAAGTAAATCATATTTTCTAGAATTTTACGCTTCATGATTCTGGGATAGACCAACTTTCTTTTTCAGAACTTTTTATTATGGCCTCAATTACATTCATGTTTGCTACTGCATCATCGAGTGTTGTTGGTACTCTATTATCATTGAGTATTGCAAGGGAGAATAGATCACCCTGTATTGTATACTGATTACATTTATCAAGTATGATTTCATCAATTGTATTATGGTGTTGATGAAAAATTTTGCAGGGTTTTTCAGGTGGTGCATTGAACGGAATTTCTATCTCTATCCTGCCTTTGGTGCCAAAAATATTTACTCGCTGATATGGAATAAGTTGTGTTGAACAAGTAAATGTGGAAATCCCATGGCCAAAATCAAGAATACCTGAACAGATCCGGTCGGTCTTAAAGTTAGGATCGTATTCAATCCTTCCCAAAACTCTCTGAGGTTCTGTATTAAAGATTAACCTTGCTAGAGAAATACAATAGCAGCCGATGTCCATAAGACCCCCGCCCCCAACTTCTGGTATGTTGCGGATGTTTTCTGGATCTTTGTTATAATAAGAAAAGAAAGAATGAACAGTTTTTACCAGACCAATCCCTCCTTCATTAATGATGTCAAGGGCCCTTAACCATTGAGGATGATAGCGGTACATGAAAGCTTCCATAACTTTCAGTTGAGGATATTTTTGTGTTTCTTTATGTAATTTTCTGGCTTCAGCAGCATTAAGAGAAATAGGTTTTTCGCACAATACATGCTTTTCTGCGGCAAGTGATTTAATGGTCCATGTGAAATGCATATGGTTTGGCAGAGGTATGTAAACCGCATCTATGCTTGTATCGTCAAGTAGTTCTTGATAAGAACCATATGCTTTGGGAATCTTTAGTTTTTTTGCTGCTTCCCGTGCACTTTCATAAGTTCTTGAAGCTATTGCTACTATTTCACAGTGTTTTCCTTGCTGCATGGCAGGAATCACTTTTTCAAGGCCTATTTTAGCTGTGCTGAGCACACCCCAGAGAATTTTTTTCATAATACAAATTTTCTTTCAGAAAGAATATTCAGACGGAAGAATCTAATATTGTTTTGTGTTCTTCTTTTGTGTTTGAACCTAAAACTGCTAGTAACACTATTGCACTTAGTATAATTGCTCCACCAAAAAGTGTAGTTTTTGAAGGAGATTCATCAAGGAATATCCAAACCAAAAATGGACCAGCAATTATTTCTGTCAAAGAAAGCAGTGTCAGTTCCACAGCTTTCAGATGACGGGCACCAGAAGTAAAAAGCAGAAAGCCCAGTCCAATTTGAAAGATTCCCATTCCGCTGCTGTAAATCCAGTCCATGGTTTTGAGGATGAACACGTCACTTCTAATAATCATCATAATAAAAGCAAAAATTGTAGCAGTAATGCTGGCTAGAAAAATAGTAGGTAAAAGGTCATTTGTTTGATTTGCGCGCAAAGTGATTGTCATGCAGGAAAAACCAAGGGCAGCACAAAGCGCAAAAATCTCACCTAGGCCTTTTCCCAGCGAAACTTCTTCTAAAACCATGACTCCGAGTCCTATAGCACTCACTATAATACAAAGCCAGGTAATACTGTTTACTGTCTCTCCTAGAATTATCCTTCCAAGTAATGCTGTGATAAACGGAGCTGCTGCGAGAATGAACATGGCGTTTGGAACAGATGTATATTCAAGAGATAGTATGTAGGTAGTGAAGGCTAGACCAAGGCAAACTCCCCCAGTCAGTGAAAGCGCTATAGAGTTAGAGAAAATACTAAAGAAATTTTTGTGATAATTAACGACCAACCAAATTACCAACATCACAAACAGTGCAAGTGATCGGTAGAAAAGTACCTGCCAAGGGGAAGCTTGTTCAATCAGCCTATAGATAAGTCCTGAAGTGCTCCAGCAGATACCAGCAATCATAACAAGTGGAACACCAACTTTTCTGTTAGGGACAGCGATTGTTGAGATCATTTTTATATATTCATCCTAAAATAATGCAAATTTTTTTTCTGGGTGAGAGAATAAGGTAGGATGAAAAATTTGAATGAGTGTACAACTTTTAATTCAATAGCTTCGTGAGCATCTTAAGCTGTACCTAATCTTCATTCTGTTCAATATAAATCTTATAATTAATAATTCAAACTTGGGAATTAAAAATCTTATTAATTACTCTCTTTGAATTCTTCTTCCAAATATTTCTGGATCTCTCTGAGTTCTTTCATTGCAGCATGAATATCAGAACTATCAAGGACATTAATCTCGACTCTTTCTCCAACATGTGAAAGTTTTTTTCGTTGAGTACGGTGTTTCGAAGAAATAAAATCTTTAACCTTGAAAACTTGAATTGATCTTGAAAAACCCTTTGGAATGAAACTGTCAAACTCCTTGCAATTCACATCTTCTTCTATGAGGTTTTTAGTATTTTCGTCAATCAAAATTGTGTTAGGTTCTGCCATTGATTCTAGCCTTGCAGCTAAATTCACGGGACTGCCAAGAACGGTGTAGTCGAGACGAAGGTCTGAACCAAAATTGCCTACAGTGCAGTATCCTGTAGCAATTCCCATCCTGATAGATATTTCATTTACCACTCCCAGTTTTTTCCAGTGTTTTTGTAGTTCTTTGACCCTTTGCTTCATTCTCAAACTCATTTCGACGCATTTAAGTGCATCTTCTCTTTCTCCTTCGGACTCTGGATCTCCAAAGAAAACAAGTACAGCATCTCCTATAAATTTGTCAATAGTCCCACCATTTTCTAATGCAATAGCTGACATTTCAGAGAGATATGAATTAATTATCTGAGCTAATTTTTCTGGTTCAAGTGTATCTGTTAGATCTGTAAATTTGACTATATCTGAAAGAAAAATGGTTAAATTTTTACGAGTATGTTTTTCTATGGTTTTTCCCTCGTTACTGAAAATACTTTGATAGATTTGAGGAGAAAGGTATTTTGCCAATCGGGTAGCAAGGTTTTCCAACTGTACTGTTTTTTGCTCAATCACTTCTCTATCCCGAATTTTCTGCTCTAGAAGGTCTTCCCGTTCACGCCTTAATGCCCATTCCTCAGTTCGATCTACAAACTGTCCTTGTACTCCGTTCAAATAAGAAAAGGAATCGTTACAGGTTCTGGTTGAGAGAAGTGAATAAATCTTTTCATTCCCATCAATATTTATTGGAACTTTCGGAATCAATACCCAGCCCTTTTTATTAATTTCCTGGACAAACTGCTCCACTTGCTCTGAAGTTACTCCCAACTGAGTCAAAACATCAGGGAAATATGCATTACTTACATTTCCAAGAACTGGGAAAAATTTGCGAAAATTATCATTAACTTTAACAATTTCAAGGTTTTCCTTTGCAAAATAAGCCGCAGTGATAGCGTTTTCAAAATTGAAAAAACTAAGCTCAATCACATTTCGCTGATTGAAGAAATCTTCAATTTTCATTTCTCAAACTTTCAAAAAATATTGTTTATCTTATTTTTTTTGTTTAACGGGATAACTTACCGGTGATGGCTCCCCATGTTGTAACACAATATGGTATAAAATAGGTCATTATGACTTTTAGCCAAGGGGGATATTCTCCAACTAAAATCATATCTCCGTGATTAATACCTGTTAAAATACTACCAACTACCAATGCTGAGAATAAAGCTTTTTTTGTAGTGCCATCACCAAAAGCAAGTTGAAGAAAATTAGGTTTTTCAATTGAGTTATTTAGCAAATTCTTTGAGGTAGATTCTTTCATAAACTTTTATAATTTTTGTTTATTGAAGATTTTTGAAATTAATTGAAGTCTGAAATGATTATAGATGTAATTCTGACCTGCGTTGTGCTATTTATTGTTCACTAGCACTATTTAATATATTCTTTTAGTCTTATAAATGATTAAGCCAGAAAATATACAGAGTAACAATTCCTCCATTGCATTGCTTATTTTTGCTTCGACAGCTTTAATTTTTTGAATAGTTACTTATGATAAAAAGGTAAATTATTTTTTTAACTTAATTTCTTTTAATCTTGCTTATCTACTGTTAATTACTTAACTAAGAATGATTCTGATGAGAAGAAATGTTAAAAAGCTATTTGCTAAAATCGTGAAATGCTTGGAATATTTCTTCTTTTGTATTCATTACAAATGGTCCGTATCTAACCATCGGTTCGTTAATTGGAGTACCTCCTAAAATCAGTAATTCCAAATTGGAATCGTCTGTGCTTCGTAAAGAGATTGAATCACCATCATGGGAAAAAACGACAAGTTGTCCTTCAGAAGCAGATTTTTTCTCATCTTTTAAACCAAATTCTCCCTTGCCGGATATCAGGTACCCCATGATATTGTCATCTGTTGAGACATGATGTTTAAGTTCTACTCCGGGCTCAAGCAATGCATGGACAAAGAGAATAGGCGTATTAGTTTTAATAACAGAGTTTACTCCATTGAATTCACCGGCAATAACCCTAACTTTGCTTTTTTTATCTTCAAGAAAAATCTCTGGAATTCTATCTGAGGGCGTATCTTGATATGATGGCGGTATCATTTTTCTTTTACTTGGCAGGTTTATCCAAACCTGAAATCCGTGCATAATTCCTCCTTTTTCTAAAAATTCTGGAGAAGGTAATTCGGAATGAACAACTCCGGATCCAGCAGTCATCCACTGTACATCTCCAGGACGAAGGCGTCCATGATTCCCCTTAGAATCTTTGTGCTCATTTTCTCCTGCAAGTAGATATGTTACAGTTTCGAACCCTCTATGCGGATGATCAGGAGCTCCAATAGCTTCTCCAGGTCCCCAATTGGTCGGTCCCAGATGATCTAGAAGAAGAAATGGATCAATTTGTTCCATTTCCGTATTAGGAATAGGACGGCGGACAGGGAATCCTCCTCCCTCAATTACTTTCTCAGCGGTCACTATGTGTTCAATACTCCTTGTTTTCAGTATATTCATTTAATTTTCTTATTTCTTTCTTTATTCTAGAGTTTACGTGCCAGAGTAAGCCCATCGCCTACTGACAACAAAGAGATGTCTACACGAGAATCCCTATAAACAAACTTATTAAACTCACGTATGGCCACTGTGTCAGCATCAGAGGCATCAGGATCTGCAGGTCTGCCATACCATAGGACATTATCGATCAATATCAACCCCCCTGGACGAAGAAGCTCTAAGCACTTTTCATAATAAATCTTGTAATTCTCTTTATCAGCGTCAATGAATGCCATATCAACAGTTTCTGATAGTCCTTCATTCAGCATCTTATCTAGTGATTCACTAGCATGACCTAATCTCAGCTCAATCTTATCTGCAACTCCTGCTTCCTTCCAGAAACTTAGCGCCTTACGGGTATATTTTTCACTTATATCACAGGCAAAAACTTTCCCATTTTCAGGGAGTGCGAGTGCCATAACAAGACTGCTGTATCCTGTAAATGTACCTACTTCTACAATCTTTTTTGGAAGAATTAACCGAACCAGCATTGCCATTAACTGTCCCTGATCTGGTGAGATTTGCATGCGTCCTAATGGCATTTTCTGTGTTTCCTCACGGAGCTTTTTAAGCACTGGTAATTCACGAAGTGAATTTTCCAGCAGATAGTTGTAAATTGATTCTTCAATGAATGCGTTTCGAGAACTCATGAAATTTTATTCAAGTATCATTATCATCAGGAGGAACTAAAACTAGTTTACCCACAAATTTTTTAGATAAAAAATCCAATTGGGCCTTTTTAATTTCTTTTAGTGGATATGATTTGGCTACCTGGGGCTTGATTTTATTTTCTTCAATATATTTTATAACATTTTTGAAAACTTCTTTTGGCTGAAAGGTGCATCCATATAAAGTTAAATCTTTCAAATATAAAGTTCGCAGATCCAGTTCCACTATTGGACCCGCAATTGCTCCTGAGGTAATATATTTTCCACCTGGTTTTAAAATATTTAGCAATTGAGCCCATTTGAGTCCTCCAACCAAATCCATAACTATATCAATAGTATTCCTTCCTAATTCTTTCATTAAATCACTATTACTGAAAACAATTTTGTCTGCTCCTATTTGAAGTACTTGTTCTTTTTTTTCAACAGCACATTGTGCAATTACGTTAGCATCTCGCAGTTTAGCTAATTGAATGGCTGCTGACCCCACCCCACCAGATGCTCCAGTTATCAGTATTGTTTCTTTCTCTACTTTAGCGCGATGCAGCAAACCTTCCGCAGTTGAATAAGCACAAGGTATAGAGCCAAGATCATGAGCTAACCAGTCCGAATTGATAACAAATACTTCCGATGACCTAACAGCAGTATATTGTGCAAAACCTCCATTGCATTCTGATCCAAGTGTCCAGCAGGTTTTTTCAGAGTTGTTCGGATTTTCCTGCATGGTACGCACAAGCACACTTTCACCAATTCTTTTTGGATTAATATCAGTACCAACCTTTGCAATTTCACCATAAACATCTGCACCTTGAATCAAAGGAAATTTTAATGGTTTTCCTGACCAGCTACTGTCTTTTATTTTTGCATCTACAAGGCCGTGGTACCCACCCTTTTTTGTATCTGAGCTAATATATTTTGAATACCACCCAATTCTCGTATTAATATCTGTGTTGTTTATTCCGGCTCCCTTGACGCGTATTAAAACCTCGTCAGGTTTTGGTAAGGGCACCTTAACATCTGTTTTATAAACAAGCATATCTATTCCACCGTGTCCAGTGAGAATTACAGCATGCATTGTTTTTGGGATCTCTTGCATTAATTAAATTTAAATATTTAGACTTTTAAAATATAAATGACTGAATGAAGACTTTGTATAGCAAAGAAGATTTTTTATGATTGAGCGTATTAAATTAACTGAATTCAGCTTGGTAACAACCTTCTTGAAATCGACTGAAATACTTATCTACCAGGGGATGATTAATGGGCTTTGGTGAAGGATCTGCTTCGAGATTTCTTTCTGCCACGTAAGTCATGGTGATTGACTGGTCCACAAGCACATGATACCAAGGCTTGTCCTGAGGTGGTTTGCTTTTGGCCATTTCATTATACCATTCTTCTGTTCCCTGAAATGTGGCATCTACATCCACAATAACACCCCGGTAATCAAAACGAAGATGGTGAATGATTTGTCCTACGCTATACTTGCAAGTTGTATCCATCTTTTTTAAAATTTATTCTGATTTTAAAAACTAAATAAATAGATAAATAATATCTAAAGGTTGAGTTGAGATAAAACACTCAATAATTGAACCAACCGTTTATATCGTAGGATATCCCAGAACCTGAAAAACCTTCAATAGCCAGAAAAGCTCCTGTGGCTATGATACCCAGCGTAGATCCAATCACATTTTGGTTTGCTGAATAACCCAAAACTCTGGTGGGTTTGTACATTAAATCATTAAAATTTATAGATTCATCCACCTGCTCTAATAAAGCCTTTGCGCTTCTCAGTTCGTTTAGATCATCTTTTATATTTTCTTGTGAATCTGCATGCCACATTTCTTCTTCTTGAAGAAAAATTTCTTTCCTGACCAAATTTCTCTGGCTAGAACTTAAAGTCTGTAATTTTGTTGCTTTAGAAATTGAGAATATACTAATTGAAGCTATGACAATAATTATCATAATTATTAAATAAATTGTTGAAACATGGTGTCTCAGCTGCATCCATGCAATTACATTTAGAATAACAATACAAAAGAATGAATACATTAACAGTGTAGATGTATACCCTTGAATACGAAGATAATATCCTTCTCCAAAAGATCTTAAGGTTTTTCGGCAATTCATCCATGCAAAAACATTTGAACGCTTCTTTAGATCAATGAAAATATTTGGAGTTTTCTGATTGTCTGCAATTTCTTCATTCTTATAAACACTAAGAAGATTTTCACTATTTTGCTCGTGATTATTTTTTCCCTCTTTTGGTATATGAAAAAGAAAATCACTGATTGGTACTCCCGGGAAAGTTATTAACTCACCAAGTTTTTTCATTGAATTAAATCTTCTTTTGAAATCATAAGCACTGATAAATCCAAAAAACATTATGCCTGTGCTACCAAAAAAACCTAAGATACATCCCACAAAAATAATATTTTCAAAAATTGATTCACCGAATACATCCAATCCATAATGCATTCTAAAAAAAACTGGAAGCAGTGTGATACACAAAGCACATATCATAGCTGTTATATTAAAAAATGTTGGGAATTTGATTTTGTATACTGAACACAAAATTTGATGAATAATGAAACCAGAATTTACTTCATCTTCCTGATTATTTTTCTTTTCAGCTGCAAATAGCTCATTGGTAGGATGGTTATTCATAACATGACAGACATCTTTATCTAATTTAAAGGTTATCCCCTGAAGTGATACATCATTTTCATCCATGGCACACGTCAGTTCATCCTCTATAAGTCCTGGGAAACTTGCTGGGTCGCTCCAACCTGATCCTACTAATCGCCTGTTTGTTTTATCTTCATCCCAGTTAGGTGCTGGAAGACAAAGTAGAGCCACATCTTCCGGTCTAAAATAGGCATATTTTATCGAAATAATCAGGCGGCGCATAAATAGGAAAAGATATGCAAGTATCATCTGAAAAAGATCAACATTCTGCACTAATCCTTCATAACCAAATAACCTTAGAATTAATGCACTACTGATAAGCCAGGAAGCGGGATACATGATGGCCCAGGCAAAAATAATAGAACCTACTGTACCGTGTTTAGGAGAAACTAAGCAAAGGGCACGGTGCTGAGTGATATGCCATGCTCTAGAAAATGATCGTTCTATGAGTAGGACAGCAATAGGTGATACAAAAACAGGTGGCAGGTTCTCATATAAAAAAGTTGTCCAGAACTGTGACCATGAAAATTCAACTGGTGTATGAAAATGTTGTATTCGTTCACCAGGTGCGGACTTTCTAAGTTTAGCTGCTTCGTGACTTCCTTCTAATTTAGAATGGAAATGTTCATCTTCTTCTTTTGAAGGGCGTCTTTTATGGAGATTTGATTCGCTTTTATGGTGTTCAACCTCTGATAAATTAGAAGTTTTTAATGACTGATCCATTGGTTTTTTCTAAAACATTGGCTGAGGCATTATGAAACTTTAGTCAAATACCAGCATTTTTCATCAGTTCAGCAATAGCGCTCTATACCTACAATCTGTTCATTGGAGTATCGGTCACCATGAGCAAATCCCACCGGAAGAAGTCTGTCGATTTCAGCTCGGTCTTCATCAGTTAATTGAATCTCGCAGGCACTGGCCCATTCAGAGAGGTGTTCAGCACTGCGTGTTCCGGGAATTGGTATTAGGTGGTCCCCTCTGTCTAAAACCCAAGCTAATGCAGCACAGGATGTGTTCCAGCCACGTGATTTTACAAATTCTCTGAAACCAGAAATAATTCTGCAGTTGGCAGAGAAATTAGGCTCCATAAATCTGGGCTGGCTTTTCCGAAAGTCTGTTTCCAGGAATTCATTTGGATTTGGGATAGTATCAGCAAGCATACCTCTACCTAGAGGAGAAAAGGGCAGGAATGTGACTCCCAAATCCTTGCATGTCTGCAGCATGCCCAAATCAGGATAACGAGTCCATAGCGAATATTCATTTTGAATAGCTGTAACTGGGTGTATGGCATGAGCCCGACGGAGGGAAGAAGGAGAAATTTCAGAAAATCCAAAGCCCCCAATTTTCCCTTCTTTTATGAATTTAGCAAGTGTTTGTGTAACTTCTTCAATCTCTATCGACCAGTCTCTTCGGTGGATGTAGTAAAGTTCCAAATAATCTACTTTAAGACGTTTCATGGAACCCTCCAGTGCTTTACGCAGAGCTGGCCCTGAATTGTCGTTTTCTCCTCTTCTCCCCCCAATTACCATTCCTCCCTTGGTTGCAATAATGAAATTATAACCACGGTCTTTCTGGTATTCTCCAATCAGTTCTTCAGAGGCCCCTATTCCATATACTTCTGCTGTGTCAAGGAAGTTTATGCCATGATCCCTTGCTGCATCCAAACAGGAAAAACTTTCTTGCTTATCAGATGGACCGTAAAACCCTGTAAAATTCATGCAACCTAGTGAGATAGCCGATACTTCTGGTCCATTTTGTCCAAGTTGTCTGGTATTCATTTTTTGTCCTCAATAATTATTAGATCTGATTTTTTATAATTATTTCTGAAAATTTTTTTTCCATTCATCGTACGTCATCCCGTATACGATCTCTTTTGCTGAATCGACAGAAATTTCTTCTCCACGATCCTGTGCCTCTGCGGAATACCATTTTGCAAGACAGTTGCGACAAAAACCTGAAAGATTCATCAGGTCAATGTTCTGTACATCTTTGCGAGAACCAAGATGGCTAATCAATTTCCTAAAAACTGCTGCTTCGATATCAGTTTGTGTTTGTGTTTCCATTTCTATTCCTTTTAATTAATTTATTAATTTTTCATTATGCATTAATAATCTCAAGTACAATCATTTTTCTTGTCATTAAAATTGTCTTAGAAATTATGGAGGTAATGAATGTTATTCAGGCGATCAAGTCCTTCATGGTCTGTTTGACCGTTCCGTCCTGAAAGTGCAGCTTATCGATTTCCTCACTTAGCACTATGTTGGGATAGGCAGTCTCAAATTTGCTTAATTCGGCTTCTTTATCATTTTTTTGTTTTAAGGCGGATAGGCTGGCAATCTTTGCAGCCCAGGCAATGGGTTGCTTCTTACCTACTTTTTTGTCGTATTCCAGACACTGTTGATGGTCACCTTTCACATACGCTCCCAACATTACGTCTCCTAGCCTCTTGTCAGCATTGGAACCTCCCAGTCCTACTGGATCCAATTCATATGCTTTGATAAGTAATTCTGTGCCCTTCTCAGCGCGTCCAGTAAGTACAAGTAGTTCTCCATAACCAGAAACTATCCTAGGGTCATTTGGATTCATGTCATAAGCTTTTTTGCCGTAAAACTCGGATTTCTCAAATTCTTCATAGGCTTTGTTGATTTCATGCATTAGGCGATTGCACTCAAAGTCATTGTCATCAAGTTCCATTGCCTTTTCTATCATGTTTTTGCCTTCAGTAAGAGTTTCATCAAAATCGGCTTCTATATATCCATTAAACAACCCTTGTCCAATGGAACAAGCCTTCCAGGCATAAGCCTGAGCGTTTTCAGGGTCGGCCTCAATAGATTTATCTAGCATTTCTAGGGCAGAAAGCACACCATCCTTGGAGAATTTGTGATGAAAATCACGGCCTCGCAGAAGATATTCATAAGAGGTTAAGCTTTCTGTTGGCTTTCGCTTTGCCCGCTCTAGACTAGCTGTTTCCAGTTTGCCCAAGAGGGCAACCATAATCTTACGCACAATCTCGTCTTGAACCTCAAAGACGTCTTCCATTGTACGGTCATATCGTTCGCTCCAGATCGAACTGCCTGTCACAGGATCGGTTAGTTCTGCAGAAATTCGGATGCGACTTCCTGAGGAGCGGATACTTCCTGTGGCAATGTAGTCAATACCATAATCATTTGCGATTTGTACATTATCTACTTCCTTGCCCTTGAATGCAAAAGCTGTGTTGCGGGAAATTATTTCGATAGAGTTTAGCCTTGAAAACTCAGTGATGATGTCCTCCACAATCCCGTCAACCAGAAAATCATTATCCTCGACATTATTTAGATTGCTGAATGGCAATACAATTAGGCGAGGTTTTTCATTTGGAGGCTTTGATAAGTTAGCTGTTGAGTTTGAGGAAACTGGAGTTGATGGAGAAGCTGAAGAAGGAGAATCAACTTGGGCTTCTTGCCCTAGCATGACTTTGAATGTGCTCACTGGCTCATCGATGTTCTTCATTTCCTGAACTCCCTTGCTTTCGAAGACCAGTTTTAGCTTCCGGCGCACCTCATCGTGAAACTTACCAGAAATGAGTATTCCACCTGGCTCAGCAAGAGGTTCTAGTCTTGCTGCCACATTGACACCGTCTCCATAAAGATTATCTCCCTCAATGATTACATCCCCCATGTTTAGACCTACTCTGAAATGCATCTGGTCTTCAGAATCGACTTCGTTATTTCGATCCTGTAGATTTGTTTGAAACTCCACAGCGGCTACGATTGCGTCTACAGGGCTACCGAACTCGGCAATTATAGAATCTCCCGCACTTCCAAAAACTCGTCCATGGTTCTCCAATATTGATTCATCAGTTAGAGTTCGACAAGCTTTTAGGTTCCGCAGTGTTCGGTCTTCGTTCTCGCCCATCATTTTGCTGAAGCCAACCACGTCTGCGGCAAGAATAGCGGCAAGCTTACGTCTGGGTTTTGATTCAGGCATGGTAATAATTTTTGAATTTAATGTGACTGTTTGTTTTACTTTTTTTGCAGTTTTGAAGATAGCAATTTTTAACATTTTTTCATAAATTATACAAGGAGAATTATGATCTAAATGTACCTCAGACGTGCTCTGCTTTTGAAACAGATCTATTTATTATTAAAGAAGGAAGTGCTATACTTTCTAATTGAAAAAAAGATATATTGAGGAACGGATTGATTTTAATAACTATTATTTTCATGCTGAAAAATATACCATTCTATAGCCCTCATAGACCTGTCTCCATCTTATCCTAATAACAAAACATGCCTCAAGCAGAGGGAGAACGTGTCCCTTTATCAGCCCTTAAAGAAGCTGAACACTTACCTCGCTTGCTTGTGCTTAGTTTTGGAGTTTGGCTCTATGCGGCTGATTCCACACTCGTTGCTACAGTGATGCCTGTTGCTGTAGAGGAAATTGGAGGTCTACCATACCTAAGCTGGACTTACACCCTCTACCAGCTTGGATCTGTTGTTACTGGTGCGATTGCAGCACTTGTAATATTGCGCACTGGAATTGTTCGTGCCGAAATTGCGGCAGGATCACTTTACGTTTTTGGCTGCGCTTTAAGCGCTTATGCTTCTGATATGTCAATAATGATCTTAGGACGACTTCTTCAGGGCATGGGTGGAGGTGGATTGGTTTCCTTAGCTTTTATTGGGGCCTCAACGCTGTTTCCCCAAAAATTATGGGTAAGAATTATTGCAGTTATTTCAGCAGTATGGGGAGTTTCTTCACTTTGTGGTCCATTAATTGGTGGTTATTTTGTTAATATTGGAAATTGGCGAGGTGCATTCTGGGCATTTGCTATCCAAGGATTGGTCACTATATTTGTAGCTCCCCCTCTTTTGCGTAAGCACTTTCAATCTCGCACAAAAGAGATTCAGCCTCTACCAGTTGCTCGTTTGTGCCTGCTCAGCATTGCGGTTCTCGCGATCTGTCAGGCTGGGGTTGTTTCTTCTATTCAATTTGCAGGAGTACTATGCGCAACGGGTGTAGCTTTAATTTTAATTTTTATAAAGCAGGACTCGGACAGTGTAAACCGAATATTTCCAAGAGGCATACTAAACCCCAGTACTGTTTCGGGATCAGGTCTGTTGATGATATGCTCACTCTTCATGGCAACAATTTCTCTGACAGTCTATGGACCTTTGCTAATGTACATCATATTTGGGGCATCACCTCTCGTGGCAGGTTATATTATTGCACTTGAATCTTTGGCATGGACTCTGACAGCAATTATAACCTCAGGATTTAGGGAACGTTTAGAGCCGATACTTATTAAGATCGGCTCAGTTTTCGTTAGTATTTCTATGCTCGGATTGGTATATGCCATGCCGGTAGGTCCTCTCTGGGTAATCTCTCTTTTTTCTTTCATAATGGGGATGGGTTTTGGAATGTCTTGGAGTTTTGTATCCAAGCGAATCATTGCAAATGTTCCTGAAACAGAACGTGCCCATGCTTCAGCGTCCATACCTACTTTTATGCGCGTAGCAATGGCATTGGGATCAGCCTTAAGTGGTATTATTGCCAACAATTCTGGTTTTTCAGAAGCAAGTAGTGTAACCGTAGCACAGAATGTGGCTTTTTGGTGTTTTGCATCCTTTACCCCACTAATGTTTGTGGGACTTTTCACAGCATGGCGAGTCAGTAAAAGATAATCAACAAAGCAGATTTTTAGGAATTTTATCTAATTTATTAAAGAAGCGGTTTAATAACTTATTTTAAGACTATCGACTAAGTTTCTTTTCGGCATCCTTTAGAGTTTCAGCACATAATTCCTGAATTGTGTCCTTCTGGCTGTCATACTCAACAACACAAAAGAGAACTTCTATGCCTTTTTTTAGTTTATATTTTACTACTTGGACTTCACGTTTAACGTTTTGATATGGTTTAATTCCTGGACGTGATTCAATGCTGCTTTTTGTTTCAGTTACTTTCCAACCTTGTCTTTTTAACTCAATTAATTCAGCGCTGATGGATTCAGTACTGGCATACAGCAGATTACAGTTGTATAATCCAC
Source organism: Deltaproteobacteria bacterium (assembly GCA_002716165.1). Lineage (GTDB taxonomy): Bacteria > SAR324 > SAR324 > SAR324 > NAC60-12 > Arctic96AD-7. The sequence goes on along the minus strand of PAZT01000031.1, from coordinate 121 downwards.
AAAACAAAAAAAAGAATTGGGATATTAAAATTTTCCTTCTTAGCATGTTTGATTTTTTTCGGTTGGGGGGTGATTTTTTTGTTGTTAATAAATTTTTTTAGGTTTAGTTATTTTTTGAGTG
>PAZT01000030.1 GCA_002716165.1 Deltaproteobacteria bacterium | reverse complement strand
TGGGTGCCAGTGGTTCAGGTAAAAGTACCTTTCTGCGCTGTATCAATATGCTGGAAACTCTCACAAGTGGTAAAATATATGTACGTGGTGAGTTGATTCGAATGAAGCAGGACCACAACGGAACTATTGTGCCGGAAGACATTAAACAGGTGGAGCGCATCAGGACTCGGCTTGGAATGGTTTTTCAGCAGTTCAATCTATGGTCCCACATGACGGTATTGGAAAATATAATTGAGGCTCCCATACATGTTCTTAAAATACCAAAAAATGAGGCTATTGAGCGGGCAGAGTCCCTTTTGCATAAGGTTGGGATTCATGACAGAAAGCATTACCACCCGGCCCATCTTTCTGGAGGCCAACAGCAGCGAGTAGCAATTGCAAGGGCACTAGCAATGGAACCGGATATGTTGCTTTTTGACGAGCCTACCTCAGCACTTGATCCAGAACTGGTAGGAGAAGTTTTACAGGTGATGCAAAATCTCGCTGAAGAAGGGCGAACAATGATTGTTGTTACGCATGAGATTGGATTTGCACAAGATGTCTCTTCAAGAGTTGTTTTTCTGCATGAAGGCAGCATAGAGGAGGATGGTACGCCTTCTGAAATTTTCAAAAACCCCTCCTCAGATCGATTTCGACAGTTTATTTCCAAGAAAATCGAAACTTAAAGCAAGTCGTAAGGGCTTCAAACTGAGATATTATTTTCATATCTCATTAATTAAAAAATTAAAATGGAGAAATACTATGAAAAAATTAATTACTCTGACTCTGCTGGTTCTTTTTACATTTACTTCGAATGTTTCAGCAAATGAATGGGACAAAATTCGTATCGGTGTTGAGGGAGCATACCCTCCTTTTAGCTCGATCGAAAAAGACGGGACACTTAAAGGATTTGACATTGATATCGCAAGGGCTCTTTGTGAGGAAATTGGTGCTGAATGTGTACTGGTACCGCAGGACTGGGATGGCATTATCCCAGCGCTGCTGGCCCGCAAATATGATGCTATCATAGCTTCTATGTCAATCACGGAAGAACGTAAAAAGAAAGTCGCTTTTTCTGAAAAGTACTATAACACTCCAGCTAAGTTCGCTCGAAAAAAAGGATCTGGAATTATAATTTCAAAGGCAGGTATGAAAGGTAAAACTGTTGGGGTTCAGCGTGCAACTATTCACGACAATTTCATTACTGCTGAGTTTGGTGATAGCGTTAATATTAAGAGATATGGGACCCAGGATGAAGCTTATCTTGATGCAATTGCTGGACGAATTGACTTGTTGCTTGCAGATTCAATTGCAATGGATGAGGGTTTTCTGAAAACAGATAAAGGAAAAGGTTGGGAGTTTGTAGGACCAGGCTATTCCGACCCAAAATATTTTGGTGTTGGTGCTGGTATCGCGGTGCGAAAGAATGAGCGTGAATTAGCTAAACTTTTCAGTCTAGCTATTAAAGTTATTCGTGCTAATGGTGTTTATCACCGTATCAATGGAAAATATTTCGCATTTGATGTTTACTAAGATTTGTCTTGGTTGAGGTTTAAAATAATATATTAAATAAGCCTCAAAAAAACTCCTAATTATTCTATTAGTAAGCCACGGAATTTCAGGATTTCGTGGCTTACTCTTTTTACTCTCACGAATATAAGGCATGTTTGATCTTCATGGCTATTTCCCGATGATTTTGCAGGGAATGATACTAACTATAGAAGTGGCCTTGCTTTCCCTTTTAATAGCAATAATTCTTGGTCTGATTGGTGCTTTGTCCAAGCTATCTAAATCACAAATTGCTCGCAGCAGTGCAAATATTTACACCACTTTGATCAGAGGGATTCCTGATTTGGTGCTTATGACAATAATTTATTATGGTGGCCAAATCCAGCTCAACAACATTGGAGATTTCTTTGGATGGGACTATATAGATATAAGTCCTTTTATAGCAGGAACTCTGACTATAGGTTTTATCTTTGGTGCATATATGACCGAGACTTTTAGAGGAGGAATACTTGCTGTTTCAAAAGGGGAAATAGAAGCGGCACATGCCTTCGGAATGAATCGTTGGAAAGTATTTGTGCATATAACTATGCCTCTGATGGTAAGACATTCATTACCAGGTTTTGGTAACAACTGGATGGTACTTTCAAAATCAACTGCACTTGTTTCAGTGATTGGGCTACATGACATGGTTTACAATGCAGGTGTAGCTGGTGGAGCTACTCGCCAGCCATTTACATTTTACCTTGTAGTAGCCATGTTGTTTTTGGTAATAACAGGTGTTTCTGATTTTGGGCTTCGTTGGGCTAACCGCCGATTCAGTGTAGGTGTGAGGAGGGCTTGATGGACTACGAAGTTATCTTTACTAATATTCACCTTTACATTGAGGGTCTTTGGGTTACAATTCAACTGGTGTTCCTGTCTCTCGTATGTGGTTTTGTACTAGCTCTCCCAATAGCGCTTCTGGCTATTTGCAGGTCACCATGGATTCAAATTTTTCCTAAAACTTATATTTATTTTTTCCGGGGGACTCCGCTACTGGTGCAGATGTTCTTGATTTATCACGGAATGGGACAGTTCGAGTTTGTTCGTGAGAGTGTTATTTGGATTGTGTTCAAGGAAGCTTACTGGTGTGCATTAATTGCCTTTGCACTCAATACTGCAGGATATACAGCAGAAATCCTGCGTGGAACCATAGAGCAGACCCCATTTGGTGACTTTGAGGCAGCACGTGCATGTGGGATGTCGAAATCAACTATGTATAGGCGAATTATTCTCCCTGGAACTTTTCGCAGGGCACTTCCGGCGTATGGAAATGAAACTATCTTCATGCTCCATGGCAGTGCACTTGCTGGTGTGGTTACAATCGTTGATCTGTTTGGTGCAGCAAAAGTAGTAAATTCTCGCCATTTTGTACCATTCGAATCTTTTATCACTGCAGGTTTTTTCTACTTTTGTTTAACTTTCATAATCGTCTCTCTTTTCAAAAAACTTGAATTCCGCTGGAATGCACACCTGCGTCCCCGTAAGGTGTGAGAATTTTCAAAAAAATTAAGTAATAATTTTAATATACAAATTCATAAGAATTCAGAGTAGCTCGGAATATTTGTAAAATATCAGTAGGGCTAAAAAAATGATTTGCTGATTAATAAAAAAAATGATTTAGGAATTATTTTGACGTGAACTTTTTCAAATGTAATGATAAGCTTTTACGGCTTAACAATCTTATTAACCTTAACTGGAGCTAATTTAATGTTTCCTTTTTTTTCAGTCGCATATGCCCAATCTGCTGAAGCAGCATCAGGAAGTGCTTTTTTTCAATTTATACCTCTAATTTTAATCTTAGGAGTATTCTGGTTTTTGATAATTCGTCCTCAACAAAAAAAACAGAAGGAACATCAGAGAATGGTAGACAGTCTGCGAAAGGGCGACAAGGTTGTCACAAACGGTGGAATATTTGGAACTATTGTCAAGGTTGGAGATGATAGGTTAACTTTGGAGATTGCCAGCAAAATCCAAATTCAGTTAGAGCGTCACCAAGTTTCTCGAATGGATAAAAAAACTGGAGTAAACAAAGATGATGCTGATGAGGAAAAAGAAGAGATAGAAGAGAAAAAAGAAAAGAAATCCAAAAAATGAGAACAAAATAATAGCTAATAAAAATCAAAATTATATGAAAAAGCATTGCTTTATTGGCTGAAATATTTTACCAAGATTCCTCTATTTTATATATTTTATTTCCTGTCCGATTTGGTATTGACTATATTTTAAAATAAAAAATCATGGATATTAAGCTAAAAGGTGCCATCATTCTGATTGTGCTGCTTGGAGCCCTTTATTATGCATTCCCGACATACAGGGCATATCAGCCAGGAGTCGATCCGCAGACTATCGAAAATAAAGTCAATCTTGGACTTGATTTACAGGGGGGAATGTACCTAGACATAGAAATAAAAGCTGACGATGCAGTTAAAGAAATTCTTCGTAGGACTGCGGAGGAACTAGAGGACCTAATGATTGATGAGCAGGTTGATTTTGTTGAAGTCCGCCAAACTTCAGATTCTCTAATTGTTGAGATGGAACCAGGTAGAAAAGTTCAATTGGATCAGGCACCATACGATCGTTTCCTTGTACAGTTTGATCAGAATGGTCAAGGTGATCTTACTTATCTTAAGCTAAAGTCAGAAGAGGCGGAACTCATTAAGAAAAATGCAGTTAGTCAGGCTCTAGAAGTATTGCGTAACCGTATTGACAGCCTTGGTATAAGTGAACCTTCTTTACAACAGCAGGGTATCAACAATATTGTTATTCAGCTACCAGGACTAAAAGACAGAGATCGTGCCATAGAATTGATAGGACCACAGGCAGTTTTGCAGTTTCAACTTGTCAACAATAATGCCACTCCAGACAGTTATAACAGACTGACTGAAGTAGTAAAATATGAAGAAATATGGGATAAAGTAACAAATAAACTTATCTCAAAACGGCCTTATGTGCTTGAGAAAAAGATACTGATGACTGGAGAATTTATCAGAGATGCTCGGGTCAGGATCGATTCTCAGGATAATAGGCCCTATGTTTCGCTTTCATTCGATTCAATCGGTGCAGATAAGTTTGCGAAAATCACCCGTCGCAATGTGGGTAGAAACATGGCAATTGTATTAGACGATAAAGTTCAGTCTGCTCCGGTAATTCGTGAAGCAATAACTGGGGGAGAAGCATCAATATCTGGACAGTTCACTGTTGAGGAAGCAGATACTCTTAAAATTGTACTACGTTCTGGATCATTACCGGCTCCAATAGAAATCAGGGAGGAGCGTACGGTTGGAGCCAGTCTTGGAGAAGATTCTGTAAATCAGGGTCTTAATTCATTGATGATTGGCAGCGTGCTAGTTTTAGTTTTCATGCTCGTTTATTATCGCTTGGCAGGAGTTTTTGCTGCAGTAGCGCTGATTTTCAATGTAATTTTAATTATATCCGTTCTTGGAGCCTTTGGAGCAACATTAACCTTACCGGGTATGGCAGGGATTGTGTTGACTATTGGTATGGCAGTTGATGCAAATGTATTAATTTTTCAGCGTATAAGGGAAGAAATAAAAAGAACAGAAAACCCAAGAGCTGCAATACAGGAAGGATTTGCAAAAGCTTTCCGAACAATTTTGGATGCAAATGTTACCACACTTTTTGCCGCTCTTGCTCTGCTACAATTTGGTACAGGTCCTATCAAAGGCTTTGCTGTAACTCTCTCAATAGGTATAATTGCAAGCATGTTTACAGCAATAATGGTTACACGATTCTTTTTCGATTTTGTTTATTTGAGAAGAACAAAATTAAGTTCTGTAAGCATTTAATTAATAAAAATATTTTTCTTCAATTTGATTTTAGACAATGCAGTTTCTTAATTTTAAAGAAGGACAATTTATAAATTTTCTCGCTTATCGCCGTATTGCTACAATTATTTCAGCTATTCTCTTACTAGCAGGAATAGGTTCGGTAACAGTACAAAAGGGTCTAAAATATGGTATTGATTTTAGAGGAGGAACTAATGTACAGATTAAATTTGAGAGTCAACCCAACTTAGACCAGCTTCGGAATTTGTTTGCTGAGCGAGGCATGCAAAATGTTGTGCTTCAAACATTTGGTGACATTATTGATATGGAAATACTTCTAGGTCTTCCTATTGATAGCCCATTGGGAACAGGCGAGAATTTAACTAGAGAATTAGGGAATATACTTCTGAATCAGCATCCTAAATTAGAAATACGACGAATCGAATCAATTGGGCCGAAAGTTGGTGATGAACTTAAAATCAGTGCTGTACAGGCTATACTTATAGCCTTGGGGCTTGTTTTGCTTTATATCACCATTCGCTTTCAGTGGAGACAGGGAGTTAGTGCAATAATTGCCTTAGTTCATGACGTATTAATTATAGTAGGAATTTTTTCCATCTTGGATAAAGAATTTACTCTAACGGTAGTTGCAGCATTGCTTACTGTGGTGGGATATTCTCTGAATGATACCATTGTTGTTTTTGACCGTATTAGAGAAAATGTGGGGAAATATCGTAAGAAATCACCTGAAGAAACAATAAATTTAAGTATTACGGAAACATTGAGCAGGACGTTAATTACTTCTGGAACCACATTGCTGGTTGTTTTGGCTCTATTTATATTGGGTGGTGAAATAATTCATGATTTCTCTTTTGCATTGCTTTTAGGTGTGCTTGTTGGTACTTATTCATCTATTTATGTTGCAAGTCCTGTGTCATTGTTTTTAACTAAATTAGTTCCCGCCAGTGGAACATCAACTGCGGCAAGTTGAGTTTATAGATGTATGCTTCAGGATTCCAACCGTTTGAAGCAATAGCAATTGTAGGTCTTGGCCTTATTGGAGGTTCGGTTGCAAAAGATGTTAGGCGTTTAGGACTGGCGCGAAAAATTCTTGGATATGATAACAACGAGGAATATCACAAGGAGATCAAATCAGAAAAATTAGCTGATTACCTTTCGAACATGCCTGACAAAAAACTTGCTCAAGCAGAGTTAGTTTTGTTGGCTGTTCCTGTGAAATCATTTAAAGATATCCTTCCTTTAATTCTTCCAAATATTTCTTCGACAGCAATTTTAACTGACACTGGCAGCGTAAAATCTCCTCTTTTGAAAATGATGTGTTCTCATGATTATGAGAACATTCGTTTTTTGGGAGGACATCCCATAGCAGGATCAGAAAATTTTGGACCATCTGCAGCACAAAATAATTTGTTTTTTGGTAAGCGCTGCATAATTACTCCTGAAGAAAAAACTGATAAGGAATCGATTCTAGTAGTTAGACGATTTTGGGAATCAATGGGTGCTAAAGTATCTGAAATGGATCCAGAATCTCATGATCAGATGTTTGCTTCAGTAAGTCATTTACCTCATATTCTTGCTTACGCTTGTATACAGGCAATTTCAAATACAGACTCTCATGAAGCTTTGGGACATTCTGGTGCTGGACTTAAGGATTTTTCACGCATTGCTTCTTCAAGTCCCGAAATGTGGGCAGATATCTTTCTTGAAAACCAAGAAAAACTCCTTCCTCGAGTTGTTGCCTTCAAAAAAGTCTTATCTTCACTTGAGGAAAAAATTAAAAATAATGATAAAAAAAAATTAGTCGAACTTCTAGCTCTTTCAAAAACTGCGCGTGATCGTTGGATGTTATAAAACTTGAAATTTATGGTCCATGTTTTATCTTTTGCCAGTATTTTTTATAGTCAAATAATGGAGAGTGACTTCCTTGATGACACTCGACACAAACTGAATCAGGATTGTGCATAGCTGGTTTAATTTTACTATTGGCTAAGTGATCTAAAGCAGGTCCGTGACAGTTTTCACACTGCACATTCACTAAATGTGGTGTTAATTCCATACTAAGGAATCCTCTTTTACCCTCAAATTTTCTTATTGCCTCTGAAGAATTTTCTGGTGTGGTCCATGGTTTAAGGCCGACCACATGACATTCTAGGCATTCAGGATCAAAATGCTTACCTAGTTTTTCTAGTGTGGCAAAAGCGTTTGCGTGTCGACTCTTTTTCCAAACGTCCATGCTTTTAGGATGGCAAGCAGCGCAAACTTGATTACCAATAAACGGAGAGTCTTTCAAATGCTCTTTCTTTAGTTCCAAATTTCTGAAAAATAATTCTTTAACGGCATCATCATAACTCATGAATGATTCTAAAAGTTCAGGATCATCTTCTATATTTCTTCCTAGCCAAGAAACAGATAAACTTCCCGAATCGTTTTCTCGGTTAGCCGGAATAATCTTTCCATTTACATCCAACTCCCCTGATAAGATCCCCTGTCCTTTGGTTGGTATCATGGGAATATCTCTAGTGTCCACCTCCATTTTCAAAACTTGATTTAGCTCATCATTATTGTTGCTTCCGGCAACAATAAGATCAAACATGCTTGACTTTTCAAATAAATTTAGTTCGTGTTCATTCCCTCGAAATAATAGTATTCGAAACTGAGCTATATTTTTTTGAATTTTGTCCCTCCAACTTGTTAATAATTCCTGATTAATCGGAAATATAACTGGTGAATCATTCTTATTCTGATAAACGAGAGTTGGTGATAAATAACCAAGTACTATTATTTGGTGGTTTTCATGATTGATAATTTTTAAATTCAAAAAATTAAGTTTTTTGCTTTGATTGCTAAGAAGATATGGGACTTTTGAATCAAGCCAATGCAATCCGTTTTGCCATTCATTAGGACCAACCAGAACAACTTCTGGATTCATTTTTTCTAGTGCGGAATGAATCAGCGGTATTTTAAGATCGCCCTGCTGAGAGGGTACAGGGAAATTATTACCTAGATCAAAATAAATAATCCTATTAACTGAATTGTTCTGTTTAATATAAGTCAATCTTCGTAAGAGACCTCCCATGTCGCCTTCTTCTGCACAACCGCATGGTTTTATTTCTCCCCGTAAGTCACCTGAAAAAAACAAAATTGGATTTTGTGCAAACGTAAATGCTGGAAAAATCACAAAACTCATGAAAGTAAATGCGACAATCAATTGCATATTAGTTTTCTGCAACACAGATTAGTTCTCGGAATGTTACTTTCCCATCACTTTTTTCACTGTCTTCTGTGCCAAGGCTGCGTGTGTTGGCTATTGCTGAATATAATGAGTTTTCTGCGGATTCGTATGAGTCAGTGTATGTTGTGGCAGGACTGTCTGTTGCGTAAACAATTCTGGCAGATTGAATCGGAAGTGATCCAAGTGCAGCCTCAATTGCATCAGATGGGTAAAGACTAAGGGTATTGTCTACAGCAGTTAACAAATCTGATGTGCTGATCAAGTTTCCACTTTTTAACTCTGTTGAAGTAGTGCTGTTGTCTGAGGCGTTTTGAACAAGTAAAAACATAACATCAAATAAAATCACTGCTAAGCATGTTTGGTCAGCCGTAGGATTATTATCTTTTGCTCCATTATCTATTTTGTCGAGTGCTTCAGTAAGACTTTTTCTTATACTGTTATCAGAGCTTATTCCAAGCTCTTCAAAATCTGAAGAAAGAGCAGTAGAAATCATCGTAAGTTCGCTTACCATTGAAACTAAAGTCAGCAGATCTCCGTCAGCTGTAATATCCTCCATGGAGTCCAATTTGTAGATAGGTCGTATCTCAGTAATGCTACCAGAAGCTTGGAGTGTTGCACATGTTGAATCTCCACTTGAGGGGTCGTCTGTGTAGTTTCCATCGTATGCAACACATTTAGAAAGATCCTGATTTGCGATATAATTTGAGCTACCTGCTACAACTTCGTAACGATTATATGCAGAAAGCCCTGTGCCCAATCCAGCGACACTTATTCCTTCCGTCTTTAGTTTAGTGAAAGCTGCGCTTTCTTCTGAGGTAATTGTACCGTCGGTATCATTGTCAAGAACACCATAGTTCAGATAAAGGAAATCAGCTATATTGGCAAACATTGATACTTCAAGTTCATCAGTGGTTCGCGTCCTTGAACTTCCATTGCATCGGCTCGATGTTACGAATGAATTTGCACCAATTAAACATAGTGCATTTGTTATGTAACTCCTGTTGCCTGTTGTGTAGTCTGTGGGAGAGCTTAGTTTTTCAATTCCCAGAGTTTTGGTCATATTGTCTGCAGCTCCAGTTTGGAGAAAGTTACTGAAAGATACGCCAGCTTGTCCCAAGTAGCCACTGCCCCTTTCATAATCTGAGCAATTAATGTTTTCTGCAACAGATTGATACTTTTGCTCATCAAGCTTGACCTCGCAACTTTGCCCAGAATTCTGTGTGTCGGCACAGGAAACTAATGTTAAATGCATTATAAAAAAGGTTAATATTTTGAAAATGGAATTCATAAAAAAATTTTTGTTAAACTGATCAAATTTTTTACGTACTCAGTTTACAATTAAAAATTTTCATCTAGTTTCTGTATTACTGAATTAATTTGGTGACTTGTAACTACGTCCTGGTCGCTAGTACTTGCTAGGATTAGGTTAGTCTCCATCGGAAAAACTGTTGCCCCTGCTAGAATTGCATTGAGATATAATCTACGCTCAGATAATCTTTTGGCTGATTCCACTTTTTCTAACAAAGTTTCGAATAATGGCTTGGGACTTCGTTTTTGTGCTTTCATTGAAGGATATAAAGCACTGACAAGATTCAATAAAGGTTCTAGGTCTACATCAGATCGAGTATTTTCAATTGATTTCAAGGCGCGTTCTGCTATATACGAAATGTCTCCCAGTAATCCTTTTTGCAATGCTGTAGTTACATTTTCAAGGATTATTTCTCTCCTTAGATCTCCTTCATCGGTTTCATTGAACGAAGTAAAAGCAAGGCCTAGAGCATCAGGTTCACCCGGATCAAAGCCACTTTTCTGACGTTCAAACTGTTGATGCAAAATTGCGTCTATGTGGGTTTCCAAAAAATCTATGGGTCTTTTTTTTATTCCTTCATAAGCTTTTTCAGATAGCTGAGGTGATTTTGTTGAAGGGAACCCGTAAATTTTCACCTTTTCCCTTGAGGCACCAAGCAACTTTCTTAAATCAACTGAAATATCCTCATTCTCTGCCCATTCAGATATTTGTTCAATAAACTCGTTTGACGTTTCCTCTTGTAGTGAGAAAAGCTCTATTTCTCCTGCAAATCTAATCAATCGACCTTGAATCAGATAAGAAACATCTTGATCATCAAGGGCATCTTCAATCCATTCCCAAAGTATCAATTTTAGTTTGTCCATTTCTTCATTCCACTCTTCCCGTTCTTCAAGCGGTTCACGTTTGGTCAAAGGCCCGTATGCTCCTGCTTCAACTGCTTTGGGATCTGCGTTATCAGGTATACTAGCTTTTATTTCTACTCCAAGATCCCATTCTTCCTGATTTTTTCTGATATCTTCGTCGCAAATATTCTCCGGACAGTTTCCCAAGGTAGGCTTTGTAAGTAATAGTCTGAGAAACGCACTTACAGTATGGTACTGAAGTTGCGGTTCAAGTCCTTCAAATTTGTTAAGCAGGTACATTAAAGCATCTTCGCGTACTTCTGGGGCGACACCGAAAATCATCATCATTCCATCATGTTTTTCTTGGAAACCCAATCTGCCAGTAACAAGATCAACAATGCTGTCAATTATGTTTAATTTTAAATGTTTTGGCCACTCAGGTTCATCAAGCACATTATTAAGTCGTGAGAGACTTTTGTCTCGAATATCTCCGTCGTCACTCATGAATGTAAAAAATGTCAAAGCACTCAGTGCCATTTCACGCTTGCCCGGCTCCTGCATATGCTTTGAAATATATCGTATCTCTCTTAAAGCACTCCGTTGATTTTGAATAGAGCTGTCATACTGATTTTTTAGTTTCTCCATAGAGGAGTTTAAATCTTGATAGTTGTCGCTTTTTTCGAATTTCAGATAAGTCAATCTACCCTGAGTTGTGCATCCACTAAGACAGATTAAAATTACTGCTAAAATAAAGAGTGAACTATAAGACATCGTATTTACAGTTTTGTTATAAATGCATCTAAAAAATCGTTGAAATTTGAAGACTGGTCCTTTGGTCCATAAGTTCACCAGAGTAGCCACCAATTTCTTGAGCGTATTTTGCAACATCAATTTTAAAACCAAATAAGTTCAGGGTCCATCCTGCACTATTATATGGCCCATTTCTTCCTGCCCTAATAGAAAAAAGATGATGTCCATTAAATAACTTTTTCCAGCCAATTTCAGCTCCAAACTTAATGTTTCTTTCAGTGATTGAATTCCCTGTAGAAACCAGGTTTTGTCCATCGGTTAAGTCTAGATAATCTGCGGCAAGTATTAAATCAAAACCCCCAAGTTCAGATTCAGTGCTAACTCCTAAGTTCATTGTCATAGGTACTTTCCCCGCATTATTGAAGTCTAGACCTCCTATATTCTGCAGACTTATTGCGACTTTTGGATACAGGTTGTGTACTCCGTCAAAGTGATATACTATCCCGGCATCAGGGGCAATAGCGGTTTTATTCTCAAATTTATTTGCAAGTTTGGTATATTTATTTTCTTCTGTGAGTTCAATAATTGCCTCGTCAAACACGTGGAATTTTGTGTCTATTCCAGCTCTTTGAACAAGCTTGGCACCAAGTCCAACATCAAGCTGATAGTCAAGAAAACTCCATGCCATCCCACCCGCGAGACCAGCCTGCACAAATGATCTTGTTTCCAAATATGGAAAAACTGGATTCCTTACCTGAATGTCAATCAATGTATTTTGAAATAATGACCATCCAAATCTTGAATTAATATGACTCAATAGACCAACATTGTACTCAACATAAAGTTTTTTCCCCGATAGACTCCCTAGGGTAGAGCTGCTGTTGCTAGAATTACTCATACTAAGAGTGTTTTCATTTACTGTAAAATTAAAACTAACGATCTCATAAATGTTATAAATAACTGATCGTAACCCTGCAGGGTTATAAAAAAATAGCATTTCATCATTCGCAACCGCTGTAAAAGCATTGCCCATTCCACGGGCTCGCAGACTTTCTCTCACAAAGGCAGGTTCTGAGGCATTTGCCAAAGGGATTAAAAAAAACCATAGGCTTAACAAGGCAGTCAGAAGTTTTTGAACTCTCAATACAGTTATTCTCATTTAAGAATGAAATATTCATGTTTCATATGGCAGCTTTTTGATAAGCAATTAAACTTTGAAGGAGACTTTAAAGTATTTTGGTGCAGATAAGATTTATTCTTAAGGATATTTTAAGAGGTATGCTTGTTGATTAGATTTTTTTATCAAATTGATTTAATACAGCAAAATTATCCTAATAAAATAAATATAATTACATACATGCACTTACATTAAAAATAATTGTGCATTTTGTTTTTAATTCACTTAGGACAGCTGAAAAAAGCGTTAAAAATCCATCTTTTTCAGTCAACTACTCAGTTTCCAACCGATGGGAGACCTGAAAGAGCCATAGCAAGTTCCTGCTCATCATAATTTCGATCTTCAAGATTACCACTGAAATACTCAGTGTATGCCTGCATATCAAAATGTCCATGTCCACATAGATTGAAGAGAATAGTCTCTGATTTACCATCACGCTTGCAACGAAGAGCTTCCTCTATTGCACCTTTCACTGCATGGTTTGCCTCTGGAGCTGGAATAATTCCTTCCTCGCGCCCAAAAGTTACACCAGCCTCGAAACATGCGTTCTGATGAAATGCATATGCCTCCAACAAATCTAACTCCTTAAGGTGGCTTATCAAGGGTGCCATTCCGTGGTATCGTAGACCTCCAGCATGGAACCCAGACGGAACAAAAGTGGAGCCAAGTGTATGCATTTTAGTTAATGGAGTCATATTTCCAGTGTCACCGAAATCATAAGCATATTTACCTTTCGTAAGGGAGGGACATGCTGCAGGTTCTACTGCGACTACCCTCAAATTAGAACCATCACGAAGTTTTTCTCCGAGGAATGGAAACATAAGTCCAGCAAAATTTGAACCTCCGCCTGTACAGCCAACTATTACATCGGGATAGTCCCCGGCCATTTCCATTTGCTTCAGTGCTTCTGAACCCACAATTGTCTGATGCATAAGCACATGGTTCAGTACACTTCCAAGAGAATATTTAACATCATCATTAGTTGCTGCAACTTCAACTGCTTCCGAGATGGCAATCCCAAGACTCCCTGTAGAATCTGGATTTTTGGCAAGGTATGCCTTACCAAACTTGGTTGTGTCTGATGGTGAAGCTATGCACGTCGCGCCGAAGGATTCCATCATTGCTTTTCGATAAGGTTTTTGCTCAAAACTTACTTTTACCATATAAACCTGAATTTCCAATCCAAAAATTGAACCGGCAAATGCTAATGAGGAGCCCCACTGGCCGGCTCCAGTTTCAGTTGAGATTTTCTTTACACCAGCCTCTTTGTTATAAAAAGCCTGAGCAACCGCAGTATTTGGCTTATGGCTACCCGTAGGGCTGACGCCTTCATACTTGTAGTAAATTTTTGCAGGCGTATCGAGTGCTTTCTCCAATCTTCTTGCACGATAAAGAGGGCTTGGCCGCCACTGTTTATAAATTTCTCTTACAGGTTCAGGAATGTCTATATAACGTTCAGAACTTACTTCCTGTAAAATCAGATCCATTGGAAAAAGGGGGGCTAAATCATCAGGACCTAAAGGCTCTCCAGTGCCTGGATTTAAAACTGGGGGAGGCGCTTTTGGAAGATCTGCTGTAATGTTGTACCAGTTTTTCGGAATTTCTGACTCGGGTAATATGTATTTAACTGTATCACTCATTATGTCCTCCTGTTAAGGTTAAATAAACTTTTTTTACTGAAGATTTACAACTACGCGACCTCTTTGATGGCCAGCAATAATCTTTTCGATTTCGGGTTCTAGATTATCCAAATCACAATCTGTTGAGAGTTTTTTAAATTGGGGGAATTTCCATTCAGAAGCAAGTTTATTCCATATCTGGCATCTTAGATTCATGGGGGTTTGGCCAGAATCTATTCCGAGCAGACTTACTCCCCGTAAAATAAATGGATAAACTGTTATAGGTAAATTAGCTGAAGCAACATTTCCTGTGGTTGCCACAGCACCTCTTTGTTTTGTTGATTTAAGTAGGGTAGCTAAGGTTGTGTCACCTACAGTGTCTATCCCAGCTGCCCAACGCTGTTTAAGTAAAGGTTTTTTTGATTCATCATTGACTACATCACGAGCAATAATTTCTTTAGCTCCTAATCCTTTAAGGAAATCAGTTTCTGAAGATTTGCCTGTTGAAGCCACTACATCATAGCCTAAATTTGAAAGAAGCAATACAGAAATGCTTCCAACTCCTCCTGTTGAACCAGTTACAACTATTTCTCCTTGTTCTGGAGTAATACCATGATTTTGCAATGCATTAACGGAAAGTGCTGCAGTAAAGCCTGCAGTTCCAAATATCATCGACTCTTTAAGCGACAATCCTTCCGGTAAAGGTACTACCCAATCAGCAGGAACGCGAATGTATTGTCCAAATCCTCCAGAAGTATTCATTCCCAAATCATAACCGGTTACTAGAACTCGGTCTCCAGGCATAAATTTTGAGTCTGAGCTCTCAGCAACCTCGCCTGAAGCATCTATCCCGGGAGTGTGTGGATAATTTCGAGTCACTCCTCGATTACCTATGCTTGAAAGTCCATCCTTGTAATTCAGTGATGAATAATGCACACGGATAAGAACTTCTCCCTCAGGAAGATCTTCCAAAAAACGATCAGCCACCTTTCGAGTGAAAGTCTGATCATCATTTTCACTTACTACTAAAGCTTTAAAAATATTTTCATTCATATTTTATCACTATATCTAGTTTTATTTAAATTTCTAATTTGAAAAGAATCTGAAATTTTAAAGTCTTAAATTGAAGTAACATATCTTTTATCATGCTTCATTCTTATCTAATCTAGATTGCTCCATTTTATTTCAAAATTATTCAGGAAATTTTGGCAACCCCCAAAATTGAGGATCGAAATCTTTTAATGATGCTAGAATTTGACTGGGATTTTTAAAGAGTTTATGTCCCATTTCTGAATGTGGCACAACTACCACCGACATTCCTGCGGCTATTGCAGCTTCACTTCCAGCTGGTGCGTCTTCAAAAACCAAACATTCTTCAGGTTCAATTCCTATACGTTTTGCAGCAAGTAGAAAAATATCTGGAGCTGGTTTACCAAGTTTTAATTCAGGGTCATCCCCACGAACAATTTTATCGAATTGTGAAAACCATTTTTTGTGTTTTGTGTATTTTGCATCATAGATAGGTGAAGATGAACTTGTAGCAATTGCTTGTGGAATACCATGGCTAAAAAAATGGGATGTCATTTCTTTTGCGCCGGGCATCGGCTGGGTATTTTTAAATTTCTTGATTAAAGTCTCCTTTCTAGAATCAAGGTAATCTTGTGCTGTAATTGGTAAATCAAGACTATCTACAATTATTTTTGCTGCATCAGATGAGGGTCTCCCGATTATTGACTGCTTTAACGACAAGTCGAAAACTTTCCCATATTCACCAACAATTTCTTGAGTTACTTCAGTATAAATTTTTTCAGTATCCAAGAGTAATCCGTCCATATCATAGATTAAGCATGAAATTTTGTGATTCATTTTTTCCTAAAGATGAATTTTTACCCGGAAAAGATAAAAAAATTACTATTTAATTTTGAAAAACAAAACTCAAAAGAGGCTTGGAGCATGTTTCCTTAAATCGATAGTATACTTTTTGCTATTACTAAGTTTATAGCTCACAGAATGTTTGTTTTCCCAATCAAGCTTTAGCAAGTAATTGGCATCCTTAATTGGTATGTTATAAAGACTTACTAAACCTTCCAAATCACGTTTGATAACATGCAGCCTAAAAGTATAAATTCTGTTTGTTGTTTCCTGTCCATTCTGATTGACGCTGGTTACATTTTTTGAATTTGAGATGTGGTAAAAAACTGCGTGAGTTTTAGATGTAGTTACACCCGAGCCAGTACGAAGATTGGGCAGCAAGGGTATTATTCTATCTTTAAAAATCCTGAAAACTCTTCTTGTCCCCGAAGTCCTGTTTGAATACTGATAAAATTCAGGATCTATCTGCCAAAATCTTACATCTTCTCCTGTATTATTTTTTACAATATCAAGCCCCAAAACCCCCTTGAATCCACGATAAAGATATATATGGTTGTCAGTACCATTTACGTTTACAATGTTAATAATGACCCTCTGTGGATGGGAACCCAAAAGTTTTTTTTCAAGATAAATCCCGTTGCCAATCCTATTTTCTGGATAAATAAGGTATGGTGCAAACTCTACAACACCCCTGTGTTCAGAGTCTCTTGAGAATATTTCAACGGCTCTGGCAGGATAAACAAATGTTAGCAGCGTAATTGCTGAGTAAAAAAACAAAATCTTGTTTTTAAGTTTATTCATTGAAAATTTTGATGAATAAAAATTCATATGAAATAAATCAGTTAAATAATTTTTAGCATTATAGCAAACTAGTTTACTTAAGTCAGCGAAATTTTCCTAGAGTAGCTTGTGTCCTGCGAAGGTTAATTTAGAATATAGATTTGATTTTAATAGTAAAGTAAAAACAAAATCTTAATTTTTTAAACCTCCTTTCTCTCATGTCAATATAATGTCAGATGTCAAGGAAAAAATTCCATCTTCAAATCCATTCGTAATAGGTACTAGCGGTCATATCGATCATGGAAAAACTTCATTAGTAAAAGCTCTTACAGGAGTTGATACTGATCGTTTTGCTGAAGAAAAAATGCGCGGAATAACCATTGACTTAGGATTTGCTCATTATGAAGACGAAGATGGTAATACCATAGCCATAGTTGACGTCCCAGGTCACGAAAAATTTGTTCACAATATGCTAGCAGGGGCGACAGGAATGGATGCTGTTTTACTAGTGGTGGCCGCAGATGAAGGCGTTATGCCACAAACCAGAGAACATGTAAATATATGCAATCTTTTAAATATTAAATCTGGCATTGTCGCCCTCACACGAATAGATCTGCTTGAAGACAGAGAAATTCTTGAAATATGCAAAGAGGAAGTTTTTACTTTACTTGAGGGAACCTTTATGGAATCCGCCCCAGTAATTCCTGTTTCAGCAATAACAGGTGAAGGCTTGAAGAAACTTCGTGATGAATTTGCAAAACTTGCAAAAAAAATTGTTAATCCAGAAATAGAAAAGCCTTTTAGACTGTATGTTGACCGTTCTTTCACATTAAAAGGTTTTGGAACAGTTGTAACTGGAACTGTATTGACGGGGTTTTTAAGCCATAACCGGAGGCTTGTTCAGTATCCGCAGGTCCGTGAAATTCGCATTCGAGGAATGCAGTCTCATGGAACTGAGGTAAAAGAGGTTAAAGCAGGGCAAAGGGTTGCACTTAATTTAACCGGAATTACCAAGGAAGAAGTATTTCGTGGTAATCAGCTGGCAGATCCTGAATCATTGCTTTCTGGATATATGATAAATGCATCATTGTCTTTATTGAAAGATGCTTCAACTCCTTTGAAAAACAGGACACGAGTAAGACTTCATCTAGGTACTCAGGAGCTTATAGGCAGGATTATACTTTTGGAAGGAAAATCTTTGTTGCCAGGAGAAACTGTAATGGTTCAGTTTCGTGCTGAAAGAATTTTAAGTGGCAAATACGGTGACAGATTTATCATCAGAAGTTTCTCGCCAATGAACACTATTGGAGGAGGAATTATAATTGACCCTTCTCCAAGTAAATCCCGAAGAATGCAGCAGGATCTTTCAGTGAGGCTCGGGCGACTGATGGATGGTGATGAATATGTACGCTCTGAAGAAGTAATATATTTGCGGTCAGTTCGAGGAGTTTTTCATTCAGAATTTCAAGTTCGTACAGGTCTTTCAGAAAAAGATAGTTTAAAAATTTTACAGATCCTGCGAGAAAAAGGTCAGGTTCTTTGTATAGACTCGGTTTCAGGCCGCTATTTGCACATAGATCATATAAAGCGAATTGGAAAATTTATTAGCAGAGTTTTAAAAAATCATCATCAAAAATTTCCAGAACGCGAAGGAATTACACATGCTGAGCTATCAGGGAAAATGTCTTTGATTTTTACAGAAAAAGAAATAGAAAATTTGTTAATATATTTGTGTGATTCAGGCATTATATTAAATAAGGGTAAGTATTTTTTTCTGGAATATCATCAGGTAAAAATTTCTCAAATCCTTCAAGAAAGTTTGGTAAAGTGTCTTCAAATCATCAACAATGGTGGATTTCAACCAATGCGAAAAACCAGATTACTAGAAGAAATGGGGGGGTATGAGAAGGATGGAATAGAATTGCTTAAATTCGCCACTCATACCAAAAAACTTGTACGTATATCTGAGGATTTATACTACAAGCCAGAACAAATTCAAAGAATTTTGACAATCCTACGGGAATTTTTTGAGAAAAACCCAGATATAAATGTTATCCAGTTTAAAGAATTAATAAAAGTTTCAAGAAAATATGCAATTGATTTGTTGGAGTATTTTGATACCCAAAAATTTACAATTCGTAAAGACAATATCCGTGTTGCAGGAAAAATATTTGATTTTGAAAATTAGGTTGCAAAATGCTATTTGATTCAGTCAAGGTATTTAAAATTTTGCTGATTTTATTGTTTGTTTTTTGTTACTCCTTTGGAGTCAAAGGATTAGCTTTTTCCCAAAGCCTTTTAAGTGACCGAGTATGGTTGGAAGAGAATATAAAAAACTTAATTGCAAAAGAATTTAGTGAAAAAAATACTTTTTCTAGATTCCTTAAAATGATAAAAGCTCCTTCAATTCCTAATAAATCCGTTTCCAGTCCAGTTACATTTGAAAAAATGGAATTATTATTCCCAATAGAATTACCACCTAAACGGTCGTTAACTCAAATGCAAACGGATGATTTGACATACGAAACTTTAGCTTCGCTATCAAATCCAATATTTCCATGGGATACCAGAATTGAAAAAAACACTACAGACTTAGAAGTTGATTTACATAAGCAAGATCGAGATTGGATAAATAATGAAGTTATTAATTTTAATAAAAAACCCGTGGCTGAAATTGAAGAAATGATATTTTCAGATCCTAAAGCTGCAAGGGAAAAATATTTGGAATATGAAGACTGGTTAAAAATTGAGGACAGAGTTAGATTGAAAGTTCAACTGCTCTATCACCTTAATAAATGGGCTTCTGCAGAAAAATTAGCAATTGCTTTTTTGAAAGAACGCCCCAGAAACTCCGTAGTACCATTTATATATTATTATTTAAACAAATCGCTTCATTCTCAGAAAAAGACTTTAAATCAGGATAACATTTTGCGTGATCGTGCACTTAGTGAATTGAGTGCCAAGCAACGAATTGAGTTAGTTCTTATGTTTAGTAGGGAAGCAGAGTCAAAGGGAGAAATTCTAAATGCTATACAATATCGACTTGAATTGTTAAGTAATTCAGAAACTTCAGATGAAGTAGATCTGGACAAGATATCCTTTTTGATAAAGGCAATTCAGTCGCCAGAACAGTTAAGAATATTATTATTGAATTATCCAGATTCAAAATGGCTTAGAGAGCAAATATTTGATATTGAATTTGATCTATTTTCAAAGCAACGTCGTTACATTGAGGGCTTAGTAATATTAGATCAAAGACTTAATTTAGCCCGCGAAATTGGTGATGAAAGGCAATATAAGAGGCTAAAGAAAATACAGGAAAGCTTCGTTTTAGCTTTGAATATAAATCCTAGACGGATTGGAGTTATTCTCCCAATGAGTAGTTCAAACGTAAAAATAGTCCGTTTAGTTCAGGAGACCTTGAATGGTTTAAGGTTGGCTCTTTATTCAAACAAAATAAATACATTTAACGATAGTTTCCAAAACTCAACCTCCCATGAAAAGACAGTCACAGAAAATTCAGCCAAGGGATCTGATAATCGCTTGTCTGAGCAGTTGGTGGATTCATGGGAACTGATAATTCGAGACTCCCATCTGGATTCAGAGAAAACAAAAAATGCTATTCGAGAACTGGTGCAAATTGAGAAGGTAGTTGCCATAATTGGTCCTCTTGCAAGGAAAACCTCTGAAGCGGCCGCGACTGAAGCAGAGGTGTTAGGAGTCCCATTAATTTCCCTATCTTTAACTGAAAGTATTCCCGAATATGGGGAATATATTTTCCGTAATAATCAAAGCTGGAAGCAAGAAGTAAAAAAATTGGTAGATTATGCAACTGATAAGCTGCAAGCTTGTCGTTTTTTGATACTTTACGCAAAAACGCGTGAGGGACGCCAAAAAATGAGGCATTTTTGGAATGCAGTAGAGCAAAAAGGATGTGATGTGGTTGCAGCTGAAGGATTTAAACATGAAGGTCAAAAGAGCCTAGTAAATGAGTTTGATACTTTTACAGGAAAAATTAAACGTTTAGCAACAAAAGACAAAAATATTTTAAAGGAGCTGAAAGAGAAAGAGGATCCTGTTCACAATTTTGATGCCTTGTATGTGGCTGTAGGAGCAGGAGGAGTAAAAAATTTAAGACTCATTTTACCTTATAGTGCAGTATATAAAATGAGAAATATTAATTTTCTTGGTGACAGCGGCTGGAATGATTCAGCGCTTCCTTTTTCACCAGGAGTAAGTGGTGTGAGAAAACCAGTATTTGTGGATAGTTTTTTTCTTGGAAGTAAAACGAAGATGATTGGCCAACTGAAAAGGATTCATGAACAAATTCTTTATCGCCATCAAAACTATATCGGTCCAAGCTCATATACTGCTCATGCCTTTGACACTCTATTGATTTTGATGCAACTTTTAAATGATGAGCGCAATCAAAGTCACCGGGATTTGAAGGACGCACTAATTAAAATGAAAAGCTTTCAGGGCGTAACAGGAAAATTAAGTTTTGATGATAGCGGTGAAGCTATAAGAGAAATATATTTATTGACATTGAACAGAGGAAAAATACAACCACTAAATTGAGGTAAATATTTTCTTTTTTACCTTATTTTGAATTATCTACAAGATCAGTCTAATCTATTTTACGAAAAGAGATTCAAGGTCCTTGAAGGGTACCTGTTCTGGACTTAATTTTTGTTGTGTTTGGATATCCTCTACTGATTCACTGGTTTCTTCAAGGTGGGGTGTCAATTTGTTAGAAATGTCAGAGTTTTCTGAAATCAAATCTTCAATTTGATTTCCCATACGTTTTTCTGGACGGATTACCTCATGAAAATTTCGCTTCGGGGGATTTTTTATTTGAGGTTTTTGATCTTCTAGAGGTTCCTCAACCAAATCAGCAACTTGTCTTAAACGGTAACTGTATTGCCTGCTAACCTCGAAAAGCCTTCCTCCAGGAATACATTCTGGACTGTCCTGGAACGAAGCAAAATCATCTACAACTATCGCCTGTTTAAGTGCTTCAGGACTCAAGTATACTAACATTGTAGAAGACTCAGTCTCTGGCACTTCATCTTCATGCGGCTCGAATTTGAACCATTTCATGATTTTCCTTTTAAAAAATTTTTCAAATTTAGTTTTGTCTTGATTCTATAATAATAAACCTGCGAAAAACATGCCAATTATTGCTAAGTTATATCTTCATTTTCTTAATTACTATTATGTATAATTGTCAGTGATATCCAAGCGGTTTTGAAAGGCAGAAACCCAAGCCTTTTCATAGTTTAGAAGTTTTTCTAGACGTCTTTCTAATGATAAAGTCCCGGATTGGGGACGCATTATCTGGTGAAGTATGAACCGCAATATTGTATTTGGATTTTCTAGACAAAACAGCAAGAATTTAATGGAATTTAGGTTCATATTATTTTTATAAATTAACCAAAGCAGCTTAACGATGTGAAAATAATTTATACCTAGGGCGCACTGTTTGTCAACGTATCCCAAAATTGATTTTGTATAGTTTTCTGGATTGAAACCTTGAGGCAAACCAGTTGAATTTGCATCATCCTGATAATAAATGAGGGTCAAAACGAAAGATATGAAATAGCTCCATGCTCTTTTAAATTCATTTAAGGGAATCATCATTCTTGGCTCACCCTTATTCGCTTCGGTATTGAAAACTGTTTGTTCGCTCATGTCAGCTATAATTCCAAGGATGCTTTGTGAGGTTTTGATTTCTGTGCTGTGATATTTTAGAATTTTCAAAATTCTTTCAAGGCGCTTTATTGTCTCGTTTTTATTAATAAATTCATTATTGGAGTTATTAATATCAAGTGTCAATAAACTTAGGCTATGAAGTGCTAAGTATATTTTTGAATATATGGATTCGGAATAATTTTTTTCCATCTTTTTTACAGTTTTTGACCAATATTTAAGTGGTGTTCCTTTAGGAATCATTTTTATAAGAACAAGGGGAAATGTCTCACGTAAATCTTTTAGTTCTTCTGCACAGCCAATTTCAGGCACGTAAAACTGTATTATTTTTTTTTCTTTTCTCAATTGTTGCATTTTAGAAAGAATTTGCTTTCTTATTCCTTTGAGTTCTGAGTCTTCTTGAAAATTATTTAGCTCGGTGTAAAGTTCCTCTATAAAACCGGTGAGTGAAGTAATTTCTTGAAATTTGTTTTGCACTGAGCGTACATAATGTTTGTTATATTTTTTTTCAAAAGTCTCATATTCTCTTGTCTCATGTGGTAAAATATAATGTAATTGTGAGTTAAGTTTTTTAACATGCTCTATCATTATGTTAATTATTTTCTCAGGATTTTTACACATGGAATCCATAAATTCAGAAAAAATTAAGTCGATTATTTTAACATCCTCCTTTGTAAGTAGTTTTTCCTGCCACTTTTTTCTCCATTCACTTATTAGTTGCTTGCGTATTTCATTCCCCTTTTCTTCAACGGTTAATCTGTAAGATTTTGCTATTCTTTCGCAATGCTTATAAAAGGTTTCAGAAGATAAATTGAGTTTTGAAGCTAGATCTAGTATTTCTGGTATTGCTGCAGTTGTCTTTTGTCCTAAATTTGAGTTTTGTCGGTAAAACTCCATAGGCAGTATTTTTTCATTTAAGAAAATATTCCCATACAATTTTGAAAACAAATTGCGAGTGATATTGATAACAATTTCTGCAGTGTCAATTATTTGAGGAAGAATTATTATTACTATGAAGGAACGTGAGGTGCTGATATATTTTATTTTGGATGCAGGGAGTGAAACATTTGCAGCCAAAGTTGTGCCTTCTTCGACTTCGTATGATTTTTTATCAACAAAGCGCAGTAAATGTTCATTAGCATTAATATACATTCCAT
>PAZT01000029.1 GCA_002716165.1 Deltaproteobacteria bacterium | reverse complement strand
TTTTTTTTTATTTTAAATATATATTAAAAATTATTTGGCACATAATCATTTTATTTTTCACCAGATTCGGCATTAGTGTTTAGTCCCGGCATAAAAATCCAAATAATTGCTGCTAACATGATTACTCCCCCAAGTGTTTCAAACCAAGTGATAAGAGTACCAAAAACTAAAAACTCAAACAAGAGAGTCAAAACAGGGGCAAAAGAAACAAAGATATTCGCCTTGGAAATAGTGAGGTATCGTAATGTATAAGTAAAAGCCACTCGCCCTAAAAATGGCCCACAAAAGGCCGCCATTGCTATCCAAATCCATTCAGAAATGTTCAATGACGGAATTCCAACTCTCACTTCTTCAACGCACCAAATTAGTGCAAGTGCGATCGCCAAACGAAAAATATTCAATACCTGAGGATGGATTTCGTGAATGATACTTTTTGCAAGAACCTGCATCGATGCGAAACCAAATGCCGCAGAAAATGCCCAGAGTATTGCTGACCATTCTTTTATCTCAAAACTGAGAGAATCTATCTTCATTACAAAAATCCCAATAATGATCAAAAATACCGCAAGAAATATACGAACTGTTACAAATTCTTTCAAAAAGATCCATCCAAGAACCATTGCAATAATGACTTCACTTCTCATCAGCAAAACCATCAGTGTTGGTGACGCTAGATTTAGTGCCTGACAAATTGAATAATTTCCTATAACTCCAGCAACAGATGTAACTAAGGCAAGACCTGCTACCTTCCAAGAATATTTTGTTTGATGACGTGCTATCCAGGCTCCAGGTAAAGAAAATAAAAATGCACATAAAAATATCCCCCAAATTACTGTGAGAGTATTTGCCGTATCTAAACTTAGACGGTAAGGAATAGAATAGATCCCTCCTCCAAGAACAGCTAGCATAGCGAAAAATATTCCCTTTTTTTGATTATACACTTAATTATTTATAAAAATAGATTTATAGATTTAAAGACTGTTCATTCCCTTTTTTCAACTTTTAGAAGTCAAGTAAATTTACTTCACTGATAAAGCATGATATCATTTTTTTATATTAAATTTTGCCTCTCAAACCGTCTGAATTTATCCGTGAAATGCAGCTTTTTGGCTTAGGCTTCTCAAGCGATGACTGGAATATACTAATTAGTCAACTACAAAAACATATTTCCCATCCACTGAATACCAAATTATATGAAGTTTCAAATTCTGCTAAAACAAAAAATTGGTTAAAGGATTCAGAAAATATCTCCAGTGAAATATTGAATCACAATCCAGATTGGCTATTTTTTTCACCCATAAAATTTGAATCAGCAAAACATTGGCTTGAATTACTGGATAATTTGCAGATTAATTCTACCAAAGGGATTAACCTTGTTATGGTAATAAAATCTATAGAGGATGAACTCCATTCGATCTTAACTTTAAATCCTATATTTGAGTTGATCAATAAAATGCGGTTCAAAATATCTTCAAAGGAACTTCTTCTAAATCATCATATTCCAAGATTTCCAAGAATAGCGCTAAATGGATATTTTCAGTCAATTGAATATATCTCTGATTCTGGTTCAGTTTTAAAAAATAACCTAGAGGAAATTCCCTTAAATACTTTAATACCTTTTAATAATATCCGAAAATTTCACACTAACCAGGATCAATTATCGCCTGATAATTCAATTAAAATGATATTGAGAGAACAAAGCAAGATTTCTGACCCTAAACAGGTAGTTGGAATTCTACGAGAAAATAAAGGCTGTTATCTTTTTCCTGGCATTCCTTTTAACTCAATAAAAAACATCACATTCGATAAAATGAGTATTGGACATCTTATAAAACTTGATGAATGCTCTTTAAATAATCCCCCTTTTAAGCGCTTAATTTTAGAATTGCTTAAAGAAAATGTAGGAATTAATAAAAAGAAAAATGTAAAAGTTAAAAAGTCCACACTACAAATTTTATGCTTATGCAAGTACAGCATTATTAACAGTTTATTGACAAAATTATTAAAGGAAATTGGAAATGTGAAATTAGTCACAGTTGAAGAAATTAATCCTGAAGATGATTATCTGAAAGATTTTGACGTATTGCTAAAACTCCAAGACTGCAAAGTCATTGATTTTGAAGGGCAAATCTTGGACTGGAGTAAAGAATTTGACTTAATTCTTGAGCCACTCAGTCAATTTGTTTTATTAAATGATATAGAATCAAAAATTAAAAAAAAACCATTGAGACTCCAGAAAACTGAACTAATGGATCTTAAGGAAAAATTGTTGAAAAATGAAAAAGCTGCAGAAACTATTAACATGAACGCAGAAAGAGATCATTTGCTTTACTCTCAAGAATATGATGTGCTTAAAAAATTAGAATCACTTGTGGTACTGCTGAGTGATGCTTTGTCTACAAGTACAAATTGGGGAAATGCTGAAAAAAACGCACACAAAATAAAGCTTCAAAGAGCTCTACTACTTTGTGAAGATGAAAATGATGCTTCTGAAATGAACTTTAAATTAACTCAAGTTGAGCGAAAGCTATGGTTTAATCCATTTTCTATCCAGAAATCTGAGGACTTAGTTCAACTAAAATCCAAAATTTTTCGCTCCTATTTTAATCCCTGTTCCTTAATTATCAAACCTGGAGCCCTAAAACACCTAAAAAAAATATGCATCGATACTAAACAAGAATGCAAAAATGCTGAAAAAGCCTTTAAGAACCAGAAAGAAATTGTGAAAAAGACAAAATTGGAATTAAAGCTGATACAAATAAAAAAAAACAATCTTGCGCTGAGTTGGCTCGAAAATAATCTCAAGAAAATTCTATTCAGAGATCTTAAATTACTAAAATTTGATTCAGGAATTTTGGAATGAGGACTCAACATACCATACAAGAAATTATCATACTACTAAATGAGTACTGGCACAAAAAGGGCTGCATAATTTCATCTCCGTATGATGTTGAAACTGGAGCCGGAACAATGAATCCGATGACTTCCCTTAGAACGCTGGGACCAGAAGAATGGAATGTAGCATATGTTGAACCATCTCGGCGTCCAGCTGACGGTCGTTATGGTGAAAATCCAAACCGCCTATATCAACATCACCAATACCAAGTAATTTTGAAACCTTCACCAGATGATGTAGAAGAAATTTATCTTGAATCACTCCAAGCAATCGGCATAAACCCTATTGATCACGATATAAGATTTGTTGAGGACAACTGGGAAGCTCCTACTCTTGGGGCTTGGGGGCTTGGCTGGGAAATCTGGCTTGACGGTATGGAGATAACGCAGTTCACATATTTTCAACAGGTGGGAGGTATAGAGTGCCATCCTGTATCAGCAGAACTGACCTATGGTATTGAGAGAATCGCCACGTACCTACAAGACGTGGATAATGTTTTTGATCTAGAATACACAAAAGGGGTAAGTTACTCAGCCATTTTCAGGCAACCAGAATTTGAACATTCAAAATATACATTTGAAGTTGCTGATACCGAACTGTTTTTTCGGCACTTCAATGATTATGAAAAGGAAGCGAATCGTGCTTTAGAGCAAAGACTAGTATTTCCAGCATATGATTATGTTCTTAAATGCTCACACACATTTAATCAACTTGATGCAGCAGGGGCAATTAGTGTCTCTGCAAGAGCATCTTTTATTGGTAGGGTTCGTAACATTGCTCAATCTATAGCCAAATTATTCCTAGAAGAGCGCTGCAAGATGGCCTTTCCACTCATGAAAGATCGAGAACTTGCACAAAAATGGGTATACAAACTTAAATCAGAAAAACAATAAAATCTCCGTGAATACGTATTTGCTTGAAATTGGTATGGAAGAAATGCCGGCACAGATGATATTACCAGCAGTTGAGCGGTTAAAATTATCGGCAGAAAAAACCTGTGAAAAGCACCAGTTAAATTTCAATGACCTTAAATATTATTCCTCTCCAAGACGCCTTGCAATTGAAATCTTAGGACTCCCTGAAAAAGAAAATGATAGGAAGGTAGAGTTAAAGGGGCCCCCTGTCTCAGTTGCAAAAGACGTATACAATAACTGGACTAAAGCAGCAGAAGGCTTTGCTAAGAAAAATAATATTCCCATAAAAAATCTGGGAACAAAAACAATCGAAGGGAAAGAATATCTATTTCTACAAAAATACGAGTCGGGACAATCAGTCCCTGAACTACTTCAGGAAAGTGCAAAACAATGGATTTCTGAACTTAATTTTCCAAAAAATATGCGCTGGGGATCTTACAAGACTCGATGTATTCGCCCTATCCGCTGGGTTGTCTCTCTCTGGAATACTAAAGTGATACCGATAAAACTAGAAATGCTTGTTGCAGGTGATAAAACTCGTGGTCATCGTTTTTTGAGTACTGGATATAGCAAGATAAAACATGCATCAGATTATGAAAAGCACCTAAACAACCGTAAAGTTATTGTCAATTTCGATAAAAGACGTAAGGCCATAGTTTCGCAGGTCCGAAAACTAGAAAAAAAGAATAATTGCTATATAAAACTGGATGAAACACTGCTTAATGAAGTCACAAATTTAGTAGAATGGCCCACAGTTCTAATTGGAAACTTTGAGAAAGAATTCCTAAAACTGCCAGATGAAGTTTTGATAACAAGCATGGAGGTTCATCAACGTTACTTCCCAGTATTTAGGAGCAAAAAGAAAAATGGGTCAGAAGGGAAAAATCTACTACCAAATTTTGTAACTGTTCGAAATGGTGATAACAAGTCAATCGATACAGTTAGGCGTGGCAATGCAAAAGTTCTTCGTGCAAGACTAAGTGATGCTCGTTTTTTCTATCTGGAAGACCAAAAGAACCTTCTTGTTGAGTTCAATAAAAAATCTGAGAATGTAGTTTTTTTCCAATCAAGAGGTTCACAACTTCAAAGAGTTCAACGAATAATTCATCTCAGCAAGTTCATCTCCGAGAAATTAAATTTTTCATTGGTTCAGCAAAATCATGTCCTGCGAATTGCGGAACTAAGCAAATTTGATCTAGGAACAAGGATGGTCTATGAGTTCCCAGAACTTCAGGGAGTAATGGGTCAGAACTATGCCCGCTTGAAAAATGAAGAGGATGTAGTCTGCCAAGGAATAAGAGAGCATTATTATCCCCGCAATGCCAAAGACTCTCTACCAAGAAATTCTGAAACAGTCCCTGTATCAATTGGAGATAAGCTAGACATGATTACCACTGCATTTTCTCTGGCAATGATTCCTTCAGGGTCTGCAGATCCTTATGCCTTGAGAAGAAATGCTCAAGGGTTAGTCAATTTGATCCTTGGCTTACGCCTCCCTCTCAATCTTGGAGAATTGACTGAAAAAGCAATTCTTATTCTTGAAGAGCAACAATCCTTAAAACTTGATAACATGAAGCTCAAGGGGGAATTACTGGAGTTCCTTACGCAACGTCAAAGATGGTTTTTCCGAGAGCAGGGAATCCGCTATGATTTAATTGACGCAATTTTAAAAATTAAGGAGGGTAATCATAATTCAAAAAATAATTATGAAAATGTCATACTTCCTGTTAAACAGTTAGAATTAGCAGAGTATCTTTCAGATCATCTCGAAACTGAAATTTTTAAAAGATCAGTTGAGGCAATTGTAAGAGCCGAAAATATTTGCAACAAATATCCAAATAAAATTGCAAAACAGCTTGATGAAACTCAATTGGAAATAAATCATGAAAAAAAACTTTTTAAAGTAATACAGCCTATTTTGAATGCAGACCAAGATTTTCTTCTCACTCCAGAAGATTATCTAATTCAGTTAAAAAAAATAGAGCCCATTGTTACAAATTTTTTTGAAGATGTTATGGTGATGGACGAAAACCCGATAAAATGTGGAAATCGATTATGGCTTTGCAATAAGCTGGCATCATGGTCTTCTCGATACCTTAATCTAAAAGCAATTGTTTTTTCATAGCTCCTTTTCAGATTTTTAAAATCAAACCCATTCCCATAAATTTTTAAATCTGTGAAACACACCCCAGCTCTAGCTGTCCTCTCAGTTCATTTCCTGAGTTTTTATGTTATAAATCAATTTTTGAACCCTCATCCAGACATGCTTGACCATTGGGTGTGGTCTCGTTTCCTAAGCATGTCTTATTACGAACACCCTCCTATGATTGCCTGGTTAATCAGGATTATAACAATGATTGGAGGTCATTCTGAATCAATACTTGAAATCGGATCACAGCTTTTTACCCTGTCAATATTAACCTTAATCTACGTAGGAACTTTTTTTCTATACGGACGAAATGCGGCACTTGTGACTCTACTAATTTTATGTAGCATGCCTTATTTCACTCTTGGAAGCATTTTTCTTCATATCACCCAGCCTTTCCTTATTTTCTGGATAATATCACTTTTTCTTTTGATACGTTATCATAGTCAACCTGAAAAAAAATGGCTCCTTCTAATTGGAATTTTTGCAGGGTTTGGAGCACTATCAAAATACATTATGCTTCTTTTTTATGTAGGTTTGTTTTTGCATATTTTGATTTATAGCAATATTCGAAGGGAAATTAATAATCCATGGTTATATTTTTCCGGAATTTTATCACTAATTATTTTTATTCCTGTCATTCTCTGGAATGCTCAACATGACTGGATATCATTTCGCTGGCAGCTCGAAAAAGGAGCAACTGGTTCTGATTTTGGAGAAAACACATTAGCTTTTACCACAGGCCATCTGATTCTTTTTTCTCCTGTTTGGGCTATTTATGGTGTTGTATCAATATGGTGGCTAAGGGACCGTCTGAAAGATGGCAAACAGGCTGAGTCTGTCATAACCGTACTTTCAATTTTTCCACTTCTTTTTTTCACACTGATGAGTTTGAAAGGTTCAATATCAGACCCTCATTGGGCTAATCTATTTTATATTGGAATTGCAATCTTGCTTGGTAATGAACTTCTTTTTCAGGTAAAGAAAAAAACAATTTACATCTTAATTACGACAGTACTTTTGATCAATGTAGCACTTATAGGGACTGTTTTCATGCACACAATAAGTCCCTTGATTGATTGGATGCCTCATAAACTGAAAAATTTTAAATATTTAAAGCAGCAAGGACTAACTGAAACAACGATATCAAAGTTAAAAAAAATTGATGAACACTTTTACAGCAGAAATGAATATATCAGTCATTTGAAAGATTTACTTACTCCAGAGGAATTTCAGATACATAATGAATTAATTCAAAAATCAGCAATGGATCTTTCAGCAGATCGACTTACACGCATACTCAAATGGGATATAACAGGGAGACAGCTTCAAAATTTGTTGGTTGAAAATGAATTTCCTCATATTTCTTACATTGTATCTAGGGAATACCAGCTCAGCAGTGCTTTATCCTTTTACTTACCGAACAGACCATGGCCGCATAGCATTGAAAAGTCTGAGAGAAATTTATGGAGCCCTATAGAAAAAGTTAAAAGCGATAAATCTATTTTCGTATGCGAATTGCAGGAATGCCAAGGGGCAATGGAGGATTTTTATAATCGATTCAAAATGAATTTGAATTACCTTGGCGAAGTAGAAACTCGGAGCAGATACAGATTAATTAGAATTTTGCAGGTTTACTCTATCTTACAAAGATGAACAGCAATCTGACAAAAATTCAGTAAGAATTTAAACTTACTTATACAACACTTCAGGATTATCATCTAATTCAAGGTGAATGTCTGCATCATTTATATCCTTTATCTCTTCAATTTTCAACTTAGCTGTCGATGCTATTTTCTGAGCATCAACAATGCGCATTTCAGAATCAAGCATTATGTTAACTTGGACACTCAATTGCTGATTTAGATAGTGGCAGTATATATGAGTTATTCCAATTATCTCTGGGATTTGGTTGAGAATATTTTTTAAATCATCTTCTATTTCACTTTGCGGTCTCATTAGAATAATATCCTTAGAAGGGTCTCCCCCTTCTTCATCTTCAAAATCATCCTCGGCATCAACATGAACCAACACCTCATTAACAGCAGGAATATTCTCGAGGATTCTCAATCGAACCCTTTCAGCCACCTGATGTGCTGCAGAAATACTCATCATGCTGTCAACTTCAATGTGCATATCAACCAATAAGTTAGGCCCCATCCTGCGTGCACGCATTTCATGATAATTATCAACTCCATCTACATCAGCGAGGATCTTATTCAGTTCACTTATGACCTCTTCCTCCGGTATTTCATCTGTAAGTTCCCTTAAACTTTCATAACCAATATCAATTCCTGCTTTTACAATAAGACCCGCCACTAGCACACCAGCTATTGGATCCATCATGGGAATTCCCCAATGCGCTCCTGCTATACCCACAAGTGCTGCCACCGAAGAGATTGCATCTGATCGATGATGCCATGCATTAGCCAATAATATTCGACTCCCACTGCGTCTGCTGACCATTCGTGTGAGATGAAAAAGAGCTTCCTTTACAACAATTGCTATTAAGGCCATCCAAAGTGCTGGTGCTCCTGGGACCTCCGACGAGACCATTTTATTTAAAACATGCCATGCAACACCAATTCCGGTAAAAACGAGCATCAATGCCACAACGAAAGAGCCCACCGTTTCAAATTTACCATGTCCGTAAGGATGGTTCTCATCTTTTGGGATTCCAGCCATGCGAACCGACCAAAGCGTTACGATATCTGAAAGCAAATCTGAAAAAGAGTGACCTGCATCAGCAATTAAGGCAGATGAATTAGCGATGGTACCAATGAAACCTTTGGCAATTGCTAGCAAAAGATTAGCAAACAATCCAAGCCAAGTAACACTTAAAGCATGTTTTTCCGTGAAATCGAGTTTTTGCATTAGTTAAAAAACATCTTTCAGTTCACGCAAAGCTCGAAAGACTTCCTTTTTAGTGAGATCATTTTCTGGATCCATCAATTTCACAACTCTCTTAATTTCATCCGAGTTGCATCGCAAAAAAGGATTTGTCTGTTTTTCGTCGGCAATCGTTGTGGGGGTTGAAAAACTTCCAGAGGAACAAAGTCTCTTAACATCAATCAACTTCTTATTTATTTTTGTATTGCCAGTTTCAACACTTAGGGCAAAACGAAGATTGTTTTCTGTATATTCATGTCCGAAGTAAAGCTGAGTGTTTTCAGGCAGCTTACCAATAAGGTTGTTCAGTGAATTATACATTTGATCCGAAGTACCTTCAAATAGTCTTCCACAACCTGCGGCGAACAAAGTGTCTCCAGTAAAAGCGGTATTTCCAAACAAATAAGTAATAGCTCCTGAGGTATGTCCGGGATTGTATAAAAATTCTCCTGACTGCTTTCCAAACATTACATGATCTCCGTCTTCCAAGAACTCTGTCTGTTCTGGGATTCTGCCCTTGTCGCTGGAGTGACCGTAAATTTTAATTTCTGGATAATCAGACTTCAGTTCCTTATTACCTCCCACGTGATCCCAATGATGATGTGTATTAAGAATTGTTGTTAATTTAACATTTTGGTTTTTTATTTCTTTTCTAATAGGATCAGCTTCAGATGGATCTACAACTGCTGCTTCTCCTGTTTTTGTGCATATTAGCAAATAAGAAAAATTGTCCTGAAGGCAAGGAATTGTGACTATTTCCATTTCTTGAAACTCCTGCTTTTTATTTAGGTTTGACTGATGTAATTTTTGTTTTAAGCGTACCATCTTCTAGACGAACCTCTAATTTTTCACCAGACTGCACATCTTTAACTGAACGCAACAAATTACCTGATTTATCAACCGCAACACTGTAACCCCTATGAAGCACGGAAAGTGGACTGAGACTCTTGAGTAAATCAGTTTGGCGTTTAACTGAATCTTCCAGCTTTTCATGTAAATGTCTGATTGCGAGCTTTAAACGGCTATTTAAAACTTCAATCCCATGTTTTTGTGAAAAAAGTTCACGTTCCGGATTTAGTAGCAAAAGTTTTTCAGATAGACCATTAATTAGGCTTTGATAATTTTCCACAAGATTACTGGTCCTTTCACTAAACCTTGAATCTAGATAATCTACCTGCTGAATATACTGCTGAACAACTGAAGTTGGAGAGGCCAACCTCTGGCGTTTTGCTTCAACATGTTCATTCAAATTTTCGAGCAAATTAAAAATTATGTCATGAAGACGTTTCTCTTTTTGGCACAAGGTGTTTTCCAAATCCATTTTTTTTGGAACAGCTAATTCCATTGCCGAAGATGGTGTTGGAGCTCTTACATCACTAACAAAATCAGCTATAGTAAAATCAGTTTCGTGTCCCACTGCGGAGATAACTGGGATCTCTGATAAAAAAATAGCTCTAGCCAGATTTTCATCATTGAAAGCCCATAAATCTTCAATTGAACCACCACCTCTTCCAACAATCAACACGTCAATCTTTTGCGCATCACGAAGATTATTTAAATAACGAATGCCTTCCACCAGCATCTTTGCTGCAGAATCTCCCTGCACCTGTGAAGGGAAAAGCAAAACTGGTATACCCTCAAAACGACGCGTAAGAACTGTCAGCATATCATGAATTACAGCGCCTTTTGGTGAAGTAATAATTCCAATTTTTCGCGGCAAAAATGGGAGAGCTCGCTTATGTTTGTGATCAAACAATCCTTCTGCATCAAGTCTTAATTTGAGCTGTTCATATGCAAGTTGCAGTGCCCCTAAACCTTTAGGCTCTATATAAGAAATCTTGATTTGATATTCACCTCGTTGCTGATAAACCGATAATTGCCCCCTAACCAAAACTTCTAAACCATCTTCAGGATCAAATCTTAGGTTATCTGCAATATTTCTGAAAATTACACAACGAATCTGTGAATTTTCATCTTTCAGGCTTAAATACCAATGTCCTGAAGCAGCCTTTTTGACGTTAGAAAGTTCGCCCTCAACCATGAGTGAACGAAACTCTCCCTCCAATAAAAATGTAATCTGTTTTGTAAGTTGAGTTACTGTGAGAGCTTTATTTACCTGTAAAGAAATTTTATCCTCTGACTCAACAAGAGCATATTCTTTAGATTTTAAATTTATGTCTTCTTTTTTTTTAGGAGGATCAAATTCAAACGGAATCTGCATGTTAAAAATAATCAAATCAATCAATTAAACTTAGCAACCTATTATGCATTGCTTCTTCCGGGGCCTTTTTACCTGTCCAGAAAGTAAATGACTCACAACCCTGGTAGAGCAGCATACCAATTCCATTAAGAGAAGGAATCCCCATTTTTTCAGCCTGCTTAATAAGAGAAGTTTTTCTTGGACTGTAAATTAAATCTGCCAGAATACTTATTTCTCGACATTCCATTATGTCAACCGGGAGTCCAGAAGAAAACATTCCTACAGTAGTTGTATTGACCAGTAAATCGAGAGTTGTTTCTTTGATAGTCTGCAACGTCACTGCTTCGAGTTTCGTCTCTGGGAAAAATTGTGAAAATTCTTTCACTAATTTTTCGGCTCTTTCAGCAGTTCTATTATTTATGATTAAACGCGAAGCACCTGCATCTGCAAGACCGGCTACCAATGCTCTTGCAGAACCTCCTGCTCCAAGAATGGCGATCACTTTGTTTTTTGGAGTAAAATTTAATTTTTTCAGTGAACGTATAAATCCTGAAAAATCAGTATTTGTACCCTTCAGATGTCCTCTGACATTGCTAATTGTATTAACAGCTCCAATCTTTTTAGCGATTGGAGTTACCTCATCTAAGTATGGGATGACTGTGCTTTTATGAGGTAAGGTAACGTTTACTCCAGCGAAATTCAAAGCCCTTATTGCTCCAATCGCTAGAGACACATCTTCCACTCTAACCTTAAAAGCCATATAACGAGCATCCAATTTATAAGTAGAGAAAGCTGCATTCATCATTTGTGGGGAAAGTGAATGTTCGACCGGATCACCTATTAATCCGAAAATTTCAGTAGTTCCGCTTATTGATTCCGTCATTCTAATTCATTAAAACGAGCCTCAAACAGTTCTATTATAGCCTTTAAAGCTTCATCCTCTTTTTCACCATTAGCACTAATTTTTAAGGAAGTCCCAGAGGTGGCCCCTAACATTAATACCTCCATCACTGATTTGGCATTAGAGATTTGTCCGTCTTTATCAAGGTTAATATCACAAGGATACTCATTTGCCATACGCACAAGTTGAGCTGCAGCTCTGGCATGCAGCCCTAGACGATTAACGATCGTAATCTCCTGACTAAGCATTTTTTACAATCCTGCCTTTTTTCTGATCTGATCAGCTTTATCCCTTGCTTCCCATGTAAACTCTGGAATTTCCCTTCCGAAATGACCATATGCAGAAGTTTTTTGATAGATTGGACGCATTAGTTTGAGAAAGCTGATCAGCCCTGCAGGCTTAAGTTCAAAATTATCACGAATCAAATTTATTATTTTTGATTCTTCAATCTTGCCTGTGCCGAATGTATCAACAGAGACTGAGACTGGTTCAGCTACTCCAATGGCATAAGCCAGTTGTACCTCGCATCTTGATGCAAGTCCTGCTGCAACTAGGTTCTTTGCCACGTGACGTGCCGCATAGGCAGCAGAGCGGTCAACCTTGGATGGGTCTTTGCCTGAAAATGCTCCACCACCATGTCTTCCCATTCCTCCGTATGTGTCAACAATTATTTTTCTGCCTGTCAATCCACAATCTCCCTGTGGTCCACCGATTACAAAAAGCCCAGTTGGATTGATATGAAATTTTGGGGAACCATTCAAGTATTTGGAGGGAATAACTTCTTTGATAACATTTTTAATAATATCCTCACGAATCCTATCTTGACTTACCTCATCAGAATGCTGCGTGCTTATTACAACTGCTTCAACTGATATCGGTTCACCATCGACATAGCGTACTGTTACCTGTGATTTACCATCTGGACGAAGGTACTCCAGTTTCCCTTTCTTACGTACTTCGGTAAGTCTCTCAGTAAGCCTGTGAGCTAACTGAATAGGCAGAGGCATTAATTCAGAAGTTTCCTCGCATGCATAACCAAACATTAATCCTTGATCTCCAGCTCCTTGCTCTGTGTGAGAACCTTCCCCTTCGTTTACTCCTTGGGCAATGTTAGGCGACTGTTTATCAAGGCTAATCAAAACAGCACATGTTTTATAATCAAATCCCATTTTGGAGTCAACATAACCAATTTGTTCTATGGTATTTCTTACAATTTTCTGCATGTCAATAACTGCTTTTGAGGTAACTTCACCTGCAACTATTACCATACCCGTTGTAACAAGTGTTTCACAGGCCACCCTACTAAAAGGGTCCTGCTCAATTAATGCGTCAAGAATGGCATCAGATATTTGGTCAGACATTTTGTCTGGATGCCCTTCCGTCACGCTTTCTGAAGTAAATAACATTTCGCTCATATTTTTTTTTGGATGTTGGTTTAAAGTAGTATTATTACAACCCAAAATCACCTTAATTTCAAGATTCGATTAGACAATCTTTTTCTTAATAGCAATCAATTATCCAAAATTATGCTATCAAGAATTTCAATCCATTCATCTAATTCTCTAACTGCATGCATACGCTGTTCAGTTGTTAAAAACTTGTCAACTTGTAAAATCCTTTTTTTATTTCGAAGTATTCTTTTTTGCTTAACCTTATTAGGCTCTCCTTGCCAGTTAATTACTGAAACACGAAGCCATTTTTCAAGTTCTGTCTTGTCTTGAGATGAACGCAACTGAGTTAAGAACCGTAACTGCGATTCACGTCGTCTTTCTAATCTGGCTAACAAAGGATCTTTTGTTCTTGAGAACCACTCTGAATGCAGTCTATTAATCTCATCTTTCTGATCTACACTAAAATCCCCAAACCAGTCTTCCATTTGCTCCCAGAAACTCTCCTTCCTCTCTCTGAAAAGTTTTTCTGGAGATTCCAAATTTTCCTCCATTTCTTGATTATCTTCAATCATTTTTTTTTCAAGAGTATTAATCTGCTCTGGACTTATTTCTGCTAAAAATAATGCTGTGTCAGAAAGTAAAGTCTCAAGTATGATAATCCTTTTCTGATCAAGCCTTGCATACCCTTCGTCCAATTCACTCATTGTCAAACCATCTCCAGACTTGTTCTGAATTTCAATCAAAAAGTCCCTATAACGTGGTAATTCTTTATTTCGATGCCAATTAAGATGCATTCTCATGCGCTCTTCAATCCACTCTTCTTGCTTAATAGTTAGGTCAAAATAATTATCAACCTGCCAGGAAACCATTTCATCTCCATAGTCATAAAACAGTTTGCCTGTGCTACAACCAAAAAGGAATAATAGTTTTAAAAAGAGAAGAAAGTATATTTTTTTAAAAAATTCCATATTTGCCTAAAAAACCAATTAAAATTATTTTTTACAATTATAAATTCATTATATAATATCAATATTTCCTACTTTTGGAACAAAATGTATAAGCATAATTCATTTATTCCTACTCTTTAAAAAGATGAAATATTCTATTAAAAAATGCGAAGACAAATTTCTTAAGGAGATCAAAATATGATTTTTAAAAACATCTAATATACTGCAAAACAAAAAAGCATTGTATTTACCTTGCCCAAAAATTAAAGAAATTATAAAATTATAGCATTATTTACAATTTGATTTTTATCTCATTTTAATAATTTTCATTTTATTCCATCAGTAACTTTTAATAAAAAGAAAATATAATGAATCCTTGGTTAATGTCATTGGTAATGTTTTTTGCCTGGGGGATTTTAGCTTTGCAGCTCATCGTCAAGTTTGGTGCTCTTACAAAAATGGCACCAGAAAGCCGATTTAAAGATATCAAAAGACGTATAGGCAGATTGCTAAAAATGGGGATCGGACAGGAAAGGCTTATCGGGCGAAGTAGAGAACGTGGTTCAGGAATCATGCATGCGTTTATTTTCTGGGGAGCGCTAATTATAGGAGTGCGAGAACTTACATTGATGGGGGAAGGTTTTTTAACTGGGTTCCAAGAATATCTGCCACTGCTTGGTTCAGACTCCATTCTTGGGTTCATTTATATCTCTGTTTACAACGTTGCAGAAGTCTTGGTACTCGCCTTGGTTTTAGTCGCTCTATACCGAAGAATCTGGCCAAAACCCGAGCGATTGGAACTTAACTGGGAGGGCATCTATGTTTTACTTTTCATAGTCGCTATCATGCTCACAGATATACTGTTTGATGCTGCTCGTTATAATCTGGTGGAAAATTTTGGTCATAATCTTCATTTTTTTCAAAGCACAGAATATGGAACTGAATGGCAATGGGCTCCAGTGAGCTTTCTCGTGTCAAAGGTTTTAAATTTTTTTGGAGAGGGAGGAAATGCATTCTTTTATTATTTTGGCTACTGGGGACATGTTGCCGCAATGCTAATTTTCCTTAATTTGCTTATTAACACCAAGCAGTTTCATGAAATAACCGCATTGCCAAATATTTTTTTTGGTTCTCTAGATTATCCTCATGCTCCTGCACCTTTGACAAATTTGGAGGATGAAAAATTGTGGGAAGAAGGAAATATTGGTGTGAATAAGTTGGAACACTTGACCTGGAAACAAGGTCTAGACCTCTTCTCATGTACAGAGTGTGGTCGTTGCCATGATGTCTGTCCAACTTACGTCACTGACAAACCACTCACTTTAAAGTGGTTCAATCAGTCTCTCCTGAAACACTTGCGAAATGAGGAAAGAACACTTTTCACAACAGGAAAAACAGCAGAGGAAAAAACTCTCGTTGGTGATATCATTCATCCAGATACACTTTGGGCATGTACAACATGCCGAGCTTGCGAAGAGGCTTGTCCTGTTTCAATTGAACATGTTCCTAGAATTATCGCAATGCGCCAAAACCAGACCATGATGGAAGAGAACTATCCTCCTGAAATGACCAATACTTTTAAAGGACTGGAGCGCAACTTTAATCCATGGGGCATAGGCTTCGATCAAAGGGCAGACTGGGCGAATGGGATGGAAATTCCTTTGATGTCGGATAGAAACAGAGAAAATGAAGAGCCATCAGATGAAATTGAAGTTTTGATGTGGGTCGGATGTGCTGGTTCTTATGATAGTAGAAACCAGAAAATTGCCCGAGCAACTGCAACACTTTACAAGAAAGCAGGAGTAAAATTTGCCATACTGGGTAGTGAAGAGAAATGTACAGGAGACCTAGCTAGACGTTCGGGGAATGAAATGCTATTTCAGATGTTAGCAGGCGAAAATGTGGAAACACTAAATAACTACAACATCAAAAAAATTGTTACCTCTTGTCCGCACTGCCTGAATACAATCAAAAATGAATATCCACAGCTTGGAGGTGAATACGAAGTGTTTCATCATACCCAATTCATTCAAAAACTAGTTGATGAAAACAAACTGCCGCTTGGAAGTAATCTCAAAGACACTGTTACATATCACGATTCCTGTTATCTTGGTCGCTATAACCAAGAATATGAATCCCCCCGTAAGCTATTAAATAATTCTGGGAATGAACCTCTAGTTGAAATGAAACGACATGGCATTGAAAGTTTTTGTTGTGGAGCCGGTGGCTCAAGAATGTGGATGGAAGAAAAAATTGGATCTCGTATAAATGAAACACGCACCGAGGAAGCATTAAATACAGGTGCATCCACAGTAGCAACTGCATGTCCATTTTGCATGACTATGTTAAGTGACGGAATTACAGCAAAGGGTAAAAGCGAAACCGTCAAGACCAAAGATGTTGCAGAAATTGTTCTTGAAGCTATAGAAGCTACTTAATAATTGAAATACTCAGGAAAATCTTTTCTTCAGATTAAAATTTCTCTATGACAGTCCATGTTTAAGTAAAATTATAAATTAGATATTTGATTATTTTTTACATTAAATATTAAATCTGACAAATTTTCTTTAAAGATTCCCATTTTTTTTTCGTAAGAACATTATTGCTCTCAAATTCAGGTTCATTCTGAAATAAAGATTTTAATCTTCCTATTCTAGAGGAAATGTCAGGATGAGATGAAACTGCTTCCGGTAAGGAAGAAGAATGTTTACTTAAAATCTGGTACATTTTTATCATTTCAGAAGGATCTACCTTATTTTTCACTAATAGCATTAGGGCAGATGTATCAGCTTCATCTTCAAGCTGACGCGTATATTTGAGGATTGAAAGAATGTGCACCCAATCAAAATAAGTTTTGGCAAAAGATCCTGCTTCTCCAGAGAGAAGCTTGAAAATACCTGAAAGAGCAATCTGTCTAAGTATGTTTAATGTCCCATGCCGGAGCGCAACATGCTGCATCTCGTGAGCCAGAACCCCAGCAAGTCCATCTGCTGAAGGATTTTTTTCAAGCAAGCCACGGAAGATTAGAATGTTTCCGCCCGGTAAAGCAAATGCATTCACCAAATCTGAATCAACAACTTCAACCTTAAAATTGTACGTAGAATCTTTAGCGGTTAATCGCATAACCATTTCATCCAATGATTTTCTGCCTTCATCTGACTGACAAATTCGGCGGTCTGGGAACAATTCATTGACCACGTAATTACCCAGCTGTTTTTCAACAGAAACAGGCACAAAGTGAACAAGCCACCCCGAAGCTAAAGGGATAAACCAAAAAATTATCG
Source organism: Deltaproteobacteria bacterium (assembly GCA_002716165.1). Taxonomy (GTDB): domain Bacteria; phylum SAR324; class SAR324; order SAR324; family NAC60-12; genus Arctic96AD-7. The sequence continues at coordinate 31,888 of PAZT01000029.1, read as the reverse complement.
AGGGAATTATAAGCACAGCTAGCAATGTCAGCCAATTTGACAAATACTTCGGTCTTTTGAAGAGCTTCTCTTTTAACCCTCTCTGAAATGAAAGATCTTCCACTTCAATTATCTCTGGAGTGAATTCTCCGTACTCTAATCTTATAGGTCCTTTTGGACGATCCTGTTTCAGGCGAAAATCACAACTACACCAGACGCGCATTCGTCCATCAGCAAATTTTATCAAAACACCTTCAGTGACATGCTGAATTTCTACCTTATGACTAGCAGCTGACTTACCGTCAAAATAATTTCCCTTACTTTTTACAGCCATATATCACATTTCCACATCAAAAAAATCTGCCATTCCTTCTCCTGTCGCACCGGTCCACCTTGCTTCAGACTGTTTTATTTCTGTAAGATTAATTTTACCTTCAAGCCTAAATGTCTCTAGATAAAACTTTTTGTAGCGTACTTCCGCCCATGCCATGCCAAATCCAAATGTAAAAATAACCTGTAAAATATAAATCAATGACTCTTTCAGCCAGATTCCACCATACAAATTTGAAACAATTCTTGTATCACTGTACATGGTATGTTTCCAGAAATATCGATGTAGATTCGCTTTTAGCCAGAATAAATATATGCCAAAAGTGATTATAGAAAACAGTATTCCTTTGATCCAAATTTGAAAGACATCCTTGCCTTGTCCGTCATAGTTAAAATCAATGTTCCCAAAACTGCTCCTTGAAGTCCAATATGACTGAAATTGGTTAAGATAATAAGGATAATAAAGTCCCAGAGTGAGTATGTTAATCAGCCAGCCTTTTGCGATCAGTATTGTAATTTCTTTGAATGTACCTTCAAATCGAAATCGTATACCTCTCCAAGATGTTCGGCTCATACGGTAACGTTTAGTTCCTATAGATGCAATTACAATCAATAACCAAAAAAACAGAAAATAAAATATCCCACCTATTAACAGTTTCCAATCCATAGCCTTACCAAAAATAAATGCCTCGTAGATAAAATTTAAAAAAAATAATACCACTAGAGCTTTTATAAGCCCAAAAAACATTTCCTTTCCGTTACCGTGGAACTGAAAATAGCCATTGTTAATGCATGTGGAACTGTAAAAATAACGATTCTTTTTGGCTTTTGCCCAAGGATAATATATTCCCAATGTGAACAAATTTAAGAAAAAATTATCTATAAATATTCCAAATAATTCCGAACCTTTTCCTTCAAATTTTATTTTCCATACCCCCTCTAGAATAGGTTCTTCAGCAACAGAAACTCTTTCACTCAAGTTTTCTCCGCCTACTGAATCGGATTTTTTTAACTTATTATCTCTCAGAAATTTTTTGTTTTTTTCCGCTAACATAATTCAGGCTTTTATTTAAGCTTATGAACTAAACATATTTCATTTTTTGGAGTTTATACTCAATTCAGCAATAAAAGGTTCAATCTTGAGACAATCGACTTCTTTTAAAACATGTGAAATTTAGATTTTATAGATTAAATCAACAAGAGTAAAATCCTACTCTGACAACATAGAACCCTACAAAAAGGGAGGGATAACTTACAGTCATATTCTGCAGTTTGAGATTATATTTATTTCAGGTTTTCTCTAACTATTTCAGGTAATATTATTACAAAAATCTTGTTTGTTTTCAGCAATGATACGAGAATCTTTTTTACAATTACTTAGGCTATCTTCGGTATTTACACTAAGATGCAATTCTGATTTGCTACAGAGTAAGTATGAAAAATTACGAAAAATTTTAGTTTTGTCTAAATTAAATTTCAAACCATCATTTGACCTTACATGTGCAGTCCCCCGTACGGGTCGCACGTTGAATAATTTCCTTAACAATTTGAAAAGTATGGGGATCAATGGAGATGAAATTGATAAAATTTTAAATGTGCTGGCTGAAAGCAAGCGAAGAAGCACTACGGACCTTTCGCAAGCTCTCGGTTTTCTTCAAGAAATTTCAAAATCTGCGCCGTCATGTTTTTCAATTTCTGTGGATCGAAAACGAAAACTTCGTCCTTACCGAGTAGGCTTCCTCGGTTATGACTGGCAAATTGGCAAAACTCGAATACGTGTTGAGGGTGAGGAACCACATAATGGATCATCTCTAATTAAGCTTGATGAAGTTGATCTAACGGTTGTTGGACTGGATGAACTTCTTTCCATGACACAGCATTATTTGGGTGATCCCACCCAAGTAACTAAATGGGGCATGTATAACTACCAGTTGGAAAAACCAACTAGTATTCGTGTTGCAGGTTCAGCGATGCTAAGTAGTTATAACAAAGTTTTTGGAGGGGAAGTACAGGATATGGTTGGATTTTTTCTTATTTCAAAAAAAGGAGGAAGCCGACGCAGTCCAATTGATTTTGAAACGCTATCAAAACACGGACGCCATGTTTTTGTTAAAGGTCGCTACAGTGGTATCGTGATGGCCGCATACCCACAGCTCCGCATCGAGTCAGTAGACGATGTTGAAGAAACTCTGATGAATGCTGAAAAGGGTAGTGTTGGTCTAGAAATTGTGCAAACAGGAAACACACTTAAATCCAAGGGACTTCTTCTACATGGGGCTCCACTGTTTCTTTCAGAAAGCCTATATGTAGTAGATTATGACAGATTTCAACAAAATCCTGCACTTAGAAAATTTGTTGAATCTCTCAAACCTGCTGGGTATTTTGAAGATCAGCGATTACAAAATTTTGCAAGTTGGTATTACGCTCTAGAAATTAACTTGAAGGATACATGGGTGAAAAGGCCTCAAATAGATGAATTATTTTGTAAAAATGAAGACATCGATTTAGGGTTGAGACCTTATCGTTTGCGCACACGAAACTGGAAACCAGATGATGATTATCTACGTAAAGAAGCAATAGCTCTCGCACAGAGATCACGCCAGAAAGTTTTGAATCATTATCAGGAGCTTAAAAAAGGAAATCAAATTATTTAAAATGCTCTACTATATAACTCTAATATTGGGTATTTAAATTAGGAGTAAAATTTTTTCAAGAGTTAAGAAATGGAACTTAATCTTATAATTTTACTAAACTCTCTGTATTTGCCAATGCCATAAATTCAGCTCGCACATTACTTTCATTAAGAAATGAGCCTTTTAAACTGCTGGTTGTCATCACACCATCGTGACTAACCCCGCGCATTGCCATACACATGTGTGTAGCTTTGATAATAACTCCAACCCCTTGAGGATCAAGATTTTCTCGCAGGAAGTTCGCAATATCACTGGTTAGCTCTTCCTGAACCTGTGGACGTCTGGAAAAATAATCTACGATTCTTGAAAGCTTTGAAATTCCGCAAAGCATCTTGTTGGGGATATAGGCTACTGTAGCTTCTCCAATGAATGGGAGTAAATGATGGGCACAAACTGATTTGACAGGTATGTGCTGAAGTACCACCATGCTTGGTTCATAATTTTCAGAAGTGGGGAATGTGGTTAGACGAAATTTCTTTTCACCCAGTCCGGCGCAAATTTCTTCCGACCAGGATTTTGCTGCCCTTTCCGGGGTTTTTTGAAAATGCTTGTCTTCCATATCCAGACCCAATCCTTCTAGAAGCATTTGCATAGCCTGAATCACTTTTTTTTTGTCCAATTTTTTTCTCCTGATAATTATAATTAAATTGTTAAAAAAACCTGATGAAAATTAAAGAATTAAGTTAATTTTAGCAGAAAATTAGGACTGCTCTCAAGTCAAACTAAGTAAAAGAACATTTATCATCATCAAAAATTAAAGTCTCATTTTAAATAAACAAAAATTTAAATAATAAATCAGCAATTTGTAAAGAAAAACTTGCCAAATATATATTAATTAAAACACAATGTAAGCTTGACTCCTTAAACTTAACATCCTGTCTGAGCGACTTTGAACATACGGAATTGTGAATACTCAGTTTCTTCCGGAGGGGTGGGTGAGTGGCTTAAACCAGCACATTGCTAATGTGCCGTATGCGAAAGTGTACCGAGGGTTCGAATCCCTCTCCCTCCGCCACTTACATATTTTGGAACATTCTGTTATATGCCAAAAAAAGATCCCCACACACTTACTGACTAAAAAAATATTTTTATGATGCTTAATTGAAGGCTATTGAAAAATTCAGAAACGACATAATTTAAATGATGAATGGTCACATCTTTTTAAAAATCAAATATCGTCTAAAAATATTATAATTTTTGATAAAATTTTGTTTTAAGAACTTGGTTTTGGTGATACATTCTATTTTAAACTATCTTATATGATTATATATTCAAAACTACTACTATTGAGTGAAATGAAACATTATCATTTTTCAATCATACTTTTTCTTTGTATGACATCTCCACTTTTTGGTCAATCTGATGATGAAAAAAGATTTGCTTTTAGATCTGCTTTAGTTGCTAATGCATTGACATATAATTTAGACTCACAAAATGCTGTTGGATTGCATTTTGCTCAAATTCCTTCTACACGAATAAATGTAAACAATGTTGAATCCCTTGAAAAAAACTTTTATGGATTAAATTATGCGTATGGATTTGATTGTATAAATTGTGACTCTTATTTTATAGTTTTCATTTTGAACAATAGTAATTCAATTATTACAACAGACGATGGATCAAAATACACTTATTCTGGATGGGGATTGAGTGCTATCGGGGGATATAGTTGGTTTTTCGATAATGATATTAGTATTTTATTGGGTGCAGGTCCTGCATTTTCCAATGAAAACAAAGAAAGTGAGGAAATTAAAAGTGACAATGGCTTTGAAACAGATGCCGATGAGCGTATAGATAAACTAAGATTCCTTCCTTTAGTCCCATTTTTTCTAGCAGGTTTTTCTTTTTAAACTTCAGATTTTATAAAACAAAACATAAATAATAAGTCATCTTTTACTCAACATTGGGGTCTTGATTTTTTTAAAAGTAACTTCATAACCATCTTAAATTTGTTCTTTAAATCTCATAACTATTTTTACTTGAAGGAAACTAAATTCTCAGAGAAAGAAATACTTCATTTTAATAGGTTAAATATTTAAGATCTTTGGGAATAGGAAATATAGTAAGATAAACTAGTGTAGAGAGAAATAAAAGGAATGTATTAAAGAATAAAATGATAAAAATTATTGAAGCCGATCTAAAAACATGACGGATGGGTCATTTAATTATTAGGAAGAATCCTTTAAATTAAAATTATAAAAGCCCGAGCAAATATTTGCCTTAACTCCTCGATAGATAAATCTTATCTTAAGATAAAATTATTTTCAGTTCAGCAATCTTGGTGACTCTAGATAATCTACCATTTCGTCGAGCGCTTTTGCAAATATATGCGTTGCATAGTCAACTTTAGTTTCGTTATCAATTAATCTATTTTCTAGAGAATCTATCAATTCCATTATAGTACCATAAACTTGGTGCTCAAATTGTTTGTTGAGATCAACTCCTACCGCTTTACTAAATTTTTCTGATAATTTTTCTGTTTGAGTCATTTGTTTAACCTGTCACCGAATTAAATAAAAAGTATGTGAAAAACTTAATCATTTTTTTAATCTAAAAAATAATTATTTCAAAAGGAAAAAATATAACCAAAGTTAAAGGTGTTAAATTTGCTTTTTGAAAGTTAGATGTGGTAAAAACTTATCAAACTATACTATACATCGGCAAGTATCTGAGAAACTTGAGAAAGAATTAAATGAATAGAATTTAATAACTAGTATAATGGGCAAGAATTTAAAACAACAAAAGAATAGGAATATAAACTTATTTTACTGCTTAAAATTTTACTCTATTTTAATATTATTTTTGCTTGCTGGAGGAAATTCTGCTGAATCACAGGAATATGCCACAGACCGTATGTTTATGAAGCATTATAAAAAAACAAAATGTAAAATTGAGGCAGAAAAAATAATAAGAAAAATAAAAAAAAGACCCGAAATGAACCTTGAACAAGAAGTACTGCTTATCCAAAACATTTGGGTTAAACTTCGTTCAAATCTACCTCTCAGTCCCGGTGAAAGAAAGCTTCTCCAAAATCTCAAAGAAAAAGGGAATGTATCAAAAAAAATACGCTCTAAAGAAATTTGGAAACGTAAATCTTATCAATTCAAGGATATTAGAATGAAATGCAATCAAATTCGTTAACTGTTCTGTCTTGCTTTTCCCTTCATTTCTCCAGAGAATTATCTTTTATTTATTCATAAAAAATTTGATTCTGAAAAAAAAATTTTTTCAATAAATTAGAAGATTCTCAATAATCACTTACTCTATTCAAGAATAACATGGCAATACAAGTTCCCCTAAGTTGGATAAGGGATTTTGTTTCAATTAAAATAACACCTGACCAGTTGGCAGATCGCCTTACAACGGCAGGACTTGAAGTTGAATCAATAGAAAATATTGGTGATAGTTGGGGAGAATATTGTGTTGTTGGAGAACTCAGAGAGATTAGAAAGCATCCTAATGCAGATAATTTAAATCTGGTAGATGTCGAATTTGGTGCAGACAAACCCATTACAATTGTCACCGGAGCACCGAATATCAGTCAAATGGAAGGTAATCTACCGAGTCCAGTTCCAAAAGTAGCCCTAGCCCTTTCAGGAGCGATGCTTTTTGATGCTCACAATGATGGTCATCCTCTTAAAAAGCTTAAATCCGCCAAAATAAGAGGAATTGAATCAGAAGGAATGCTCTGCTCGGAACTTGAATTAGGACTCAGTGAAAACCACGAAGGCATTCTAATTCTTCCTGAAGATGCGCCAATGGGCACTTTGCTAAAAGATTATTTAGGTGATGTAGTATTGCATTTTGATATCAAAGGTGGGTTCAGTCATTTACTCTCCATTCTTGGAATAGGACGAGAAATAGCAGCAATGACAGAAGAAAATTTAAACCAGAGTTTTATGCCTGATTTATCAAAATTGAAAGTCTTTGAACAACCACCTTTTGTTGATCTAGAAATCAATGCTTCAGATATCTGTTCCCGCTATTCAGCATTATTAATTCGTAACGTTGAAATTTCTCCATCTCCATTCTGGATGCAACAAAGACTTTTACGTCTCGGAATGCGCCCAATCAATAATATTGTTGACATAACTAATTATGTGATGATGGAACTGGGACAACCTTTACATGCTTTCGATTACGATAAGCTTATCAATAGAACAAATGGTGATAAACCAAAGATTACTATACGTCGCGCTAGAGAAGGCGAATCCATGATCACACTGGATAATGTTGAACGCAAACTTGATAGCGAAATGCTGATGATTACAGACGAAGTCGGCCATTTAGGAATCGCTGGAGTAATGGGTGGGCAAAATTCAGAAGTTACTGATAAAACTACTAATATTTTGCTTGAAGCTGCTAATTTTGAATTTCTCAATAATCGACGCACTTCTCAGATTCTTAAACTACGTACAGAAGCAAGTGAAAGGTTTGGGAAACAAGTTGATCCAGAAGGTACCCTTCGGGCAGCTTTAAGGGCAGCAGAATTAATTGTTGAATATGGTTCAGGAACTCTCGAAGAGATAGCTGGTGACCTTTATCCAAGCCCTAAAGAAGAAGTAACTCTTGAAATTAATCCAAAATATGTAGAACGTCTATTGGGAATAAATATTACTGTTGAGCAAATTAAAAAAATTTTAAATGCTTTAGAATTTAAAGTTTCAGGAAAAAAAATATTAAAAATAATTGTTCCTAGCCATCGTATGGATATTCGTATTCCTGCAGATCTTGTTGAAGAAATAGTAAGAGTATATGGATTTGAAAATCTCACACCAACTCTAATCAAAGATGAGCTTCCTCCCCAGCGTGGAAATCAGAATTTGGAAGGAATAGAACGCTTGAGAGATATTCTTGTGTCTTCTGGTATGGACGAAATCATTACTTATTCCATTATGGACCCTACGGAGGAAGCAGATTTGCAATTGGAAAAACATGCTGATCTTGATGCATTTGTTCCCATTAAAAATCCTCTGTCACAGGAACGTAGCCACCTGCGTCGTTCTCTGCTGCCTGGGGCATTGATTACTGCGCGCACTAACCTGAGATTTTTAGACCGAGTTAATACTTTTGAAGTTGGAAGTGTTTTTCATCCACAAAAAGGGAACATTCTTCCGAACGAACCCCAAAGGTTATCTTTATTAATGAGCGGAGTAAGGTATACAAATTCCTGGTTGAATCAGGACAAAGGGAACTATGACTTCTTTGACCTTAAGGGTGTTTTGGAACACTTTTTTAAATCACTACATTTAGACGATGTTGATTGGGAAAAATCAAGGGAGCTACCTTGTCACCCTGGACGCTGCGCCAATATATTGGTAAATGGAAGTGTTTTAGGTTTTGCAGGAGAATTACATCCAAAAATAAGAGGAACCTTTAATCTTCCTGAACAACCAGTTTGTATTGCAGAACTAGACCTTGATCTTATCATTAAGTTTGGAATTGAAAATTACCAGATGAAGTCAATTTCAAATTACACACCTATTTTTGAAGATCTGGCTATTGTGGTTGATGCAGGCATGCCTTTAGAGAAAATTACACCTGTGATTCTTAAAACAGGAAACCCATTGCTTAAAAAAGCCACTCTTTTTGATATATATGAAGGCGAACAGGTCGATAAGGGGAAAAAAAGTCTGGCTTACTCACTTACTTTTCAGGCACCCGACAGAACACTTACAGACGATGAAGTAGGAAAGATAAGAGAAAAAATTGTTAGGCGTCTTGCAAATGAGTTTCAGGCAACCTTAAGAAATTGACTGACTTAGAAATATTCTTCTATTGTGAACAATATTTTTATTATTTCTTTAAAAGCTTAATAAAAAATGTTTTTCATGTAATTATCAAAAGTTTAGAATTGCTTTAGCAGTTTTTATAATCTCCGGTCCATTGATATTGAATTATTCACTGGTTGTGCTTATTTTACTGATTTAGATGAGGCCATATCGTATTAAAATAAAGTTTCTTAATAGTGCATTAGAAGCTTAAATTAAAATTGAAAATATTCTTTTTTCATTTAATTTTCATTATCTTATAGATTTGTGGAAATCAAGTTGATCTGCTATGCTGTGCTCCAAGAAATAATTTCTGATGAGCCAATTTCGCTAAAAATTCCTGAGGAATGCACTGCCATGATGGTTATTGAATTGCTGTCTCAAAATTATCCTCAAGCTGAACCAATATTAAAATCAACTCGGCTGGCTCATCGGGATAGATATATTGAAAAATCATCTTTAGTTATAGATGGTGAAGAATATTGCTTGATTCCTCCAGTCAGTGGAGGTTAATCCAGTTTGAAACTTAAATAAAAATACGGGTGTTTTTTGAATATCTAAATGTCAAAAATTTCTAAGACGAAAATATCTACTGGCGTTTTCTGGTTGGAGATTCCAGAAGCAGAATTGTTTGTACTATGTGGATGCCCAGCAGACAGCGTCAAACACTTGATGAAAGCAGGTAAGATTCGTGATTATGAATTAGAAAACAATTCTGAATCAGACCAAAAACACCATTCCCATGGCAAAATTACTAATGAAACGGGACCTAATGCCATCCTTCTTTCAGACCTTAGTGTTCAAAAAGGAGACTTTGCAAATTTAGCAGAATTCCCAGTACTACAGATGCTTTACCGACAAGGTATGATCCTACCAAATCACCCAAATAATACTGGTGTAAAACCTCTACTAATAGGACAAGAAAACGTTGTAAATGCTCAGATGAATTACATTTATAGCGGCAATTATGGTTTGACGAGTCTAGAAGAAATTATGGCCTCGGGCTTACCTAGAGAGCAAGCAAAAGAGATGATGAGAATAAAGCTATTCTTTGCATTTGGAGAAATAAAACCTAGTAGCGATTTGTTGCATTCAGTAATTGTTGATCATGAACCTGTAGAAGTAATTAACGGAGTTAAAGTAGTAAGAAAGGGGATAAACTGTTACGAATTTATTTATAAAGATGAGGTTGTTGAAATAGATCTGAATCTAGCTAAAAATGAAACTTATGAGACTCCCTACCAACTTGAAAATCATTATTTCAAGCGTGATTATTTTTCAGTGGTCCATACCGGAGAGGGGGACGGCTGGGATATTGATCGTCCCTGTATGGCAAGTGTTATTTGCTTTCAAGGGAAAATCTTTCTAATTGATGTTGGCCCTAACATTGCGCATACACTCAATGCCATTGGCGTTGATGTAAATGAAGTAGAAGGAATTTTTCATACACACTCCCATGATGATCATTTTGCTGGACTTACCACACTTATCCACACAAACCATAAAATTAAATACTATTCCACTCAAATGGTGCGTGCCTCAGTGACAAAAAAATTATCTTCACTTATGTCAATTGAGGAAAGTACATTTGCAGAATATTTCGATGTTTGCGACCTTGAGTTTGATGAATGGAACAATATTGATGGACTTGAAGTAAAGCCAGTATATTCACCTCATCCCGTTGAAACAAATATCCTCTTCTTCAGGACACTTTGGGAAACCGGGTATGCGACTTACGCACATTTAGCGGATGTAGCATCTCATGATGTACTTAATAAGATGCTCGAGGAAAATAAGAAAAAACCAGGAATAAGCAAAAAATTAAAGAATAAGGTCTGGAAAGATTACCTACTTCCGGTCCAAGTAAAGAAAATTGATATCGGGGGAGGAATTATTCACGGCAAAGCTAATGATTTCAAGGATGACAAATCAGAAAAAATCATATTAGCTCACACCGCCCATAAGCTATCAAAGGAAGAACAGTTAATTGGATGTGGGGTAACTTTTGGTAGCACTGATGTTTTAATTGAAGGTCATGAAGATTATTCTCTTGAATTTGGAGGTTCTTACCTCAAGGGATATTATCCGAACGTTGAAGAAGGTGAAATACATATGCTGCTTAATTGCAAACGTGAGCTAGTCAGTCCCGGAACAATTTTGTTAAAGGATAAGGAAATCCCAGATCATGCCTTTCTAGTGCTGACCGGTGTTGCAGAATTCCTTTCTTCAGAAGAAAAAACGAGTTATCAGTTATCAAGCGGAACTCTTATAGGAGACCTTGCAGTTCTGTTTGGCCTTAAAAGTACTGGGATATACCGTGCATTAAGTCACATTGAAACATTAAGAATTCCAGAAATTTTGTTCAAAGAGTTTGTACATCGAAACAAATTGATGGAACAACTTAAAAAAACCCATGAAATCACCGAGTTTCTTCAACAAACTTGGTTATTTGGGGAATCAATTTCATCACCGGTTCAGAGTCAAATTGCACAAAATATGACACTCAAAAATTACTCAAAAGGTGAGAAAATAGTTTATGATGGACTAATGTTAGTTAAGGAAGGTAAAATTGAGCTTAATGGTATGCAAAGTAACACCTCTTCAAAAAAGCATCTTATTTCAAAAGGAGACTTTTGGGGAGGAGAAAAAATAATTAAGAGCAAAATTAGAAAAAAAAACGCTCAAGCATTTACAAAAGCAAAAGTTTATAGCATCAATAATACTGACATACTAAAAGAAATTCCTATTATTTGCTGGAAATTATTTGAACAGTCCCAGAGAAGTGTCTAACAGATTTTTTAGGGCTAAAAAATTTGTGATAACTTTGCCGAGTTATATTTCTTAAATTAAGTCATGATTCTAAGAAAAAACACATTTTCATCTGCTTTAAAGATTCTGGCTAATAGTAAGTATATAATGAATTCACAGTGGAAAATGTTTTATCATTTACATACTTCAACTACAAACCAAACAAATTGTAATGGAATTTTAGAATAAGGTCTTTTTAAGAAATCTTATCCCAGAAAATCAGAATCATGCGTTTCAATAAGCTCCATGGTATTCTGGGAGAATACTAATCCACTTCTCATATCAGGTACATGGACTGTACGCTGGTATCTGCTCATTATAAATCGTGCCATTGCATCATTGATTTTTTCACTGGAAACACCCATTTTTACTCCTGATTCTTCTCTTTTGAAGAAATACTTTAAACTATAAGATTATTGATTTGTCAGATTTAGTTTATAGCAAGTTTTGTATAAATTAATTAGCCCCAGAAATCAGAGTCATTAGTTTCTATCAGCTCCATGGTATCTTCTGTAAGCCATATATCACTGCCTAAAATTGGCTCACCTACAACTCTTTCGTAGCGTCGAATTGAACCGCCACGTTCTAAAAAACGAACCATTGCATCATTTACTTGATCACGTGAAACACTCATTATTGTTCTCCTAAATAATTGATTTTTATAATTAATTAATAAATTATTTTTTGTATTGTAATGACATTAATTAGTAATGCTGCAAGTTACAGACCACAAATAATTTTTTGTTTTTTAATAAATTGAAAAAATGCTTGTTAAAGACTGTTTAAACCATTTTAAATATTTAGATCAAAAATTATAACAATAATTTAAGAATTGACAAAATTTTGCTTGAATCGGAAGTTGTTCAAAGGCATGCTGGTTGTTTAAAAAGAGTGATTTTTTTTCTCACTCACTGAAAAAGATACTTTAAAAAGATTAATTTGATTGAATTCCTGTGAGAACTTTTTTAGATAAACTTCGTGAATTAAAACAAGAAGAGGTTTTAAATCGCCAAAAAACAATAAAAAAAGATCATTTGCTCTCTGAAGTTAATAATCTTGAAAAAGCTCCCGATTTTCGCAAAAGACTAATCCGCAATCAAGGAGAGCCAATTTCACTCATAGTGGAAGTAAAGGCCAGAGCACCAGGACGCATAAATGTAAATAAACTTGAAATTGAAACTCTAATCAAAGAATTTGAACACGGAGGTGCAAAAGCAATTTCTGTTTTAACCGATCAAACATGGTTTGGTGGTTCCCTGAGTAATCTTGAAAATGTTTCAAAAGTTACAAAATTGCCCTTATTGCATAAAGAGTTCATAATTAATTCTTATCAACTATTGGAAGGCCGGTTACGTGGAGCAAGTGCAGCTTTAATTTTAGCATATTATTTTAATCAAACAGAATTATCAAAAATTGTAACAGAAGCTGAAGATATTGGCCTTAATGCCGTAGTTGAATGTTCTGTTGAGAATGAACTTCCAAAAGTACTTGGTGTTAACCCAGATATTTTGATGATAAATAACAGACCTATCGCATCAATTCCAGAAGAACCTAATGAGAATTACGAAAAAGGTAGCATTAATGTAATTTTAGAATGGTGGGAACGCTATTCTGAGTTAAGATCATGGAAGAAACAGCCAGGGAAACTTTTGATCAGCGCCAGTTGTATTAACTCTCCTGAAGATGTTAAATGCATTTTGAATATTCCTTGTGACGCGGCTTTAATTGGTAATGCTGCCATGAAAGCTCGCAACCGTATAGAATTTTTAAGATCTTTGACAGAAGTAGTAAACTAATATTAACCTGATAAACTCACTATGGTAAACGCAACTGAACCTAAATTAAGCATTTTGATTGTTGATGACGATGAAAACATACTTTTGGTTCTCCGACAATCACTAGAGAAAGAAGGATTTCACGTAAACACTGCTAAAAGCGCTGAGGAGGCTCTTAATACATTACAGCGAAGTTTTTTTCACGTTGTGATAACTGATATTATGATGGGCGAAATGAGTGGATTAGAATTGTTAGTAGAAATAAAAAAAATGAACTCCCTGATGCAGATTTTTGTAATGACATCGCACAGTACCCTGCCTAGAGTAATACAATGTATGCAAGAAGGTGCATATGATTTCTTTGAAAAACCACTTAAAATTCAGGATATTTTAGTGTCTCTTGGAGAGGCTTCTCGCCGGGCTATTCGGTGGCGGGACTTATACAGTCGTCACTCAGTTTTAAAAGAGGAAAAATAGGGCATAATTTCCCAACTAATTTATATTTGCCTTGAGACAACAAAATCAGCAATTTCAAAAAGAGTTTGACGCATACTTGATCTTGGGAATTTTTTTAAGCTACGTTGAGCCTCAAGAGAATAGTTTTTTGAGCACTCCAGAGTATGCTGGATGGAGTTATAATTTTTCATCATATTAACTACTTCCTCAATTTGAGGCTTTTCAATCTTTTGATTAGATAAAATATTGTCCAGTCTTCTCCTGTCTGAGATATTAGCTGTTTCTAACAAATGCCTCAAAGGTAAGGTAATTTTTCGTTCCTGCAAATCTCCTCCAACTGGTTTCCCAGTTTTATGCTCATCAGTATAGTCTAGAGCATCATCTACAATCTGGAAAGCAATACCTAAAGACATACCATATTCATAAAGCGATCCTGCAGAATCTAATGAACCACCCCCCAATAATGCCCCTGTTTTGATTGCAGCAGCGAAAAGACATGCGGTTTTGTTTATGATTATTTCAAAATATTCTTCATCACTTTCACCAAAAGAACTAGTTAGCTGTGATAATTCTCCACGTGCCATCCTCGTAGTTGTTTCCGACATCAAACTCAAAACTTCTTTGTTTCGCATTTTGGTAAGCAGGTAAAAAGCCATTGCAAAAAGATAATCTCCAGAAAGAACACTTGCTTCATTTCCCCAAATTCTGTAAGCTGCCTGTTTCGATCTTCTAGTTTCAGCCCCATCAACTACATCATCGTGAAGAAGTGTTGCGGTATGTAAGTATTCAATTACCTTTGCAGCCTGAATTACCTGTTCATTAATCCCCTCAAACATTTCAGCACCTAAAAGAACCAATGTTGGACGCAGACGCTTGCCGCCAGAACTAATAATATATTCATTAACATTATTTAGTAATGGAATATCAGTTTTTATATCACTGATTATCTGAGACTCGAGAATCTCTATTTCTAAAGAGACAGGATGAAGAATTTTTTCTAATCCAACATTAGGTAGTGGAGGATTATTTGCATTAGTTTCTAATAGCTGACTCATGATAATTTGCTGATAATTAGACAACAATAGGCAACATAACAAATAGCAAATCACCTTGATTGACAGTGTTTTTGTCCTCTGCAATAACTTTTTTGACTTTATATTTTACATCATCTGAAAACAGAGTATTGCCGTCAGAACTTTTATAGTCTGCAAGTTTTAATTCCGTAAATACTTTCATAGATTCAATTAGGCAAAGTGTTTCGTTTACATCAATGACCTGTCCTTCACTTACAAACGGTTCATCATCTTGTGATGGAGCACGATAGAAGCCTCCCATTTGAGGAGAAAGTACTTTTAGCTCATCTGATCCTTCAAGTTTGATGGATTCAGTATCTACAGATTTATTTAAAGATCCGGAATCCCTAAGAGATTCACTTAAGAGTTTCTTAGAGTTGATTCGCTTAAAGAAATCAGCAAGGAATCCAGTACTGAAACTTCCCTTCTTAAAAATATCATCCTTCAAAATTGCACGATTAAGAGCAAGGTTTGTTGAAACTCCATGGATTCTAACCCGTTTTAAATAATCAACTAAACGATTGATGGCATCACTTCGTGATCTACCCCAACATACTATTTGAGCAACAAGGCTGTCATAAAATGGGGATACCACTGATCCAGAAGAAATCGTTTGAATAACCCTCACATTTGATTTTTCTGGAAAGTAAACTTCTGTTACATGACCGGGATCTGGAACAAATAATAATTCACCATTATCATTTAGATCAACTTTCTCAGCAATCACTCTTAATTCTATAGCATGTCCATTTAGTTTAAAATCCAAATTTTTTATATTTCTACCTTGTGCAACCTCAAATTGTTGACTTACCAAATCCACTCCAGATACCATCTCAGAGACAGGATGTTCAACTTGAAGACGTGTATTCATTTCCATAAAATATACTTTCTTCTCTATCAAATCATAAATAAACTCTACTGTTCCTGCACCAATGTAATCAATTTCCGCAATTAATTTTTCTGAAAAACGGTATACCTGCTCCCTAATTTTATTCGGAATTCCAGATGCTGTTTCTTCAATAAGTTTTTGATAGTTCCGCTGAATTGAACAATCACGAATGCCAAACAATTTTGAATTACCATGCATATCCCTTATAATCTGAACCTCCAAGTGGCGCATTGAGCCAATGTATTTTTCCAGATACAAATCGCCGTTACCAAATGCACTTAAAGCCTCCTGAGACATTCGAGTGAAAGTAGATTGAAATTTGTCTGGATCTTTAACTACCTCAATACCTTTCCCCCCTCCTCCATGTGCAGCTTTAATTAAAACTGGGAACCCAATTTCTGAAGCTACTATCATCGCATGTGATGGATCCATCAAAGCCCCATCACTGCCTGGAACAACAGGTATGTTTAAATTTTTTGCTGTCGCGATAGCATTTGACTTATTTCCCATTCTATCCATATTTACAGCACGCGGTCCTACAAAATTAAAACCATGTTCACGACATATTCGTGCATAATGAGGAGACTCAGATAAAAAACCAATTCCAGGATGAATTGCGTCGACTTCCTCTTGCTCTGCAATTCTGATGACGCTCATTCCATTTAAATAGCTGTCTTGTGGAGTTTCACCCCCAATGCATACTAAGTTATCTTTTTCATTGAGTAAAGTAGCTGGATAACTTTCCATATCTGGATCAGAGGCCACGAGCACAACTTCCATTCCAGCGACTTGTGAACCTTGAATCAACCTAGTGGCAGTACATCCTCGAGCATGAATCAAAATACGTTTAATATCCCCTATATGTAAATTTTCCTGCGTAGAATATGCTTTAACTTCTTCTTCAACAGATATCTGGTACTCTCCGGACAAAACTCGAGAAATTACCTCCTCTACTGAAAATTGAGCAACAGGTATTTGAGGATCAATTTCATGCAGCTTTTTATCAATCCCCTTATCAAAAGGATTTTTCACTAGTGCATCCATTGTTCCTGGATTATTAGACAAATAATTTGATAATGTAGAATGCGCAGGCAGATGACTTTCTACTACAAGCTGACCAGCAAAGGGTATTTGCGCACCAGAAAAATAGTAAGTTTTGGCAAGCAGATGAGTTACAAAACTTGCTTGAGCACCTCCAGTACAGTCACGAAATCCAAAACATACTACTGGAAGATCTAAATCTTTAACAAAGCGCGTAATGCGCTCATTTATAACTGCCATGGAAAATAATGATCCCCCTCCTTCTTTGGTTTGCATTCCTGCTGAAGAAATAAAAAATATAACAGGCAATTTCAATCGTGCACAGTCATCAAGCAGTCTGCAAACTTTTTCACAGCTAGCCATATCGAAAGAACCAGCTTGAAACTCTACGTTACTTATAACTAGTCCTACTCGGTAGTCTCTTTTTACTTTTTTTGATTTTGGAGCTTTATTTTTAGAAGAATCCGAATTATCTTCCCCAGCAAAAGTACCCAATCCAGTTATCACTCCACATGGTACAACCCCATTTTGTAAGGCATCTTCAATAGCCCCCCTGAAGCCTGGGAACTTGACAGGATTTGAAGTTATCCTATCAGAATATAGCTCTTTAAAATCTTTGAAAAAATGATCTATAATTTTTTTAGGAGTAATAACGTTGCGTTTGTATTCCCTCAAAAGATTCTGGATCAAAAGATCTTTATATGATTGATCCAAGCGGTTCCAAAAATCTTTTATACCTATGTTGCGTGGTGTTATTTTCCCCTGAAAACGACCCTTCTTCTGTTGCGCTGCGTACAATGATGGGAGCAATCCGGAAAAATAATATCTTACTACCCCAAAAAGTGGTGGACTCATTCTGGGAAAAACGACCTTTTTCCATTCGCTAATGGTACCCAAAACAACATCACAGTCCTTGCGCTCTATAAAACTTGCGAGCCATTTGAAAAACTGTGATTTCACGTTTTTGCTTTCATGTTGTACAGAGTTCTTTTCAAATTCTTTTATTGCACCTTCAACAGTTTTTTCAAAAAGATGTTCTACAGATTTTTGTGAAATTTGATTTGTTCCTTTCAGCTCATTGGCTATAGTTGGAAGCGCTTCAATTACCTGATTGTAAAGCAAATCGAAAAGAAGTATATTTTGGTAATTAATCTGAAAACTTTGGTATATTTCAGTAGTTCTCAGTAAGTCTAACAAATCAGGATTATGAGGT
Source organism: Deltaproteobacteria bacterium (assembly GCA_002716165.1). GTDB lineage: Bacteria > SAR324 > SAR324 > SAR324 > NAC60-12 > Arctic96AD-7. Next base: position 13,860 of record PAZT01000029.1, on the reverse strand, counting down.
GGATGATCATGGAGAGTTGATTTGCTAAGCTGTTTATTTAATTCTTTAAGGTTTTCCGAAGTACTATCCATCCAATAATTATATAGATGTAATAAAATTTCTAATGTCAGATCATCTATGGATTTCTGATAATTCTCTCGGGGATCTCCAATAAAAAAAGCAACAAATTTACCTCGTTCTTTTTCCCTATCCTCCCTTGAGCTTATAAATTGCTCATACCGCTTATTAAGTTTTTCCTGATAGCGAACCTCCAATGGAGACTTATACCATTGTTTAAACTTTTCCTGTCTTTCTGTTTTTAAACGTTCCTGTAACTTCCCAACTGGAGTTTTACGAGCACTAAGTCGCGAGTAGCTATCAATAGAACGGCTTACGATTCGCTGACGTAATTTCAGGTACCGCATGAAACGGTAAACATCACCAAAAATATTCAATGTCCCTGTAGGTGAACGATCTGTCACACGGTTACTTTCAATTAATAGATTTGACGGATTTAGATAGTGATAGATACTGTCTCGATAATGATCGAAAAAGAAATCATTTTCATGCAAAAATTTGCAAGAGTTTTTTTCTGTAGCTTCAACAGAACCTACAATAGCATCTCTAATATTTTTTACTTTTTGAGGCTGATCATATGAGTAGTCTATAATTCCATCAAAATATCCTTGATGTTGGAGTTCATATGCGGAAACTCCTATATGTTTTGCAGACTCCTGCCATGAAAGATCATATTTACGAGCAATATTGCTTAATCCTTTTGGATGAATTGTGTTAAATACTCCCTCCCTGACAGAAAGAAGTATATTTGCTGTAGCTAGAGGAATTGCACCACCACTAAAACCACCTCCGAAGACAATTCCGATAACAGGGAGCTGCAAGTTTGCCATCTCGCTAATCAAAAATGAAATACTATGAGATTGATTTTCTAAATTTGCTTCTGCATCTGCAGCTGCTCCAGGTGTGTCCATGAATGTAACCAAAGGAATACTATGAGATGCAAAAAACCGTATTTGCTCTGCAGCTTTACGATGATGGACTGGATACCACACACCGTTTTGTATTTTGTGGTTCTGGGCAATAAATCCCAGCCTGCGGGTTTGATCTGAAATAATAATTTCAATTTCGGCTGTATATAAAGGTCCATCTGTTTCCTCAGAAATTATTTTACTCCCTAACTGCTTTATTATTTCTGGTGCACTAGGTCTATTTTTTGATTCAGAGGGATTTACAACTCTTTGAATATATGAATCAACATCAATTCTCTTTAATTGCTGTACCTCTTTTTCTACATCATGAGATGGTAATAGCCCTTGTACCTCTGAATCATCAAAATAATTAGAAAATTTCTTACCTCTAAGCAAGGATAGATCGTGCGACATTACTTCAGCAGCATGAAAGGCAGATGTTTGTCTTCTATTTTTTTTATTTTTAACAACCATTTGAAAAATTTTTTAGTATTTTTAATTTATAACTTAAGGTATTAATAATGGAGACAGGGATTTTTCAAGAGAAGGCAATGAAAAAGGGAACAAAAGTTGCTCCTCCAAAGAATTCAATTGTGCAGCTGTCAGAGGATCATTATTTTGATGATATTCCCTCAAAATTTGAAGTTTTTTCTCTCTCTTCTGCAGACGCTCATATGTAACTGCCAATCTGTCCAAAAAAATAAGCTGAATTGGAGGATTACCTTCAAGTCTCTGACTTTGTTCCAAAATAGTTTCTAAAAGTTCCTCAAGCTGTACCCAATTTTCAGTAATCATTAATGATGAACTTAATCCATCCACCAGAAACAGGTGGCCTGGAAACTGTTCGAGTCCCTCACGATAAATTTTTTGTGATTCATCCTCTTTTCCTTTGTAACGCAGTAAATCTCCCACCAGCCTATGGGCATAACCCTGGCTCTCTTTTCTATTTAAAAATGGCTGACTTATCTTCAGAGCCTCTTCGTATTTTTCTATACGACTTAATGTCAAGGCATGCAAATAGATAACTTCCCAATTACCTGATAATACATCCATCAAAGGCGTTGTAACCTCCAAAACCGATCTATACTTACTTTGCTGAAATAGAACCCTTGCCAAGGAAAAATGAATAGAAGGTGAATCCTGTACCAAAATTGCTTGTCTAAGTAATTTCTCCGATTCATCTGTGTTGCCTCGGTTTTTATACAAATCTGCTTGAAGCAGCAAAGCCTCAGTATTCAGTGGATGCTTTTCCTGAATTCTCTTTAATTGTTTTTCAACCACTGCCAACTCTCCCTGCATAAGTTGTCTGCGCAAAAATAAAAGCTGGAATGAAGGATTGGCAGGATCTAATTCCAATGCTCGTGCGATAGCAAGATCTCCCTGCAAATAATCACCCTGTCGAAATAATATTGATGCACGTAGATAATGGGCTTTAGCCTGATGAGGATTTATTTCTAGTCCTTTATTAAGCCAGCTGAGTGAGTCATCCAAAAATCCCTTACGAAGTAATTGAACAGCTAAACCCATTATAGCATCCACATTTTTGGGCATATTCTTAATAATGGATTCAAAGCGCTTGCGTGCTTCATTTTCCTTTTTAAGATGAATTAGTAAATAAGCCTCAATAAGCTGATCTTCAACAGAAAGTTTGTTTTTAGTTTTTAGCTCGGTCAGCATGGCCTGCGCTTCAGGCCATTGGTGCTGAGCAAATTTAATCCTGACTAGCTCTCTCCTTACTGGAGCATAATCAGGAAATTGATTCAGCATTTCTTCAGCCAAGGTTTGCGCATAGTAGTAGCTCCCCTGCAGAGAATAAGTCTGAATTCTCATAAACATAGCTTCTTTATTTAATGGCTCCAGTTTCAGTAAAGTTTCAAGTGTACGCAATGAGCCTTCAAACTCCCTCTGTCGTAAATATATGCTAGATAGACGGTAAAGAGCTTCAACATAATACCTATCTATTTGAAGTGCTTGAACCAGAGATGAAACAGCTCTACCATAATCATCTATTTTTTCGTATGTTGCAGCTAGTTTCAAATAAACTGAAACACGTTCAGGAGAAATTCTGACCGAAGTAGCTAACTCTGTGATGGCGTCGCCATAGCGCTCAAGTACAAAAGCAAGGCTCCCAAGGAGCTCGTAATAAGCTGCATTAAGTGGATCAAATCGTGTAGCTTTACGAGCATGATGTTCTGATTTATCGTACTCTTTAATGAAATAAAATGACCTTGCTAAATTATAATGTGCTGATGCATTACTCTGTTCAGAGTCAACAATCTCTTTTTGCTGATCAATATAACTGTAAACATTTTCGTTAGTGAGCAATATTTCCTGCGCATTCCTGCCGTTTTCATTACAACCAGCAATAGGTATTATTAAAATTAAAATTAAGAAAAAATAAATATTTTTCACGGATCAATCAGTGTGGGGGACTAAATTTTTTTTCCCATAATTTTTCGCAAAAAAAGCCGATTTTGGCCAATAAAAGCTGACACTTTCTGATGCATCACTTTCATTCCCAAAACGGTCAACTAACCGCAGATTATAATGCCAAGTATCTACATATTTGACTGATAAATCAATATAAAATGAGATTCTTGGTGGTAAGATATCAGGGTGAGTATCTGCTAAAAGAGGCGGACTTACATCATTAATTTGCATTTTTAGTTTGTCCAAAAAATAATTGTCAGAAACAGATTTAGTATTAATAGGTGTTTCCGGCCAATTTTCACTATTTAATGTGCGATAAAGATGATTTCGGTATAATTTCTTTTCATCAAAATAATCTCCCTTTCCAGTAAAAACCTTCAAACTATGATTTAAAGTTTGAGACCATGAAATTCTTAAAGTATATAATTTAAATTCTGCTAGAGGCTCTATTTTTATATTTTTTACTTCAGATTTCTTTTTTTTTTCTTCTTCGTTCAATTGATCAATTTTAAGACCGTCTAAAACCTCAATTTTTTTACGCTGTACAACTTTTCCAAAAGGAAATCTTAAAATTTGACTCTGATCTTCTATTTGAACAATTTTCAGTTCTGGTAAAGGGAGTTTCGGAAAAACATTACTCCTTCTCAAACTTACAGATTTTGACTTTGAGAATATTTCTCCATCAGGGCCTAAGTGACTAATCTGGAAGGAATGAATTTTTAAGCCTGTTTCAGGAAACTGCAGATAAAAAAATACTTGATTCCTATATTGAATTAGTGAGTCTCCTTTGACCAATACTTTTAAATCAGGTAATTCCCTTGGCTCACAATTCCTGCAATTAACCTTGGTTATTATCCGATGAATGAGAAAAAAATCTCCCGCTTCTATTTCTTTATCAAGCATCTTGAGCCTGTTAATTCTTTCTTTATGATTTATTTTCCAAGATAGGCGGACACGATTATCTCGCTGCTGTACTTTTAAATCTGAAATTGTTTGTTTTGATTTTTTTTCTGGAATAAAAACAGGTGCCGTACGCATACCACAGGAAAACAAAAAAAAACTCCCTAGTGTAAATAACAGAACAAATATTGTAGTGTTAACAGGCATTAAATAAAGGTTCATGAGTTAATAGCCATGTTTCATGTCAACTAGGTGTAAAAGTTTTTTCCCAGATATAGCTCTTCTATAATTTTCAAGGATTTGTGGAGCAGCAAACTCTGCTTGAGTAATGCTAGAGTTGTGTGGTGTTATAAGAATCTTGTTGTGATTTCTAAATTTATGTTTAAAAGGCAATGGTTCAGTCCGGAATACATCAAGACAGGCCCCAGAGAGATGACCACTATCCAGTAACTCAATCAGATCTTCATCAACAAGTGTTTTCCCACGACCGACATTAATAACATATGCACCTCTTTTGAGCATACTTAAGATTTGATAATTCAAAAAATCAAGCGTGTCAGAAGTATTAGGCAATAAATTGATTAGATAATCAGTTTGTGAGAGCATTTTTAAGAGACTTTTGGTTTCTGAAAAACACTTTATTCCTTCAATTTGCTTAATTCTTCTGCTCCATCCAGCGACATCAAATCCCATTCTTAGAAACATTTTTGCTGATGCCTGTCCTAAATAACCCAAACCAAGAATTCCAATTTGGTTACCTGGATGATATTTGGATGTACCCCAGTTACTGAATTCTGGATTTTTAGCATAATTAAGTAATTGTCTTCGATGGAGAAGTACAACCGCCAGTAAATACTCACTCATCAATTTTGCCATTGTTTCATCTTTTAATCGTGCAATGGGTATCCCTTGCGGCAGTTCAGTACTTGATAATAAATTATCTACCCCATGGCTATAAGATAGAATTGCTTTCAAATTTGGATAATTAAGTAAGTGTCCCTCATGATTTTTCCAGTCTACAGCAAATTCTACTGATGAATTATTTTTTACATGCTCCTTACCAATTTCAATATGTAACTCAGAATCAAGCGATTTTAGGGCATTGCTTAATAATTGAGGTTGAAATTTATTTGGTAAACAAATTAAAAGAGACATTAAAAACTCACTAGAAAATTTATAATTATTTCGAATTTAAATATTTAAAATTATACAAATACTGGTTTTAATTCTTTAAGTTTTTCAATTATCCTGTTCCTATCATTATTGAGCTTTATCAATTCAGAAACCCAACTCAGCACCATTTTTGAATAATCTTTAGGGAAACCAAGCTTCCTACAAATTATTGAAAGCATTTTTACTTCAGAATTTTTTATCTTTCCATCTGCAGCAATTAGCATCCCCAAAAAGAAGAAAAAATGCCCCGCAAACTCTCGATCCTCAGTCAAATCTACCATTTCCAAAATTTCTCGGTTTTCAATTGCTTCAAGTAATTGTTTCCGCAAGTCTTCATTTTCAACCATCATTAGTGCGTCTTTGAAGTAACCTTTCTCTTCTGGAGCAAGTTCCTTATCAGAAATAAGGATATTTGATATTGCTAATGCTAACCAAACTTTACCGTCTTCGCTTATTTTTTCAAGACACTCTGGAATTATCCGAAATTCTATGATCGAATTATAATTTTCCTTCATAAATCTTACTCCATAAAACAAATTAATTTTTTTAATGAGCTGTATTTATACAAAATATAATTTCAGCATTGCAAAGGAAGCACATCTTGTCAAGAATGTCTTGACCATGTATAAAAAAATATTTTATTTAAATGATACCATTACAAATTAAAAATTTTTTCTAATTTTGAGACTTTTTATAATGTCAAAATCAATAAATAAAAATATTCAAGAGCTAATGACAATCCAAGTCGCAATTGAACTTGATAAGGGCAAAAATATTGATGAAGTAGCAGAAATATTTGGTATAAAAATTTCTGAAGTTAAATCTATTTATAGGAAACTAGCATCAGATAATAAACAAACAAAGACTAGAAAAATTCGCCAATTCACTAATCATGAACGTGAATTATTAGTAGGCAGAATTGGAGCGGGAGAATCTTTAGAAGATATCTGCTCCGAAGTAGGCGTAACAGAAATAACATTAAAAAGATGGTGCAAACTAAGTGGTGTAACTGTCCTAAGAGGGCTTAATCAAATAAGTAAAGTAGAAAAGAGGGAAATACTTGAACTTCTTGATGAAAATAACTGGAGAGAAGTTGCTAGTGCATATAACACCAGCATTAATACAATTGAACAAATTACAACACCTCCTCACAGCAAACTTGATACTGAGAGTTTGAGTTTTTTATTCGAAATTTTGCGCGAACAACCATTCTCTTCTGCAAAAAAAATTAGTGCCACTGCAAGCGAAGCTGGTCTATCAATTCCTCAAAATGCTATAATTTCCTACAAGAAACGGCTCAAACAATTAGGTATAATCTAGGAAGATGTCTGTGTTTGTTGCATATCCATGCTCCTAAGTAGCCCAGCAATTTCGTTCAATTCACGAATTTGAGGCAACATAGTATTACCTTTAACTAATGGAGATTTTTTAAATGAGTCCTGAGTTGAAATATTATCCTGAGGCTTTTTAACTAATTCTACATTGGAATTTAACTTATGTGATTCAGTAGTCAAATCCGATGACTGAACGATCTTTATAACAGCGTCGCTTCGAAGTCCCTTCAGCAGACTTATAACATCTTTAATCGCAACACGGCTATGCTGGTCGACTTCCAAGTTAATTCTGTTTTTAGTACTCATTCTCCTGAAATATTTTAATGTTGTAATCAATCATTACCATCCAAAAAAAGTACTCGCAAAGTTCATACCACAAAAGAAAATCTTTTACACGCTTACTTATCTTAAAGATTCATTGACCATGTTTCAGGAAATGAATTAGTAGAAACTTTTTAATTAATTTTTATTTTTTTGCTATAAAAATCATTATTGATAGTTGATTAAGGAAGACAATTTATAGGACATGAATAAAGATTTTTGAATCCACTGATTGAAGCTATAGGTTCACCTCCAGATTGACCTTCGTGATGATTTTTTCCACTCATTCTTAAAATAAGTCTACGTTGTTTTGAAGGCAAAAAATAAGTGTCAACAACTTGAATAATATCCTCAATCTTAAGTTGTTCTATTGCTTTAATATTTTCACTATTTAAATCAAATTCAGCGTTTCGTTCGAAGGCTATAGAAAACAGTCTTTCAGCCTCACCAGAAATAGAATTTCTTTTCAACAATTTGCTATGCAAAACTGATTTTTTAATTTTGGAAAATTCTGTATCTGAAAGTTCCTTTAATGAATTAAAAAATTTCAAAAGGAAAGTATCGATCCTTTTTTCAAGAATTTCTGTATTGTACTCACCAGATTGAACAATAAATATTAAACCCAAAGTTGTATCCAATAATGTTATGCCTGAATTAACAATGTATCCCAGTTGTTGTCCTGTTCTGAGTTCATTATAAAATTGAGGTTGCAACAGATTGTCTATCAAAAGTAATACCCCTTGAAGTTTAGGACTTATTTGTCCAACCTGATTTTCCATAACCAACGCAGAGTTTTCAACATGCATTTTGCGTGTGAAAGAATGAGATTTACCAACTTGAAGCTGTAAAACACTTTCGTGAAAAAACTCTTTTTTTGACAAAGATTTGCCCGAAAGTTTTTCTCTTAAAACTCTAGTGGCTTCTATTACAGAAGCCCTGCTTAGATTACCATAGGCAAGACCCTCAATATAAATTTGATCATAAATTTTTTTTGCAAATTTTTTCAAATCATTCAAACTTATTTTCTTAATCACTTTTTCATAATCCATGATGGAGAATTTTCTCTCTTCGAGTAACAGGCTTCTATAATAAAATGCCTGCTGAAATGGTTGCTTAAAATGAAAATTTTGATAACGACGTCCTCGAACCTCCCTGAGAGTATTGAATGTTTTTTTATCAACAGTTATTTCCTTTAAAAGACCTGAAACTTTTTTTATCAGTTCAAGTATTCTGTCTGAATATCCACTAAAAGTAAGAATTATACCTTTTTTGTCCACATTAATACCATATTCCAATCCAGCCAGCCTAACTGGATATCCAAATTCATTAAGTCCTTCACTAATGGCATCAACATAAAGCTGGGATAATACTGCTTTTCGAGGAGAAGAATATACTTTAGGTGTGTTTATTCTAAATTTCAGATACGCTTTTGGAGTTTCGAAACGAAAATCCTGCTGGAACCAGATTTTTCCATACATATCATCCTTTAAAACCTCAGGGTCTCCAATTACATGTTTTCGTAATAATTCACGTTGATCGTTTAAATTTTCTGTTCCAGAAGAAGCTTCAACATAACTAAACAATTCATCCAGAGAACTCCAAAATTTTCCATTTGACGATTCTAATTTTTTTAGCAATTTTTTACTTATACCTTCCTGCTCGAGTCCTTTCATAGTTTGATGAGTCAACTTTATCCTACCTTTGTAAGGAAGAATATCAAGAACCTCTGGCAGGAAAATGTTTGGTTCTGGGAGTTTAAGAAAATTATTAGTTTTAGCATTTCGCCATTTCTTAAATAATTTAGGATTAGTATAAGTCAGGTCATATTCAACTCCATAAAACTCTTCCTTCATACTTGTTTTTAAGTCACGCGCAGCTAATATAGCGAGCATGTTATTAGGACTTAAACTGTAAAGAATATTGTCAAATATCCTTGGTTTAAAATCTGTAATAATGTATGGATCAATTTCTAATGTTCTAAAAGGATAGTACATCATCAATGTTGAAAATACATTGACCAAAGAGGTACCTTCAGGTTTTTCAGAAAACCTATAATCGAGCTTCGACATTCTTTTTACCTCTTCATAAACATAAGGGGGTAATCCTGTTTTACGAAGTAGACTAAGATATTGGAAAACATTTTCGATAATTTTTTTATAATTGCTGAGACCTTTTGGCGTGAGTTGAATTCTTACTTCAAAACTGGAAAATGAATTATTTGACTCTCCACCACCTGCAGAAAGTCCTGTTGCAAAATTTTTTCTTTTTAGAAGAGAAAGCAAGCTCCCTTTGCCTTCATGTCCAAGCAAAAAACCGAGCATGCCCAGTGGCTGACTTTTGTAATAATGAAGTGTTTTTGGTAATGCAAACATCAATGTCAGGGATCTTGAGTCCTTTATAGTCTTGACTTGCATTAGACGAAAAAGATTAGTTGAATTCATATATTTAGATGAAAACTTAATTTGATTTAAGTTGAGGTTTTTTACTAAAGCAAATCTTGGGACTACTAATTTCTGAAGAATATCTAGATCTTGAGGCCCAGCAACGGCAAGCATCATGCGGTTGCTTGAATAATGATTATTATAAAAGGTAAGTAATTCTTTCCTTGTAACTTCTGCTAGTGTATCGAGTGAACCTGTAGCAAAATTTCTGGCAGGGTGATTTTCCACAAAAGCCTTACGTTTAACCTGACTTATTCTGCGGTAATCGTTAGGAATATTTTTGGAGTGTTCTGAATTCACAGCTTTAAGCTCTCTTTCAATCAGTCCCTGATTAAACAACGGCCCTATGAAGAATTGGGAAAATCTGTCCAGACCTTCATCTAAATAATCTGATGCAATCTCAAAATGATAGTTTGTACGGTCATCTGCGGTGTAGGCATTGCTAAATCCATCATGTATCGAGACAAACTTCTGGTAGCTACCCTCATCAGGGTATTTCTCTGTTCCCAAAAAAAGCATGTGTTCTAAAAAATGTGCCATACCATAACGGTTATCAGGATCGCTCATTGAGCCCACCGAGACTGTCATCGAAGCTGCCCCACGTTGCAAAGTTTTATCTGAAATCAGCATAACTTTCATTTTATTAGGAAGAAGAAATCTCCTGTACTTGCGTTCAGGATATCTTGAATCAGTGGTTTCAAGTGCTTGAGCAACTACAGAAGAGGGACCAAATGCTAAAAAACAAAAAAACAGAATTAATTTGAGTAAAAATTTCATTTGCATATTAATTTTTGGTTAATGCTGATTTTAGTAAGATAAAGATACTTATTTTGAAAACAAAAGTGCCGAAAACGCAAATTTAAAGAGAAGGTTTTTGTATTGACTATCAAGCCACAAGTAATAGGATACGTATAAGTTTACATTTTTTCTCAATCTCAATCTGCCTGCAATAAAAAAGATGGAAAATAAAGAATATTTAAAAAAAGCCGAGGAATTATTTCAGAGAGTAGAGGATAAACTGGACGACTACGAAGATTATATCGACTACGATCATACTCCTGACAAACTTGTACTTAACTTTGAAAGTAGTGGAAAAAAAGTTGTAATAAATACTCAGCGTGCAATTAAGGAAATCTGGCTCGCAGGTAATTCAAGGGCATGGCATTTCCAGTTTTTATCTGATCAGGAGATATGGTTCGCAAGAGCTGAAAAACAAGAATTTTTCGCGTGTCTTGCAAACTTGCTCTCAGACAACCTTGGGCAACCTGTTTCTTTCCAAAATTAATTAAAAATTATTATTATTTATTTTAGCCGTCATTTTTTAACCTGGTAGTCACCAGATTTACCCCCTGATTTTTCCAGCAGATATACACACTCAATTTTCATACTTTTTGTAACAGACTTACACATATCATAAAATGTTAAAGCAGCAACTGAAACAGCAGTGAGAGCCTCCATTTCAACTCCTGTTCGTGATTTGGTTTTTGCTGTTGCCTTTATTAAAGCATACTCACCTTCCAATTCAATATCCACATTCATAGAGGATAGTGGCACTGGGTGGCACATAGGTATAAGTTCAGACGTACGCTTACCACCCTGAATCCCTCCAATTACTGCTGTCTGAAGAACTGGTCCTTTTTTTGTTCTTCCCAACTCTTTTAGCAATTCCGCAAGTTCATTTCCCAGATGAATACGTGCCATAGCTACAGCTTTACGCTCGGTAACAGATTTGTCTGAAACGTCAACCATATTCGGCAAGTCATTCTTTTTGATATGAGTAAATCCCTTGCTGGTATTATTCATTTTCTATTGTCGAAACTTATAACTATTTTGAAGAGTATGAATTGAAGGGAATCCATTTGGAATCACTCAGTAACTCCGCTGGTTGAAAATCTGCCTTGTAATTCATCTTGGCTGACCTTTTTACCCAATACCCCAAGTATAACCATCTTAAATCAAGCCTGCGAGCATATTCTATTTCATAAAGAAGAGAAAAAACGCCCATTCTTCTAGAAACATAATCCGGATCAAAAACAAAATAAACTGAACTTAGAAGTTTCGGAAGACGATCTACCCATCCTAGGCCGATCAGCTTATCTTCTAAATAATAGCGCATAATTTCAGTAGTTACTGGTGAGTCTATCAAAAAATCAAGATACTCATGCTCCTTAATTTTTACCTTTGTTTTGTGCCACTCATTCTGATAACGACTGTAAAGAGCAAAATCTTCTTTATTAAATTCAGGTTTTTGATGTTCAACACGAAGATCAGTATTTTTTCTCCAAGTACGACGCTGTCCCTTATTTTTATTGAAATTTAGCGCGTCTATTCGTATTGGAATGCATTCTTGGCAACTGAAACAAACCGGGTGGTATATAGTGAATCCACTCCTTCGAAAACCCTGATTTAAAAGTGATGTGTATCCCTCTGGAGGAATTTTACTTGTCTGGAAAGAAATGTTCTGCCAATTTCTTTTTTCAAGATAAGGGCAGGGACCGTTGTCAGTGCGAAAAATTTTGATCGGGTTTCTGCTCATCTTGAATCATCTGGATTTTTCAATTTAAAAAAATACAGAGAGCTATAGTCAGGTTAATCCTGTTGCAATCACAGTCATGGTTACCTCATCTCCTGCTGTTTTAGTGAAAGTGGCACCCCATATTAGTTCAACATCTTCATCAGCCATATCCTCTATAAGAGACATTGCTTCCTGAATTTCATAGGCGCTGGTGTCTTTAGGCCCATTAACATGCACCAGAATTCCTTTTGCACCACGTATATCAGTATCTTCCATAAGTGAACCGTGCAAGGCATCTTCTACTGCGTTGATTGCCCTGTCTTTCCCTTTTGCTCTTCCTCGACCGATCACAGCTTTTCCCATGCCCTTCATAATCGTCTGAACATCTGCAAAATCAACATTGATATCCCCTACTCCACTAAGAAGAATTGTAATACCCCTAATTGCATTAATAAGCACCATGTCGACCATATTAAATGCCTCAAGAAAACTGGTATTCTGGGTACTAGCGTCAAGAAGTTTATCATTTGGTATTACAAGCAGTGTATCTGTAAATTCTCTGAGACGTTCAACTCCCGCCAATCCAGAGTCCCTTCTTTTGGTACCTTCAAAGGAAAAAGGAATTGTTACAATTCCGACTGTAAGAATTTGCTTTTCCATTGCCATCTTTGCAATGGTGGGTGCAGCTCCAGTACCAGTTCCACCACCCATACCAGCAGCAATAAAAACCATGTTAGCACCTTCAACTGCTTCACTAATTTCAGAAATGCTCTCTTCAGCAGCTCCTTCTCCTACCTCCGGTCGTGCACCTGCACCCATACCGCGAGTCAGTAGCCTACCTAATTCTATTTTTTTGTGAGATTTGTTCCGCTTGAGGGCCTTAATATCTGTATTGCAAATAATGGTTTCAACCTGGTCAAGATTTTCTTCTGCCATCTGTGAAACAACATTACCTCCCGCTCCCCCTACTCCAATAATCTTAATATTGGGAATAAATATATCCTGTACAGGAGAAAATTGAGTATTTTCTTTTTCTGCCATGAATTAAAGCTCAATTAAGAAGTTAGGTCAATAAAATAAATATAGCCCAAAGCCTTTAAATTGCTAGTTTTTGATGGAAACCAATTATACGTATTTATTTAGAATAATGGACATATTTGTTTCACTACCCTTTAAATAATACAATTTTTATTAAATCAAATTATAAGAAATATATTGACTAATTCCTGAAAAGATTTGTTAATAATGATATTATTCTGCAATTAAACTTGCAATCAAAGAAATGAAAACTTTTTAAAAACTACAACAAAAATATGATAAAAATGGAGTAATATGATTTCTGAGCAAATTTTTTATCTCTTTCTTTACCCTTGGATTCTTTTCATTGCAACTATTCCCGGTGCAGTGATGACCTTTCTCTTTGCAGGGTTAGCGGCACAATTGCTTAATTATCTGCCCGAAAAAAAATAATTCTGCCAAATTTTAATTGTGGATTTTTTAAGGGTAAAGTATTCCCGACCAACAATTATACCTTAGTAGTATGGAGGATACTTGAACAAGTATAGCGCCATGATAACCGATTTTCTTCACATTTACGAGGATGTGGAAAAAGCATTTGTTAGCAATCAGGAATGGTGGATTATCAGTGGATCAGTTAAAGTACAAATCTTCCTTACTAGCCTAGATCAGAATGCAGAACTTATTGTTGCATCTAACCTTTTTCATTACCCTAATTCAATCCCAGAAATCAATGAGTATGTACTAAAGCTTAACGGTACATT
>PAZT01000028.1 GCA_002716165.1 Deltaproteobacteria bacterium | reverse complement strand
CCACAATCCTCAATAATATGAAATTTTGCATCCGGAATAGCTTCTGCCAGCTTCATACCTTCAAAAGAAGGAGACATTTTATCCTGACTTCCAGAAAGGCATAAAACAGGGCAGCTTATTTTTGATGCAGCATTCATTCCATTTTGGTAGTTGTTACATGCCGTGAGATCAAGCCCCAAAGCTCCTTTTGGAGCAGAATTAAGTAAAGATTGGGCTCCTCCCAGAAGAGACATTCCAGGAACCGGGGGATTCCCAAAATGTCCAGCTGGTCCATGCTCCCAAGAAGTAACAAGATCATATGCAAGCTGTTTCCCTTTAAGAGATTCTTCCAACAAAAACGGATGAACAGGCATCTTTGCTGCAGATCCTATCAAACATATGGAACTTACAATTTCTGAAAAACGGGATGCACATTCTAACGCTACAAGGGATCCCATAGAATGACCTACAAGTGATGCCTTTTTAACACCTGCTGCAATTAGGAGCTCCGGTATCCATTCTGCCATTTCTTCAATACTTGTAATACATTCACCCTCCGATCGTCCGTGTCCTGGAAAATCAACAGCCAGAGTTGAATAACCATGGTAAGCAAAATATCTTGTTTGCAAATACCATATAGAGTGATCTGCACCTGCGCAATGAAGAAATATTATTGCAGGAAGTTCAGGATTAAAATCTTTTCCTCCGGTTGTAGCAAAAATAACCTCTTTTTTATCTAAAGCAGAGTTCTTAACGATTAATTCCATTATTTACTTTATAGATATCTTCTGAATTGACCACATACGATATATAAGCATAATTATTTTTTTTGTACTGTTTTCGAAGCTTTTCGTAAGGCTTGTTTAAAATCATTTATTAAATCAATTGGATCTTCGAGACCGACAGAAAGACGAATCATGTCTTCCGTTAGCCCAGCATTTATCATGGTTTCTGCATCCATTTGCGCATGAGTTGTACTTGCAGGATGTATTACCAGAGTTTTTGCGTCACCAACGTTGGCAAGGTGTGAGGAAAGCTGTAGAGAATTTATAAAGGTGGCTCCAGCTTCGCGACCCCCGCCAACAGAATTTCCGCCCTTAACACCAAACACAATAATTGATCCAGCACCTTTTGGGAGTATTTTAGATGCGAGTTCATAATCGGGATGGTCTGGGAGACTAGGATGTGTTACCCACGAAACATTTTCACTGTTTTGTAAAAAATCAAGTATCAAACTTGTATTTTTCATATGTTTTTCCATTCTTACAGGAAGGGTTTCTAAACCTTGTATCAGGTAGAACGCGTTTTGTGGACTCATGGCAGGTCCAATGTCACGCATTGCTTCTGATCGCAAACGCATAGAAAAAGCCTGTGGTCCAAATTCTTCGAAAAAATTAATACCATGATACCCATCATAAGGCTCTGTTAAGGTAGGGAATTTCCCATCTTTTTCCCAGTCAAAGCGTCCCCCCTCAACTACTATTCCTCCTATAGCTACACCATGTCCACCCATCCATTTGGTAATTGAATGTGAAATAATGTCAGCACCCAATTCAAAAGGTTTGCAAAGGTAAGGAGTATTAAATGTAGCGTCTATCATCAGAGGTATTCCAGCCTCATGAGCAATTTTAGCAACTGAAGGAACGTTTAAAATTTTTAGTCCAGGATTTCCTATAATTTCTCCGAAACATAATCGAGTTTCGGGACGTATAGCTCGGGCAAATTCTTCAGTTTTACGAGGATCAACAAATGTTGTTTCAATTCCAAAACGAGGCAAAGTGTGTTTGAACAGGTTTACACTTCCACCGTAAAGAGATGCAGAAGAAACGATGTGACTACCCTGTCCCATTAGTGTCATTATTGCGGAGAATAATGCGCTTTGTCCTGAAGCTGTTGCAACTGCTCCGGTACCACCTTCCAAAGCGGCTATACGTTCCTCCAGTACTGCAACGGTGGGGTTGGATATTCGACTGTAGATATGTCCCCCCTGTTCCAGATTATATAAAGCTGCAGCATGGTCACTGTCCTGAAATATATATGAAGTAGTCTGATAAATAGGAACAGCTCGTGACCTGGTTGCAGTGTCAGGACGATGACCGCCGTGAAGGCTTATTGTATCGAATTTATAAAATTTTGGGTCCATATTATATTGAAAAATTAAGTAATCATGTATTATTCCCTAAAGCTTTAGAGACAATTTCAAAAACATCTCCGGAGAGTTCAGCTGTTTTAACAATCCGATTTAGTTGCTCCTTTATTTTTATCTTATTATGTTTTTTAAATTTTTTCCAATTATTGAAAACACTTACAAGTCGTGCTGCTGTTTGAGGGTTTAATGGGTCAAGCTTGAGAACTTGCTCTGTTAGAAATTCATATCCAGAACCGTCATCAGAGTGAAAACAAAGCTGATTATAACGAGAGAATGCACTGATTAAAGCTCGAATTTTATTTGGATTCTTTTCATCATACGCATTATGTTTTGTAAGTCTGCGGACTTTTTGTAGAGTCCCGGGCAGTATTGAAATTGCCTGAAGAGTAAACCATTTGTCCATTACAACAGTATTATGATTCCACTTCTTTTCAAATTCATCTAAAGCAGACCCCCTTTCTGGACAATCAATATTTGTAAGTATTTTAAGTGCTCCAACTACATCTGTCATGTTTCCATGCTTATTAAATTGTTCAAAACAAAGTTTTATAGCCTCTGGAGAATTTTCTTCTGCAAGATAACCAAGACAGACATTTTTCAAACTGCGTTTTCCCATTGATTCAGGATCAATACTATATGAACCTTTTTCTTGATTTACCCTGTAAATATTTTCAAATTGATCATAAAGTTTTTTTGCTAATTGCTTTCGCACGAATTTCATACCTTCATGAATAGCAACTACATCTATCTCATCCATTAATTCTCCAAGATATGATTCGTTGGGAAAACTGAGGGTTTGCGCTAAAAATGCTGGTTCATTTTGTGATGAGTTTTGTAATATCCTCTGAAAAGCTTCAAGCAAATCTCCAGATAATTCCAAAGGTTTTTTCTGCTTAAATCTATGAACTTGTTCCAGTACAACTTTAATCATCAATTGTTGGCCTGCTTCCCAGCGGTTAAATTTATCAGTATCATAAGCCAGTAAAAGAGCCAGCTCAGAATTGCTGTAGTCAAAATATAATTTTACGGGTGCGGAAAATCCACGTAGAAGAGAAGGAACAGGTGGATCGTTTATATCTTCGAAAACAAATGTGTCTTTCTCATGTTGGATTTCAAGAACAACTGTATTCTTTGATTCATCTTTCTTATCTCCCTGTAATTTCAATGAAAGTGGCTTACCATCAGCTGAAAGCAAACCCATTGCAAATGGTAAATGAAATGGTTCCTTTTCAATTAATTCCTTTTCGTCAGTATTTGTATTGAGGCTTTTCCCAAAGCCTTTTTGTCCTGGGGTATATGGACATGACTGTTGCACAGTGAGAGTATATTTTTTCGTATTTTTATCGTGTTTACCTTTGATTCTAAGCTCTGGAGTTCCAGACTGGTTGTACCAGCGCTTGAACTGTTTCAAGTCCTTGTTGCTGGCTTCTTCCATTGCACTAATAAAATCATCGCAAGTAACTGCTTGACCATCATAAATTTTAAAATAGAGATCAGTGCCCTTACGAAAATTTTCTTCCCCCAGAAGTGTGTAAATCATACGGACCACTTCTGCTCCTTTTTCATAGACTGTCATAGTATAAAAATTATTTATTTCCATGTATGAATCTGGACGCACTGGGTGACTCATTGGGCCAGCGTCCTCAGGGAACTGATAGGTTCGAAGGCGATCCACATCTGCAATACGTTGCACTACCCTAGAGTTAAGATCGGATGAGAACTCTTGATCACGAAAAACAGTGAATCCTTCCTTTAGGCTAAGCTGGAACCAATCTCGGCATGTGACCCGGTTTCCTGACCAGTTGTGAAAATATTCATGACCAACCACTCCTTGTATATAGTAAAAATCCATATCTGTCGCCGTTTCCTTTGAAGCTAGTATTAGCTTTGAATTAAAAATATTGAGACCTTTATTTTCCATTGCACCAGAATTGAAATCATTAACCGCAACTATCATGAACAAATCGAGGTCGTATTCACGTCCGAATCTTTCTTCATCCCAACGCATCGATTCCTTTAGAGAACGCATTGCATGGTTACAATAATTAATATTTTCAGGCTCGACAAAAATTCTTAAGGTAACATCTCTTCCCGACGCAGTTTGAAACTTGTCTTCAATATGTAGTAAATCTCCTGCGACTAAGGCAAATAGGTAAGAAGGTTTAAGGTGTGGATCTTCCCATTTTATCCAGTGTCTGCCATCATCCAATTCCCCTGATTCAACTGGGTTACCATTTGAAAGAATTACCGGACATGCCTCCTTGTTAGCGGTGATTTTAGTACTAAAAAGAGACATTACATCAGGACGATCTAAAAAATATGTAATTTTACGAAAGCCCTCTGATTCGCACTGTGTGCAGAATATTTCACCAGATTTGTAAAGACCTTCGAGCTCGGTATTATTATGTGGCTGAATTCTTACTGTAGTTTCTAGCTCAAACTTTTTTGGAACGTTATTGACCGTCAAATGAGACTCATCAACTGAGTATTGATCTTTGTTAATTTCCAAATTATCTAAAAGGATTCCCTGTAGTTTCATGTTTTGGCCATCAAGCACAAGGGTATTATCTTTTCCTTCAAAAGAAGGATTTGATCTGAAACTTAAACGAGCTTTAACAGTACTCCATTCTTCTCCCAGATCGATTTCTAGATCCACCTTGTCAATCAGAAATGGCGGAGGAGTGTATTTTTTTAAGTAAGTTGTTTTAGAAGAGATGTTTTTCATTTTGTGTTTTTGATAATTTTATTTTCCAGTACAAATTCTCAAAGGGTTTTAAAAAAATGTAGTGATTTCACTAAGTGATTTCCTTCTTATATTTGGCACTCTGGCGTCGTCAGCAGGATAACCAACTATCAAAAGTAAAAAAGGACGCTCATTGTCGGGACGATCAAGAATTTGATTGAGGAACTTCATAGGGCTTGGTGTGTGAGTCAGTGATGCTAGTCCTGAATAGTGAATTGCACTTACAAGGATTCCTGTGGCTATTCCCACAGATTCATTAACATAATAGTGTTTTGTTTTTTCCCCTTTTTTATTAACTCCAAAAATCTGTGCAAATATTGCAATTAAGTATGGTGCAGTTTCTAAAAATGGCTTTTTTTCATTAGTTCCTAAAGGTGCGAGGACCTCCAACCATTCACTTGTGGCGCGGGTACTGTAAAATTCTTTTTCTTCCTTTTCTGCAGCATCCCTTATTTTTCGCTTTTTTTTCGGGTCTTTAACAATCACAAAATGCCAAGGATGTTGATTAGCGCCACTTGGTGCAGTGTCTGCAGTAAGAATACAGTTTTCGATAACATCAATTGGTACTTCACGATTAGAAAAATCCCGAATTGTCCGTCGTCTGCTCATATTATGATAGTATTTCAGTGCCCTACTACGAATTTCTTCCATAGGATACTCCTGAAAATCAAAAGGGATTGTTTGGAAATCAAGAGGATTTGTGTTTTTTTTATTCATTGAATATTTAAGTAAATTCCAAAAAATATTATTTTAAAATGAAAAAATATTTATATCGTTTTCAGCATATCTTGAATAAATATTGGCTTCAATATTTAATTTTATTATTACCCAAATTTCATAGCTCATTTTTTTTATTGATATAAACTATATACCCCTATAATGTATACCATTAGTATTACGTTTTTTAGCAAGAAAAAACAGAAGAAACAATGGAAAAGTCTATAAAGGTAATAAATTTGGATATTCAGGGAATGACTTGTGCGGGATGCGTAAGTTCATTGGAAAAAGCCTTATCCAAAGTAGATGGAGTACACTTGGCAGAAGTTAATTTTGCCTTGAACAGGGCTTCTGTTCGTTATAATCCGGAATTTGCTAATTACTCTCAGCTGGAATCGGCAGTTAAAGCTGCCGGTTTCAGCGCTAGACTCAAGTGTGAAAATAATGAATTTGCAGAACCATACGAGAAATCTGAGGATGAGTATCAAAAATTGTATGGGCAAGTTAAATTTGCTCTTGGATTCACGGTGCCTCTTGTTTTGCTAGCAATGGCTCCAATGCTTGGATTATCACTCCCTGTAATTATTTCTCCCGAAACAAAACCTCTAAATTATGGAATGATTCAACTACTTTTAACATTACCAGTTTTGTGGGCAGGTCGAAATTTTTATGCTAAAGGGTTTTTCTTGTTTTTTAACCTCAGTCCAAACATGGATACACTTATTGCAACGGGTACTTCCGCAGCGGTTGGATTTAGTATTTGGAATTTGTCTGGTACAAGTCAGAACATTGGAGGTTTATACTTTGAAACAGCATGTGTTATTATTTCGCTGATACTGCTTGGAAAGTCTCTTGAATTCAAAAGTAGAATTCGTGCTTCAGAGGCAATCTACTCTCTATTGAAGCTACGTCCAAAAGAAGCAGTCTTAGTAAATAATGGTAAGGAATCTAGTATCCTCATTGATCTTGTTGAATCTGGGGATATTTTGAGGATTCTCCCAGGGAGTACAATCCCGGTTGATGGAGTCATTGTGAAAGGTTCAAGCTATTTGGACGAATCGATGCTAACAGGCGAACCAGTAGCAGTAAAAAAAACGGTTGGTACAGAAGTTATAGGGGGTACACTTAATACTAATGGTGTACTGGATGTTAAAGTTAAACGTGTGGGTGCAGAAACAACATTGTCTGGAATTATCCAAATGGTGGAAAACTCTCAGCTTTCTAAATCCCGAGTTTCAAGAATGGCAGATAAAGTAGCAGCAGTATTTGTACCCATAGTACTTTTTATATCTTTAGTTTCAGGTTTTCTGTGGTGGTTATCTGGAGCAGAAGTAAATGAGATCGTAAGTTATACAATTGCTGTAATGGTAATTGCATGCCCATGTGCTCTTGGTCTGGCTACCCCTATTGCAATACTGGTTGGAACAGGAATAGGTGCTAGAAACGGTGTTTTATTTAGAAGTGCACTGGCACTTGAATCAACTCATGATCTTAGCACAATCTTTATAGACAAAACAGGAACATTAACTGAGGGCTGTCCAAAAGTAACAAAGCTTATAACTAATGAGGATTTTACAAAAGAGGACCTCTTGTTTTATGCTTCATACGCTGAAAGAGGTTCTGAACATCCTCTTGGAAAAGCAGTTGTGGATGAAGCAAAAAAATATAGTTTTAACAGCACAGAAGTTTCAGGATTTGAAGCAAAACCAGGATTTGGAGTAAAAGCTCTAGTCAATGGTTATACTGTCATAATTGGTAATCAATCTTTTATGGAGGCAGAAAAAATATTATTTGGTAATCTACCTGAAATCGCTAAGGAAATTCCTAAAGGAAGTACCTCTGTATTTGTAGGTATTGAGGGTGAACTAGCTGGTGTAATTTGTCTGGGAGATCAGACTCGTCTAGAAAGTAAACAATCGGTTTTTAAAATAAGGGAAATGGGGATAGAGGTTGTAATGCTTACAGGTGACCAAGAAACACCAGCGAAAGCTGTAGCCAAAAAAACAGGAATTACAAATCTTCACTTTGGAATTAGTCCGGAAGAAAAATCAAAAATTATTAAAAAGTACCAGCAAAAAGGTTATCGAGTTGGAATGGTAGGAGATGGGATCAATGACGCTCCCGCTCTAGCTCAGGCAGAAATTGGAATTTCAATGGGTACAGGAACTGACGTAGCACTTAAATCTTCTGATTTGGTCCTTATGAAAAACGATTTACGTCAAGTTGTATTTGCTCTGCTGCTCAGCCGTGCAACTTTAAAAAACATTCAGCAGAATTTGTTTTGGGCTTTTAGTTACAATGTGATCAGTATTCCCATAGCAGCAGGATTACTTGTTCCCTTCGGTGGGCCAGCTTTACATCCAATGCTTGCCGCAGCAGCGATGGCTCTAAGTTCAGTTTCTGTTGTCCTGAACTCCTTAAGATTAAGAAATTTTTCTTTTTCTCAAGTATCTCAATAGTAAGCGAAATCAAATGAGATCATATTGACTGTAATAATTGGGAAAAACATTTTTACTTAAAATATTTTTAAACACTGTGGTATCTCTTTTTCAAGATCTTTGAATCAATAAATTAAGTGTATTTACCAAAATGATATTCTTTTTAAAATAATTAATGTCAGGCAATCAAAGTTTTTTTCATTCTTATCTTTCCATAACTACTTTCCATTACTATCATAATTTTAATATAGTATATTTTATTTCCATTCTGAGTCGCGGATGCAGTACAATATATTTTTTTGTCAGTCTTTCAATTTTTTTACCTAAATTTTAAAATTATTCTCTCATTATAGTAATTCCGACATGACTCCCCTAACTTATTTAAGTAATGCCGAATTAGATGCGTTTGAAGGATTATATAACCAATTTCAGAAGGACCCTTATTCTATAGACCAGGAATGGCGTAATTTTTTTGAGGGGTTTGAATTTTCTAGGACAGATTTTAATCAAAAGAATGAAAAAAAATCATTTGAAGGATTACCAATTTCCGAAGCTCCTGAGATGTTCCAAAAAGAGATTGCTGTCAGTAACCTGATTGGAGCTTATCGTCAACGTGGACATATGTTCTCCAAAACTAATCCTGTCAGACCGCGCCGGGTACATGAAGGTCCAATTGTACTTAAAAAGTTTGGTTTGGGTGATAAGGATATGGATACGAAGTTTCAAGTTGGAGAACGCATTGGACTTGGAAGTGCAACATTGAGGGAGATACATGAATTTTTAGAACAAACATATTGTGGATCTATCGGAGTAGAATACAAATTTATGAGAACAATTGAGATCATTCAATGGCTTGAGCAAAAAATGGAATCTTGCCGAAATACCCCAAATTTTTCAAGAGAGGAGAAAATTGATCTTTTAAGAAAAACTAATGAAGCTGTGACATTTGAAAATTTTCTTCATACTAAATTTGTTGGTCAAAAAAGGTTTTCACTTGAAGGAGGAGAATCAATCATTCCAGCATTGGATACTGTAGTAGAGTTCGGAGCTGAACTTGGAGTTGACGAATTTGTTATTGGTATGGCGCACAGGGGACGACTCAATGTGTTAGCAAATATTTTAGGTAAAACTTATAATGATATTTTTGCTGAATTTGAAGGTAAAGGATTTGGAGATGATGTATTTGCCGGAGATGTTAAGTACCATATGGGTTATTCAAGTGATAAAAAAGCAAAGAACGGAAAAATAGTACACTTAAGCCTGACGCCAAATCCTTCACACCTAGAAGCTGTTAATCCTGTAGTAGAGGGAATTTCAAGGGCAAAGATTGATCAGTACCACGAAGGAAATGCAAAAAAACTTGTTCCAATTCTAATACATGGAGATCATTCCATGGCGGGGCAAGGCATTGTATATGAAGTATTACAGATGTCAAAATTGCCAGGATACGGGACTGGGGGTACGGTACACCTCGTAATCAACAATCAAGTAGGATTTACCGCTGATTTTATAGAAGGGCGCTCAAGCACCTATTGCACGGATGTTGGAAAAACAACCCTTTCACCAGTTTTTCATGTTAATGCTGATGATATAGAAGCTGTAGTTTATGTCACAAAACTTGCGCTAGAGTTTCGTCAAAAATTTCATAGAGATGTGTTTGTGGACATTTTGGGATATCGGCGTCAAGGCCACAATGAAGCAGATGAGCCAAGATTTACTCAACCTGATTTATATAGAAGGATAGCAAAGCATCCTAATGTTAGAGAAGTTTATAGCACAAAACTTGTAGAATCAGGGAGCCTCACTAACAAAGAGATATTACAAATCGAATCTGAATTCAAACATTTTCTTAATGATCGACTTGAAGAAGCAAAACAGCAAGAAACTGCTTCTGTAACTTCATTTCTTGAGGGGGTTTGGTCTGATTTTAGGATGGCAGAATCTAAGGATTTTGAAAAATCACCTCAAACAGGAGTTTCTATCAAAAAATTCATTGATCTAAGTATAAAGTCTACTGAATTGCACAAACTAGGAAGTCCTGGAGAGAAATTAAAGTTTTTCGCAAAGATCGAAAAGCTATATGAAAACCGCCATAAGATGGTTACAGAGGATAAGCTGTTGGATTGGTCGATGGCAGAAAACATGGCCTACGCGAGTTTGCTAAGTCAAAATTGTAATGTTCGTTTAAGTGGACAGGATTCAGGTAGAGGTACATTTTCTCAACGTCATGCTATTATTACTGCTGAGGACAACACTAAATACGTCCCCCTGAACCATCTTTCAAATGATCAGGCTACATTTGAAGTATATAATTCTTTTCTTTCTGAATATGGTGTACTTGGTTTTGAGTACGGCTATGCTTATGCTTCACCAAACTCTCTTACAATTTGGGAAGCTCAATTTGGAGATTTTGCGAACGGTGCACAGATAGTTATTGATCAGTTCGTTGCTTCTTCGGAAACTAAATGGCAACGAATGAATGGGGTTGTCTTGATGCTGCCCCATGGTCATGAAGGACAGGGACCTGAACATACTTCAGCTCGTATTGAACGTTTCCTGACTCTTTGTGCGGATAACAATATGCAGATAATCAATTGCACCACACCAGCCAACTTATTTCACGTTTTGAGACGCCAGATGACATTCCCTTTTCGTAAACCTCTGGTAATATTCACTCCAAAGAGCTTACTTAGACATCCAAAATGTATCAGTCCTCTAGAAAATTTTCTGGAAGGTACGCGATTTATCGAGGTAATTAAAGATGAAAATACCGATACTAAATCTGTAAAAAAAGTATTATTATGCTCTGGCAAAGTTTACTATGATTTGCTGGAAATTCAACAAAAAAAACATATCAAGGATATTGCAATTGTTCGTTTAGAGCAGCTTTACCCTTTTCCTAAAAAACAACTTTTATCTGTTATAAAGCTTTATTCTAATGCTAAGAATATATGCTGGGTACAGGAAGAACCTGAAAACATGGGTGCGTGGAGTTTTATATTAAGAACATTTACTGAAACAGAAAACAGACTAATGTTGGTAGCAAGAGAGGCTGATAGCTCTCCTGCAGTGGGATCCCCACAAGTACATTTATTGCAACAGGAAAAACTTGTGCAAAGAGCACTTGACCTATGAACATTTTTTTTATTGTTGCAGAAGAGTTCGTTTCTAGCCTTTGAGTTTTCTCTTTGGTTCAGTAAGAATTATACAGCTTTTTTAAGATGGTTCTAAAAACGCACAAGATAAGAACTATTCATTATCAGAATAAAGTACCGTAAATTTTTGAAAATTTACGAAAAAAATTTACTTTCAACGACTTGAAAAAGAATTTTTGGAAACGGTATCAAATTATCATCTTTAATTATATAATTGAAAGTGGGAACTCCACAACAGTTCCGTTCCTTCTAATTCCATCTGGAGTTTCGACTATTACTCTCTGACCAGCATCCCAAAATTCTGATTCAATCATGGCAAGAGAAAGATTAGCTTTAAGCTGTAAGGACCAGACAACAGTAGTAGTATGCCCAACGTTTTTCCCATTTGCAATTATGGGCCATGGGCTTGCACATACTGGAGCAGGTTCACCCTCAAAAATTACACCACGAATCCGTTGAATGGGACCATTTTCTGATATTCTTTGAAGCGCTTCCCTTCCAATATAGTCAATAGAACCATCAAGGCAACAATATTGATCTAGATTACATTCAAAGGGATTATTTGAACGTGTCATTTCATTACCATAGGAGAGCAATCCACCCTCCACTCGTTCTACTAGATTGGGATATCCGGGAGCGACATTGAATTCCTGGCCAGCTTCCCACAGAGTATCCCATAAATCATTTCCAAGTGAGCTTTTGTTAAGATAAATTTCAAAACCACCTTGCTTACTGTATCCGGAACGAGATACTTTTAGAGAGTTTCTATTAAAATCCACAGTATCGAATTGAAAAAAACCAATTTTTCGTACAGATGGTCCAAATACTTTTTCCATCAGAATTTCAGCTTTAGGTCCCTGAACAGCCAGAGGTGAAACGTCTGGCTCATTCACTGTCACGTCAAGCCCACGGCCTAATGAAAGTCCCTTGGCCCAGAGTAATACATCTGAATCAGCAATGGAAAGCCAGAAGTGGTCCTCTTCTAGTTTGAGTAGAATAGGATCATTGATTATACCCGCGTTCTGATCAATCAGCGTTATGTATAGGCACTGCCCTATTTTTGCCTTACGCAAATCACGAGGTGTCATCCATTGCACTAACTTGGCTGCGTCTGGTCCTCTTATTTCAACTTGGCGTTGGCATGAGACATCCCACAATTGAACATGCTTCCTAAGATGCCAATAATCATCCTCAATCGAACGCTGAAATGCTTTTGGAAGCAGCGTATGATTAACGATAGAATATCTCTTTACCCCCAATTTTTCAACTCGTTCGGTGAAAGGTGTTCGGCGGATGCGTCGGGAAATGGCTAAGTCAGGAATGGAACTCATTAGTCTTACAACTTTGGAGTGCCTGACCACCACACGGTATAGTTGTGAGGTGCAATCAGCAAAGGAATGTGGTATTGTCTTTCAAAGTCGCAGATATTCAGCCGTATGACCACTGAATCCATTACAGGGTTTTCTTCCAGAAGTTTTTTCTGACCTAGATATTCCCCGCTGTGAAAAATTAGTTCGTAGTATTCGGTTGCGCTACCTTTGGATTCAAAGGTTTCATAAAGTCTACCTTCTTGGTTCGTACGACTATCAAAGACCAGTTCCTTTGAGTATTCTCCTAACAGACGGAAAAGCTGAACACGTACGTTTATTGCCGAATTGCCAGAAACTGAATCAAGAGTATGAGTTGAAATAATAGCCATAATATTTTAAGTTTTGGGTTACTCAATAGAAGCCTTGTCGCGCTTGTTGGTGGTGGCCAAAACAATGGGACTGATTGCGTCCCGAGTACGTACGTTAACGCAGGCTGTTTTTCCACAATCAAGTGCACGTTGAAGAGCTGGTTGAAGCTGCTCCAGACTTTCTACGAGTTCTCCATGACCTCCAAGTCCCTCGAACATCGAATGAAAAGGTATATCTCTAAAATCGGTTGCCACGTGCTGATTGTGACCGAAAAGACGCTCTTGCTGCTGCGATATTGTAGTTAATCCTCCATTGTTGTCTATGACTACAGTTATCGGAGCTTTTTCTTGAAAAGTTGCTTCGATACTCAGCCCTCCTGAAAGGAATGCTCCATCCCCGCTTATCACAACAACATTATTTTCAGGATGTTTTAGTTTGGCGGCGAGGGCAAATGGGACTCCAACTCCCAGCATACTGAATGCACCTGGATGTAGGATACCCTTAAGTTTCTTTCCACGCCAACCTGCCATGTTAATTGCAATTTCTGACCAGAAGTGAGTATTTCCGCCGTCAATCACTAACCAGTCGTTCGAACCCATTGCTCCCTGTACTTCAAGAGCTAGTTTAAGTGGATGTAACTTTGAAGAGCCTTCTGCCTTTTTTTCAGCATCGAACTGCATCTGATTAACCCAAAGTCCTCGCCTTTTTTTATTTTCTTCAAACCAAGAACTTTCAAATAGAATTCTTTTTTCTGCATGAGCGTCTAGCAGCGCTTCAAAAAAAGCACCTGGATCGCTGAGCAGTGAATGGTCAGCCGCCCTGTTGTATTCCAGTTCTTCTGGAGAGCCATTGATGCAAACCAGTTTCAGAGATTCTGGAAAAAGGGGAGGATTACCGAAATTCATTTGGTTGTCAAGTCTTCCACCGATAATGAGGGCTACATCCGCATGCTGCAACGCATATTTCGAAGGAGCATACTGGTGAATATCTGCAAGCCCCATGTAGACTTCTGATTCTTCGCCTAAAAGCTTCTGATGGTAAGGGATGTTGAAAATTGGAATTTTTAGAGCACGACCTGCAGTCTCTAGCTTTTTTTCTGTTCCAGACCACCATACTCCATGACCCGCAATTAGAACGGGCCTATTTGACCCCATTAGTATATCAAAGATACGTTTGAGATCTTCGGGACATGGCCACGAGCGAGCCGCGGTATTTTGTCTTAGCACAAAAGGTCTTTCATGCAAGCCTGAATATTCATCGAAGGAACTGAACATAATATCGACTGGTATACTAAGATGCACTGGCCCTGGATATCCGCTGAGGGCTATATTAAAAGCTCGATCTACGAACTCTGGAATTCTCTCACCGTCAGTTATTGATGCACTGTACTTAGTTAGAGGTTTAGCAATAGTTACGTCATCAATTTCCTTGAATCCTCCACTTCCCTGGCGCTTGAGAGTACTAGAGTCAGTAACGAAAATCACAGGTGAGCGCTCTCCCCAAGCTTCCATCATCGCAGGTATAGCGTTGGCAAATCCCTCTGGACCCACCATACAAACTGTGGGAGAACGACTGATTCTAGTGAAACCGTCAGCAAGGTGGCCAGCAACCTGTTCGTGAGGGGTATTTATCACGGACATTCCATATTCGGCCATACCTTCTAGAGCCGGATTGAAGAAACCTCCACTTAGTGTAAAAACTTGAGTTATTCCTTTCTCGAGAAGGGCTTTGGCGAGGAGCTTTCCTCCACGTATTTTCATATACTATTTCAGAGAGGTTAAATAATTTTTTTCAAACGAGTTTGTTAAAACATTGTTTTGTATATCTAAAAGACTTTAAGCGTTTAACTAATGCTATGCAGTTAGAAAGGAGCTGAATCATAAAATGATCTAGTATAATGCTTAAATTTTTTTTGGATAAAAAAATAAATAAAAAAATTCAATTTTCTATTATCATATTTGGTTCCAGTTCTTCCACACTTTTACAGCCCAATTGTGCGAGCGTCAGGCTAACCTCATCTGTCAGTAATTCTATCAACCTCATCACACCACGTTCTTTGTAAGCTCCTGAAGCAAATAGGAACGGTCTTCCCAGCATCACAAAATCTGCACCCATAGCAAGTGCTTTGACAATAGCTTCCCCATTTCTTATTCCGCTGTCAAAAATTAAAGGGAAATTATTACCTAAAGCTTCACGAATTAATGGCAGCCGAGTCACCGCTGGAGGTGCGCTGCCCAGCTGCCTTCCTCCGTGATTTGAGATATAAATTGCATCGGCTCCTGCTTGTTTTATCCGCACTGCGTCCTGAGGTGCTAGGACACCCTTAATTATAAGCTTTCCCATCCATCTTTCTCTCAACTGCTGGAGAAAATTCCAGTCAACTTTACCTCTTGTCTCATCACGGATAAAACCATTTGACGCCGCACTGTCCAGATCGGCTGGATTTTTTTCAGAGTAGTTAGCAGTTTTTGGAACTCCAGCTATAAGGGTTTCTATAACCCAATTTGGGTGTTTTGCGAAGTCTAAAAACTGACTTAGACCAATCCTGAAAGGGACCTTAAATCCATTTCGCAAATCACGAATTCGTTGAGCTACTTGGGGGACATCTACAGTGAGAATGAGCACTTCGTAACCAGTATCCTGTGCACGTTTTACATGGCTAAATGCTTTTTCTAAAGATGCACCCACATAAAGCTGGAACCATGCATTGCCTCTTGCGCGTTCGTAAGTATCTTCAAGAGAACTAGACGCAGCGATTGAGTGGCATAATGGAATATTATGTTGTAGCGAGGCCCTAGCTAAGGATTTGTCTGTTCCGGGCCAAGCTAAGTCACACATACCCATTGGTGCTATTCCGAAAGGGAGCCCCCATTCCCTTTCGAGAAATCTCTTTTTAAGGTTTCTGTGAGTAACATTTACTAGTACGCGTGGCAAGAGCCTAATTTGATCAAGCGTCTCTATGTTCTTATAAGAAGCATATTCATTTCCTGCTGCACCGTCAATAAAATCAAACATCAGCCGTGGAAGTCGATTCTTTGATTCAGTCCGAAAATCTTCGACGCAGTGAAAGCGATTAGACATAAATATTGTTTTTAGTCCACATGGTGCTGTGTTTTTTCATCAGGGGCAATTAACACAAATTATGTTTATTCAAATAATGATTAAAAAATTCAGGAAATCTTTTTTATTATTATAAATATAACAATTTATAATATGTGATATTTTTTTAGAAAATTATCAGAACTAATTAATTAAATTTTCTACAAATTAAATGAAGTTAATTCAATGATAAAATAAGATGTAATTAAGATTAATTTTCAAAGGTATCTAAAAAAATTGCGATATAAAGTATAAATACAAATTTTCTGTATCACAATAAAATTGCTGTTTAAATGTTTTCAGCATTTAATGAAATGCGATTCAAACAAATTAAAAATATTAGAAAAGTTTCCCCGCACAATATATTATGGTAAGACTTTAACAGTAAAAAAGTTAAAATATTTTTTTGCATTTTACTGTTCTGCTTCCTACTTGTCAAATGAGGCAATTTCCGGTACTTTTGAAGAGTGTGTTTTTTATGAATTATTTATTTTGGGATCTATTATTTAACTAAATTAAGTATTAAGCAGCATAGCATTATAGTTAGTTTATCCAATAGCAAAAATATTTACCTTTAATCTGATCTGGATCAAATATGGAAAGTCCATTTTTTTTGTTTTCATTTTACTCTTATCTAAATACAAATTTAGATAATTAAATCAATAGATATTATTAATTAAGAATTTATAAATACAAATTATGTCTTTAGTAGATATTAAAATCCCTAGTCCCGGTGAGTCTATCACAGAAGTTGAGATTGGTAGTTGGTTAAAGTCTGATGGTGAGTATGTGCAGGTTGATGAAACTATTTGTGAGATTGAGTCTGACAAAGCTACTTTGCCTTTGATTGCAGAAGATTCTGGAAAACTTAAAATTATTCTTAATGAAGGAGAAATTGCTGGCGTTGGAGACGTGGCATGCACTATTGATACTTCCGAAATAAGCAAAGAAAAAGTAAATACTGATAATTCTACTTTCGAAAAGTCAAATGATAATCAGATATCGTTGAAAAAACAAAAATCAATCCAATATCCTTTATCTTTGGAGCCCAGAATTACCCAGAATTCTGATGTATATACTGAGGGTCACCCTTCTCCATCCGCAAAAAAAATGATGGAAGAATATGGATTATCAAATTTGTCTGGGAGTGGTCCGGGTGGGAGAATAACCAAACAGGATGTTCAATATCATTTGTCCAATGTGCGGAAATCTTTAAGTCAAAATTCTGAAGCAAAAAAACAATCTAATTCTAATATATTCCCAGGTATAAGGAATATTAAAAGAGAACGTATGTCACGTTTACGTCGCAAACTGGCTGAAAGGCTAGTAAGTGTTAAAAATCATACTGCAATGCTGACGACATTTAATGAAATTGATATGAGTGCGATTGTTAAACTTCGTTCTCAAAACAAAGATTCATTTTTTAAAAAACACAATGTAAAACTTGGTTACATGAGTCTGTTCACTAAAGCCTGTACCGAAGCTTTGGAATTGTTCCCTGCAGTGAATGCAAGAATTGACTCTAATGAGATAGTTTTTCATGATTATGTTGACATGGGTATTGCAGTCAGTGCGCCAAAAGGTTTGATGGTCCCAGTCGTGAGGAATTCTGAATCCCTTTCTCTTTCCCAGATTGAGGTTGAGATAGCAAGACTTGCTGAACGAGCCAGAGAAAACATACTAAGTATTGATGAAATGGAAGGAGGCACCTTCTCAATTACAAATGGAGGAATTTTTGGATCAATGCTCTCTACACCCATAATAAATCCGCCTCAAAGCGCAATCCTTGGAATGCATAATATAGTTGAGAGACCAATAGCTATTAATGGAAAAATTAAGATCAGACCGATGATGTATGTTGCATTATCTTATGACCATAGGATTATTGATGGAAAGCAGTCAGTCAGTTTTCTTATTAAAGTTAAAGAAAATCTTGAGAATCCAGCTAGAATGCTTCTGAGTTGAACTCCAACTTTGTTTTTTATATCGTCTACTTGGACACTTAATTGTCTTGGCATAAAATTAGTGGTAAAAAGCTTGCTTTGTAATTTGTGTTAGGTAGAAGTATTTGAATTTACGTATATTAAATATAAAAAATCACAATTTAAACAATACTTACTTTATAAAAAAAATTAATCAATGAAAAAATATGACATCGTGGTTTTAGGTTCTGGCCCAGGAGGTTATGTAGCGGCAATTCGCTGTGCGCAACTAGGTATGAAAACAGCTTTAATTGAACGCTATCCTACCCTTGGCGGTACATGTTTGAACGTAGGCTGTATTCCTTCAAAAGCTCTGCTTGATTCTAGTGAACATTTTTACAATGCGAAGCATAATTTTGATGATCATGGAATAAAAGCTCAAAAAATTGAGCTTGATTGGCCCAGGATGCGTCAGCGAAAGGATGAGGTGGTACGTCAGACATGCGATGGACTAATTTACCTGATGAAAAAAAATAAAATTAATGTTCTGAACGGTCATGGGACTTTTAAAGACAAAAATACGATTACAGTTAAAGATAAGGCCAACGCTAAACAAACTGTGAATACAAAATATACAATTATTGCAACGGGCTCTAAACCGTCAAGCATTACTGGAGTAAATTGCGATAAAAAACGCATTATTACATCAACTGAAGCTCTAAGTATGAGGGAAGTCCCACAGAATTTAATAGTAATTGGTGGTGGTGTGATAGGACTTGAACTTGGTTCAGTTTTTAAAAGGCTTGGTTCAAATGTAAAGATTGTGGAATATCTTGATCGTTTAGTTTCTGGAATGGACATATCTTTAGGTAAAGAAATCCAACGAATCTTAAAAAAACAGGGGATTGAATTTTTTCTGAATCATTCTGTTCAAAAAGCAGTTGTAAGTGGAAAAAGTGTTGAAGTTACTGCTAAAAATAAAAAGGACAAAGAAGTTAAATTCAAAGGAGATTATTGTCTTGTATCGGTGGGAAGAAGTCCGTACACGGACAATTTGGGGTTGCAGAAACTTGGAGTTAATGTTGATGATCAGGGACGAATCAAAGTAAATGAAAATCTAGAAACATCTATTCCTGGGATATATGCAATTGGTGATGTAATTAAAGGTGCAATGCTAGCTCACAAGGCAGAGGAAGAAGGAGTCTTTGTTGCAGAAAAAATAGCTGGGCAAAAACCTCATATCAATTATAAATCAATTCCAGAAGTGCTGTATACATGGCCAGAAGCTGCAAGTGTGGGATTCACTGAAGAAGAGCTGAAGGCTGAAAATTATAACTACTCCTCAGGCAGCTTTCCTTTCAAGGCACTTGGAAGAGCCAGAGTATCAATGGATACAGAAGGTTTTGTGAAAGTACTGGCAGATAAGGAAACTGATGAAGTACTTGGTATACATATTGTTGGAGCTCGTGCAGCGGACTTGATTGCGGAGGCAGTTGTTGCTTTAGAATATAGAGCAAGTTCTGAAGATATTGCACGCATGTCTCATGCCCATCCTACATACGCAGAAGCTATAAAGGAAGCAATGCTTGACGCGACAGGAAAACGATCGCTTCACAACTGACTAGTAACTGAGATGACAGTCGGTAATAAGCACACTACTAAAAGAAGGATTTTGATTGTGGACGATGTTGTGAACAACTGCCTGTTGATAGAAGATCATCTCCGATCAACACTGAAATGTGAATTCCGAATTGCTTATTCAGGCAAAGAAGCCCTAAAAATCCTTGAAGATTGGGTTCCGGATTGTATTTTGATGGATATAATGATGCCTGAGATGAATGGTATAGAAACAACTCAACTCATTAAAAGAATTCCAGAATGCCATGATGTTCCTGTTTTGATGGTTACTGCAAAACAGGAAATGGAGTCATTAGAAGAGTCCTTTGACGCAGGCGCTGTAGATTATATCTACAAGCCGATCGATCGTACCACATTGGTGGCAAGAACCAAGTCAGCGTTGCGCAGTAAAGATGACATAGACAGAATTAAAGAATTGAATAAAGAACTATTTCAAAAAAAAGAAGAACTTAGTAGTTTTTCTCACACTGTAAGCCATGATCTAAAATCACCTGTAGTTGGTGCAGCAAGTCTATTTGATTTCTTTCTAATGCGTATTAAAGAAGAACATCCTCAGATAATTGGAGATGAAAGTCTGAAAGAGATACTGGATCGGATTCCAAAGGCGTTCCATAAAATGCTGGATTTTATAAATACTCAGTTAGATTACGCAGAAGCAGGGCAAGTGATTGGTAAACTCGAATCAATTTCCATGAATAAATTGATTAGTGCTGTAATTGAAAATTTTGAACATGCTGAAAGAGAAGGCATGGTACTTTTTAGTGAACTACCGGAAATGCCTAAGACAAAATGTGACTCAATAAGAATGCTTAAAGTTTGGCAAAATTTGGTTGCAAATTCTATTAAATACAGAGGAGATAGACATCCGGTGAGGATCGATTTTGGTGTACAAGAAAATGTAGAATCTGTTAAATTTTGGATTCGTGATGACGGGCCAGGCATATATCCTGAGTATCAGCAAAAAGTATTTGAGACTAGTGCTCGCTTGAATTACGATGTTGATGGTTATGGATTTGGATTGGCAACAGTAAAGAAAATTATTGAAGCACATGGTGGAAAAATATGGATAGACTCTGAAATTACAGATGGGGCCTGCTTTGTTTTTGAAATTCCGCAAGAATCTGTAATTAACTAAGCCAGAAATGGGAGAAAAATACATCAAATTTATTTTCAACCTTGATAGGGCAAAAAAATTAATCACTTTTTTGTTGCAGTTTGCCAAAAAAGAAAAATCCGTTTATAACCTACAATCTATAAAAATACCAAGGACTTCAGGGCGTACACTTAAAATACTTGCTTTCCTTTTACGTAGCCCAGGATCTAGAAGTATACTGATTCCAGTTTTGCTTCGTCAGGCAGGAATTCAAATATTAAGAAAATGTAAGGTTGAAGATGAACCAATCCTGCATCCTTTTCATCCTATAGAAAACAAAATAACTTCTTCAGTCGCTAAAAAATCTATTAAACTATTTTATGATTCATTTAATAAAAAAGTATCCTCTGACTCTTCTGCGAAAAGGGCTGGTTTAGAAAAGAAAAGTCTTTTTAATCCTGAAACGGCATTTGATTTTCATCAAGCCTATCTTGAGGGAAAAACAACTCCTGTTGATGTTGCTATGCGTTTGCTGGATATAATTCGAAGTATTGAAGAAAGTGCTGTCCCCTTACGTCCATACGTAGCATGGGAAGAGAAAGAATTGATTAAGCAGGCAAATGCTTCTGCAGAACGTTTTTCAAAAGGTAAACCGTTGGGTATTCTTGATGGTGTCCCAGTTTCAGTAAAAGATGAGCTTGACATGCTACCTTTTAAGACCATGATTGGAACCAAATTTTATAGTAATCAAGTCCCTAAACAGGATGCGACCAGCGTTTCAAGACTGCGTTCTGCCGGTGCACTTATGGTTGGGAAAACCAATATGCATGAAATTGGTCTCGGAGTTACAGGACTTAATACTCAATACGGAACAACAAGAAATCCACATCATCTTGATCACTATCCTGGAGGTTCATCAAGTGGTTCT
The DNA here is from genome assembly GCA_002716165.1 of Deltaproteobacteria bacterium. Classification (GTDB taxonomy): domain Bacteria; phylum SAR324; class SAR324; order SAR324; family NAC60-12; genus Arctic96AD-7. The sequence goes on along the minus strand of PAZT01000028.1, from coordinate 1,061 downwards.
GCAGCCGCAGTAGCAGCAGGTCTTTCTCCAATTGCCCTAGGTTGTGATGGTGGTGGTTCTATACGAATTCCTGCAAGTCTCTGCGGTGTTGTGGGACTTAAAACAACATGGGGCCGGATAAGTACTGCCGGCAGCGCTCCACTTCATTGGAGCATCGGAACAGTGGGGCCTATTACATCAACAGCTATTGATATGGCAATTGCATATTCATTTCTTGCAGGGCCTGATAAGAGACAATCATTTACCCAAGAACAGCCTGCTGTTGATTTGAAAAATTTTGAAAATACAAATTTAAAAGGTGTCAAACTTGGGATCTTTAACCCATGGTTCAACCATGCATCTGACGATGTTGTGAAGTGCTGCGAACAGATGCTAAATTCTTTTAAATCTCAGGGAGCTGAGTTGCAGGAAATTGAGATTCCTCATCTGGATGAAATAAGAGTCTCTCACGCAGTTACAATTACTACTGAAATGTTTACTGCACTAAAAACTTTTTTTAAACCATTTCGTCAGCCATTTGGTTTGGATGCTTTTATCAATCTTACTTTAGCAAAGCGTGTTTCAGGTAGTGAGTACATAAAAGCTCAGCGTGTAAGAGCCAGAATGATAAGAAATTTAAAAAATATTTTTCAGGATGTTGACGCCATAGTTACTCCTTCAACTGCATGTACAGCACCACCGATTCTTTCAGATTCCTTGATAAATGGAGAGTCTGATCTAAAAACACTGACAGAATTGATGCGATTTGTACCTGAAGCAAATCTTGGAGGATTTCCTGCTGTATCCTTTCCAGTTGGTTATGATGCTAAAGGATTACCCGTTGGTATGCAGTTAATGGGAAGACCATGGGAAGAGTCATTTTTGCTAAGAATGGCAAAAACTTCTGAAAATTATTTTGTCCGTCATCCCCCAATGATGCGTTTTTCGCTTTTGCCTGATTGAGTTCAATATGCCTTAAAAGAACGGTTGTTTTTTTCTCTTTTTCTTCTAAAAAATCTTGTTATAAACCACTATAAAAGGCTATAATTAGATGCCTGGTTCGGGCCAGTAGCTCAGTTGGT
>PAZT01000027.1 GCA_002716165.1 Deltaproteobacteria bacterium | reverse complement strand
CTTGACCACATCACCGGTAAATGCTCCGGGAAGGGTTGTGTTAAAGAAATTTCCAATCCATGTCAACAAAAAAGTTTGTTTTGGTTCAACAGGTAATCCAATTGCGCGTAACAAAAGCCACCAGCGAAATGTTGCCAGTGGTACGACAATTAATACGAGCACAAAAATCATAAATGCCAGTATCCCAGGCGATTCTCTAAAAAGTAAAAACTTTTCAAAATTCAACCTTCCGCTATATACTAGGTAGATCAAAATTGAAAATACGATAACTAGTTTTAGTAAAGTAAAAAATATTTTCTTCATCTTCCGATAAAAAAATACACCATTAAATTAACCATTAGCAATATCCCACTGGCATAATAAAGTCTGCATCTCAATTGTTGATGCGACTGACAGTATGCCAAAATCCACAAAAAAGAAAAGTTAACGCCTGCTAAAAAGGACCAAACCCAATATTGAAAAAACCAGCCAAAGATTCCATACCATAAACCATGCATGGTCTCAGTCAAAAATATCCTCGAGGGTAAAACTTCATTGCATGCCCTGCAATGTCCTTTGATTAAAATGTAAGACAGTAGAGGAATATTTTCAAACCATTGAAGCTGGTGTCCACAGCTAAAACAAAATGATCGTTTTGGTTTGTTTAATGTTAATGTACGCTCTTTTAGAAGTTTTTTCAGATTTGATGCTAATTTAGAAGATTTAAGCAATCGTGATCGAAGTTTATTATCTGAAAACTGCAGAGGGAGTCTATCAATGCATACATTTGCAAAACTTCCATTAATCAGACCAATTAAAATCCAAATGCTTGCTTCAAAATATGGCACGAATTTTCTGGATAAATCATATTATTTTTAACTATTTTTAAATTAAAAATACTGAAGTAGCTTAAGGAACTGGCGTAACTAGAAACCCATTTTTTGAAGATCCTAAGAATTCATAACCTCATAAATTAAAAATTTTAGGATTTAAAATTATTATACCTTATTTAATAATTTTTTTAAGTTATTGACTTACGTCATCAGACTTTGGTAAAAGGAATCGGTCCAGTAGTTCGTTAGCAAGTCTAATATATCCAGTTGCCCCTTCTGAATTTAGATGACGCTGGATTACGTCTATTCCCATAGAGCTAGCTTCAAGAATGTAAGGGCAATTAGGAATAATTGTTTCAAAAACTGAGTCACCAAGTGTCTGGTATATTTGTCTGCAGACTTGCTGATGGGATAGAATTTCATCGTTATACATTGTTAGCAGTATTCCCGCAAGGCGCAGGCCAGGCTCGATATTTTTCTGTAGTTCCTTAAATGCTTGTAAAAATCGTTTTAAAGATTTTATTGCCAAGGCTTCACATTCTAGTGGGACAATGATCAAGTCTGCTGCTAGCATTGCGTTGATACTTATTGGGCTTGTAGATGCGGGAGCATCAATGATGATAAATTCATATATATTGGAAGCATTTTGCTCCAACCATTGAGAAATATGATAGTAATCAGCAGCAATTTTATTAACGGTCTGTTCAGCAAGAAGATCCTGAATGTTTGAAAGCAACAGGTCAAGGTTTTGATGTTTGCCGTTTTGGACGATTTCCTTCAGAGAAATACTTGGTGTAAGAAATACTTCACACACTCCAACACCATCTTTCCTATCAATACCTAGTGAGTGATGCACTGAACCTTGAGGGTCAAGGTCTACTAATAATGTTTTATAACCTCCAAGAGCGAAGGCAGTTGACAAATGAACTGCGGAAGTGGTTTTTCCCACTCCGCCTTTCTGGCTGGCGAATGTAATTACTTTTGCCATTTGGTAAGAAACCTAGATGGAAAAAAAATCTTTTCAAATTTTTTTAAAGATGAAAATCACGACCGAATGCAGAGTTTAACATAGGATTAATCAAAAGAAAACTTTTCTTAGAGAGACGGAAGCCATCTTAAAAAAGACTTTATTATAATGAGCAGATTTTTTCTTAGAGAAGAAATATTTTTGTTACCTAAATATGTGATTAGAATTTACTGTTTTAAGAAAATTGATAGAAAATTTTTACATAGGAACACACATTTATTTGTATTTTTGAAAAAATATTATAGGGTAGAATACAGTTAAGTACTTATATCTGGGCCGCCAATTGATGATTTCTTCTCCAGATATTTATAAAATGATTCTATAACTAATAAAATTGTGGCGCACCCGAGAGGATTCGAACCTCTGGCCTTCTGAACCGCAATCAGATGCTCTATCCAGCTGAGCTACGGGTGCAATTATTTGTGGATATATTTATTTTGGGAAAAGTAAATAATCAACTTTTCAAGATTGCCTCTAAAAGCATTAGAAGTCAATTAGAAATAATTTATTCTAATTCTTAAACTATTAATTATCCTGCTAATGCCAAGGGTTTTTCCAATAGTTGTATTTCCTTCATACATAGAACAAATGAGCTTTCATTTTGGCACTGCATCAATTTGTTCCGCCATTCTTTGGCGTTACGAAATCCATTCACATAACTGCCAAGATATTTGCGAAATTCCTTAACTGCTACAATTTCTTTTTTAAAGCTCCTGAACAAATAGAAGTGTTCAAGTGCAACTTCTATTCTCTGGAAATGAGTAGGTAAAGGATATTTTTTACTATCCTGAAAACACCATGGATTGCCTATTGCGGCTCGTCCTATCATAAAACCGTCAAGATTACCTATACGCTTGATACCATCGTTGTAATCGCGTACATCGCCATTTCCAATCAGGGGAATGGAGAGGTTTTTTTTAAGCTCATATATTGGTTCCCAGTATGCCTGACCTTTGAATGCTTGGTTGTACGTTCGACCATGAATTGTCAGCATTGAAGCCCCTGCAGACTCAAGGGATTTGGCGAAATTAATTAAGTTTTTATGGTCTTTCCATCCCAGTCGAGTCTTTACTGAAACTTCTAGCTTACATGCTTTTCTAATTGTCTCAATAATCCTGCAGGCAGTGTCTTTGTCATTCATCAAAGCGCTTCCATGTTGAGAGTGTACAATCTTTTTTGAAGGACATCCCATGTTAATATCTACTCCCCAGATGCCTCGATCTTCAACCATTCTTGACGCCTCTGCAAATTTTTCTGGAGAATTTCCAAAAAGTTGCATAAAAAAAGGATGCTCGCTTGGACTATAATCCATTCGTGAACGAAGAATCTCATTTTTAACTAAACCATTGACACTTGTAAATTCGCTGAAAAGGAACACTTCCCTGTTTAATGATCTTACAATTTGCCTATATGCTGAGTTGGTCACTCCATCCATTGGAGCAAGACAAATAATTGGACGCTTGACTTCCGACCAACGCATGGCATGATTGGGTATTGTATTTTTCATAAATGAGTAAGTTTACTTCTGTTGACTATATAAGCTTAAAAAATACTCAGGTATTGGAAATAGCGAAAAATAAAAATTTTAGATATTTATTCAAAAAGTAACCAGATTTTACCCTGAAAGAGAAGATATGTCCATTTCTAAAGATTTTTCAGAAACTAAACAAAAGTTCATTATCAAGACTAATTGGACTAGTTTTGGAACAGTTCGTAACAAATTCATAAATGAATTTGCAGATGAAAAACTCAAAAAAAATATTGCACTATCTGATTTTCCAGAATCACTTTTACGATTAAAACAACAATTTGCAGAAATCCAGATTGGTAGTGAGTATTTTTTTCAGGCAATGAATTTTTTGTGTCAAGGCAAGGAAAGACCTATAAAAAAGAGTGAACTTGAGAGCATTACTCATCATGTTCTTTTATCGGGATTATTATTGATACGCAGAGCAGTAAATAATGGTAGTACTTGTATTCCTTGGACAGAGCTTAGAACTCAAATATCCAAAATGCTCATCAATTCTGGTTTTTCTAAAAATGAATTTTTTCAAGAAGATTGGAAGAAATGGATTTTATCAATCAACGCAAATGGTGAACAGAGCAGCCTTCAAAGCCCTCATAAACCCTTAATAATAGAAAATAATTCTTTACTTTATTTTGAAAAATTTTGGAAACGTGAAATCGAACTTATGTCACTGTTAGTTAACCGTTTAAACATGAATCTGAATATAATTGAAACTACTGCAATTGAAAATGCTTTGAAAAATGTTCTTGAAGTTAATCCTATTCTTTTCCGTAGGAAGCCTTTAGTATTGGCGGAAGAGCAGAAAGAAGCAGTTTTAAAAACAATTAATTCCCCATTATCAATAATTACAGGAGGACCGGGAACAGGAAAAACATCTATTGCGCTGACTATATTGAGAGTGCTCAAATTACTTGGTTTAGCAGAACAACCAGCACTTGTCGCTCCTACTGGCAGGGCTGCAAATCGATTGTCTGAGTCTTTGATAAATGGTTTAAACACAATCAAGGATTTGAGCAAACTAAAACATGAGTTGGAATTGCTTAGTTATGCTGCTGATGCTAAGACACTTCACCGTCTTTTAGGCTATCATCCAGGCCGATATAGTTTTAGTCATCACGAATTTGACCCTTTGGAACACGACTTGCTGATTATAGATGAGGGGTCAATGATTGATCAGGAACTTATGGTTAGTTTGTTGAGGGGTTCATACTCAAAGCTTCCATACCTTCTTCCTGTGCAGAGAATTGTTATTCTGGGCGATTCAAAGCAGCTTCCGTCAGTTGGAAACGGTTCTGTTTTAACAGAGCTTACAGAAATATCCGATCAAAAAGGAACTGATTCTTATCATTATCCTATACCTTTGGTGAGACTAGAAAAAAACTATCGACAGAAGATTAGCGATAACTCTGGAAGAAATATTCTGGGGGTTGCAAATATTATAAATAAAATGGAGATTAACCCATATCCTGACTTACTTTTTAATGCAGAATCTCCAAATAGCGAGGTAATACTTAGGCTGAAAAGTATTGATGAGGCTGCCATGGAGAAAGTTATGTTTTTGAATCAGGAGAATAATACCAAGCAACTGAAAGATTTCGGGCAATGGTGGTATAACAAATTTCTTAAGAATGAAAAATTTATTCAATTGGTTAAAAAGTTGTATTCTTTTGAAGTGTTGGAGTCAATAAAAAATGAATTGGATTATTTATTTAATTATTTAAAGGGATTTCGAATTTTAACTGCTACACAGGTTTTTTCAACTGGCACGAAAGCACTCAACAAGATAATTGGGGATATATGGCTTTTTGAAAATGAAGGAAATCAGATGAATTCCAAACATTTTTCTGGTCAGCCTGTAATTGTAACAAAAAATAATTATCATTTTAAACTTTACAATGGAGATCAAGGGATTTTTTTAAATTTTTTAAATTCTGAGACAAAAAAATTAGAATTAAAAGCAGTATTTGAGGTTGAAGGTAAATTCAAAACTTTCTATGAGCATCAGCTTCTTCACTTGCAGCCGGCTTATGCTACTACAGTGCATAAAAGTCAAGGTTCAGAATTTGATCATCTGGCGCTGATCTTGCCTTCACTAAGCATTGATCCAATAATTGATAATTCTTCAACTGTTCATATGCAGAATTTTATGAGTCGTGAAATGCTATACACTGCATTGACAAGATCTAAAAAATCAGTATTGATTCTTGGAGAAAAGAATGTACTTGAAAAGGCTGTTTTGAATAAGGAGAACCGTTATTCCGGACTTGGAACATTAATTAAAAAAAACTTTCATAATTAAAATATTAATTATTCTGCTGAAAACATAGAGATTAAAATCTAGGCTAACAAAATGCGTCTACTTATTTACTTGAACATCTTTCTTTTATTTGCAGGCAATATTGTGAGTGCCGCGGAAGAGATAGATCTATTTAAAGTAGCCAGAAATGGAAATACAGTACAGATGCGTGAGTTTATAGATTCTGGAACTGATCTTACACTTAAAGATAATTCCGGAAGAAACGCACTCATGCAGGCGGTACTTTACGGGAATCAGGAAACGGCAGTGGTTCTCCTTGAAAGTGGAGTTTCTTTGGAAACCAGTGACGAATTGGGGTTAACTCCTCTAACACTGTCAGTGCGTTATGGTGATACTGAAATGACAAAAATTTTGTTGGAAAATGGTGCTAACGTTGACAGTAAAATGGAAGACGGTTCGACTCCCTTGATCTTTGCATCTCTTGAGGGACAGCTTTCAGCGGTCCGTCTGCTGCTGGAATATAAATCAGATGTTAGCGTTAGGACTGAATATGGCGAAACTGCTTTGATAGTTGCATCTTTTGAAGGTTTTTTGGGGATAGTGCGATTGCTTCTTGACGCTGGAGCAGACATAAATGCTGTCAATGATGAAGGATTTAGTGCCCTGTTAGCTGCTGCCAGTAATGGTTATTTGGAAGTTGTAAATTACCTGACAATTCGTGGTGCAAAGTCCGAGACTCTTCAGCTTCAAAACAATTTTGTTTCTCCAGAAAACTTGTTCGGTAGCAGTCGTGAAGAAGTAGATCTCCAAGAGGATTCTAAAGAAACCAATGTATCTGAACCGTTTTATGAGCTAATCAGTGCAGCGATAGAAGGACGCTTAAGTGTTGTGAATCAATTGCTGGCTAAAGGTGCACAAGTTAACAAAACTGACGATGTGGGTCGTACTGCATTGATGGAAGCAAGTTCATTCGGACGTTACGGTGTGGTAAAAAGACTTTTGGAATCAGGGGCAGAGGTCAATGTTGCAGACAACCAAAAAATGACAGCATTAATGCTTGCCACATTGGATGGAAGAGTAAGCGTGGCAAAACTATTAATTGATAGAAAGGCAGATGTGAATGCTGCAGATGCAGAAGGTATAACCTCATTGATGCTTGCTGGGAACGAAGGCAGGACAGAAATTGCTCGAATGTTGATTGAGCATGGTGCAAAAGTTAACTGGCAGAGTAAAAGTGGCAGCACTGCATTAATGGAAGCAGCCTCTGAGGGGCGCACTGATACAGTCCAGCTGCTTCTTGAAGCAAATGTGGACTCTTCTCTTTCAGATTTATTAGAAAGAACCGCTCTGGTTATAGCAGAACAGCAAGGACATAATGATATAGTGGAATTATTGAAATAACTTCATAAATTAGTCTCTGTGTAATATTTGTTCTGAAGAAATCGATAAAATAATTCAAAACTCCAGCAATTCAATCCCCCATAGTGAAACAATCAAACTGGAAAAAAAATATAGAGTCCATAGACGCTGAATTGTTGATCCTTAGTCAGGAGAAAAATGCACCTGAAGTTCTTATGGAATTTAGCAGAAGATTGTCTCCTATTGTTGCTCAATTATTTTACAAAAACAGCTCATTTTCTCCAGAAGATTCTTTAACTGTGCAGCAACTGGCTTTTACACATTCACTTCAGTTGTATGATACTAAATCTGTACTGCGTTTGGTGGCAAACTACGATGCAAAAAAAGGTTTGAAAGTTGTTCTTTCTGGAATAGAAAAAAGTTACCGATCCCTTATGGTAATACCTCAGCTAAAGCCCTTTACAAATAATTCAAAAGAAATTTCTGCCTTAAATGCCTATAAATCTCAACTTGAAAAATCGCTAAGTGAAGTCCTTGACTGCCTTATAGAGGACTTATATGTAGAAGATAACTTGGCAGAAAAAATGATTGTAGTCTCTGCAGTCAAGGAATCTGTCAAAAAAAATTTTTTCAACAAACGTTTAGGTACATTATTTTCCTCAAATTATCGGGTTTATCTAATGCTGAAAAACAGATATTTTCTGCATCGCCTCAAAAGTTTAGAATATAATTCTAACTTGAGTGAATTACAAAATATCCAATTGCCGGATCTTAAATTCAAGCTCCAAAAATCTCAGGGGGGAACTATACTAAAATTTAAAGAAAACACTGATTTTCGAGTTATTGAAAAGTTAGTTAAGGAACAGATTTCAAAAATCTCAAATAAATCTCGCTTGGAATCAGAGTCAACAAAAAAAAGAATTGAGGGTCAAAAACAAAAAAATAGCTCTTTAGAATTTAAACATTGTAATCAACTTAAATCAATTCCCCCTCCTTCAGTTAAAGGTGCAGAGGAATACATGAATATTACATTTGAAAAAGTTGTCCAAGAGTACTCAGAAGAAACATTTTCTGTATATGAGAAGCTTTGTGAAAAATATGCAGAACCTCTTGAAAAATTGTCTGACAGTATTGGCCCAGTACCAGAGTGTTCCTCGCCTTATTTCCGTTCCAGAGTAGAAGAGTATTGTGATGACTTTGCAAATTATTTTCGTAAACTGCACGGGGAAGACATGCAAGTAAGTGCAGCAGCTCACAATTTTACGCTTGAAATGTTGACACAAAGGGGCAATGAATATCATTCGGTCGAACGATGGGGACTGATTCCCAAAAGCAGAAGTCACATTCAGTCAATTTATTTTAGAAACACTGAGAGTGGTGCTAGTGTTCTGGACCGAAAAGCAGAATGGAATATGCTTATGCATGCCCGTTTGCCATTTACTTTTAATGTCCCATTGGAAAAAAGAAGGAGTGTTGATATTCCTAAAGATAAACTTTTCATTTTTCAAATTGGTACAGCTTTTTTTGACCAGAATCATCAAAACAAGCTAGATCAATACCCTGATGTATTTTACAAGCTGATGTTTGGCGGCGATCTCTTAGCCAACAAAAATGCAATAGTTTATGCTGATGAAGAACCATATTTCACTACAACGCTTGAACAGTTGTGGCACTGCAGAGGTTTGGTTTATCTGTTGTTAATAGCAATCTCTAAACGCTTCGCCATTGAGATGTCTTCTACAATGCAGGATTTTTTGGTAGAAGTCTTACCAGAAAATATACAAGAAAATGGATTAATTACTGCTAGGGATTCTTTTCATTATGTTAAAAAAGTAAAAGAAATAATTTAAATTATTAACTAATTTAGTATACAGCAATTTTCCTTAAAACTGAACTCTTGTGTTCCTTGCTACAATAGGATAAAACAGAATATTTAATTCTCCTAATAGGCTCTACTAGATTTTCTGTATAATTTACAATCAAAATAAATTTTTTTAAATAAATACAGATAAAGAATAATATGACTGTAAAAAATCAAACTGAAGAATCTGGACATCGTCGTTACTCAAAACTTGTAACTGAAACAAATTCTCGTGCTGCAAGCAGAGGAATGCTTTATGGAGTTGGATTCAAAAAGGAAGATTTCCAGAAATCTCAAGTTGGAATTGCCTCTACATGGGGGACAGTAACTCCCTGCAATATGCACATTAATAAATTGGCTGAGTATACAGCAAGAGGAGTACGCAAAGGAAAAGGGATGCCTTTGACTTTTGGAACAATTACTGTTTCAGATGGTATTTCGATGGGTACTGAGGGTATGAAATATTCGCTTGTTTCTCGTGAAGTGATTGCTGATTCAATAGAGACGGTAGTTGGTTGTCAAAGTTATGATGGCTTAGTTACAATCGGAGGTTGCGATAAAAATATGCCTGGATGTATGATTGCTATTGCACGTTTAAATCGCCCAGCAGTTTTTGTATATGGAGGAACAATTCTTCCCGGGAAACATCAGGGTAAAGATGTTGATATTGTTTCTATTTTTGAGGCAGTGGGGAAACAGGCTGCTGGAAAAATTTCACAGGATGAACTTGAAGAAGTAGAATCATGTGCTATCCCCGGTGCTGGTTCATGTGGAGGGATGTATACTGCAAATACAATGGCTTCAGCGATTGAAGCCTTGGGAATGTGTCTTCCGAATAGTTCTGCACAGAAAGCAGTCTCAGAGGATAAAGTACGTGATTGCGTTCATGCTGGCGAAACAGTTTTACGATTGATAGAAAAAAATATATGTCCACTTGACATTCTTACAAGAGAAGCATTCGAAAACTCGATAACAGTTGTAATGGCACTGGGTGGATCTACAAACGCAGTTTTGCATTTGCTTGCCATGGCCAATGCAGCTAATGTAAGCTTGGAACTAGATGATTTTCGAAAAATTGGAAACAAAGCTCCGGTTCTTGCGGATTTAAAACCAAGCGGAAAGTATTTAATGACAGATTTTGTGAGGATTGGTGGATTGCCGCCCTTAATGAAAATGCTTCTTGATGCAGACCTACTTCATGGGGAATGCATGACTGTAACAGGAAAAACAGTACGAGAAAATCTAGAAAACGTTAAGTATTATGAAGAAGGTCAAGAGATAGTGCGTTCTCTTAATGATCCGATAAGAGAAACTGGCCATCTTGTGATTCTAAGAGGTAATCTTGCTGCTGATGGAGCAGTAGCAAAGATATCTGGAAAAGAAGGTGAGTTTTTCCGTGGAACTGCTCGTGTTTTCAATTCTGAGGAAGAAGCACTGAGTCAGATTCTAGACGGTACCGTAGTTAAAGGTGATGTGCTTGTAATAAGATATGAAGGTCCTAAAGGAGGTCCTGGTATGCGTGAAATGCTCTCGCCGACATCAGCTATAATGGGAAGAGGAATTGGAGATGATGTTGCCTTGATTACGGATGGAAGATTTTCTGGAGGGTCTCATGGTTTCGTAATAGGACACATTACGCCAGAAGCTTTTGAAGGAGGTATACTGGCTATAGTTGAAAATGGAGACAAAATAACAATCGATATTACTAAACGAACCATAAACTTGGAAGTTCCTGAAGTTGAAATTAAAAAGCGAAACAATAGCTGGGTTCGTCCAAAGTCCCGTTATACCAGAGGAGTTCTTGCAAAATACGCAAAGTCAGTAAGTTCAGCTTCGTTGGGTGCAGTAACAGATTTGTTTTAAAAAAAATACTAACTAAGACGTATGCTCTCCCCTGAAAAGTTTAAAAAAGATACTTTTTCTGCTCTGAATAATCCTCAGCTTTGTGGTAACTTTAAACGAGCTATGTCTGGATTGAAGCAAAAACGACAAGCAGTATTTCCAAATGACTAAGATTTTAATAAACTTCATGAAATAGGTCACTCCAACTTGGAAGCCATGAATTCAGGAAAATTGAGCACTCAAATGCCTACCAATACTCTCCTAATCTCTGGCCCTTCTAAGACTAAAGATATAGAACAAACTTTGGTGTATGGAATCCATTGATGCAAGGAATTGGTTTTACTTGTAATAGAGTAAATATAACATTTATTTTTTCATGCAACAAACAGATATTATTATAATCGGTGGAGGTATATTAGGCCTTGCTACTGCTTACCAATTTTCCCGCGATAATCCACGCCTCAGGATCACTATTCTTGAAAAAGAATCACAACTGGCAATGCACCAAACTGGTCATAATTCTGGAGTTCTACACACTGGGATTTACTACAAACCAGGGTCATTAAAAGCAGTAAACTGTCGTGAAGGAAAATCTAGAATGGAGGATTTCTGCCAAAGGGAAGGAATTGAATATGAAATTTGTGGCAAGGTTATCGTGGCAGTAAATGAGAAGGAACTGCCTGTTTTGGAAATGATTTATCAACGTGGTAGAACCAATGGAGTCAACTGTGAGATGATCAGCCAAGAGCATTTGCTTGAAATCGAGCCTCATGTAGCAGGTATCAAAGCTATCCATGTACCTGAAGCAGGTATTATTGATTATATGCAAGTTTGTGAGAGACTTGCATTACGAGTTCGCGAAGAAGAGGGAAACAGCATCGTATGTTCTGAGAAAGTAACTGGCGTTCGTAAGATTGGACACAGAGTTGTTGTTCAGACTAATCAGTCTGAATACGAAGGTCAAATAATGGTGAATTGTGCGGGATTATATTCAGATAAGATTACTTCTATGACTCAAACTCCAGAAGCCAAAATCATTCCTTTCCGAGGGGAGTACTATCTGATACGTCCGGAAAAACATTATTTATGCAGAAATCTGATCTATCCTGTTCCGGATCCTGATTTCCCTTTTTTAGGAGTTCATTTTACTCGCATGATAAACGGAAAAATAGAATGTGGACCAAATGCAGTGTTAGCATTTGCGCGTGAAGGTTACACTAAAAGAAAGATTAATCTTTTAGAACTTTCAGAGGTTCTGAGTTATAAAGGATTTTTAAAATTGGCACTTAAATATTGGATTGCTGGCGCCGGAGAAATGTGGCGTTCCTTTAACAAAGCAGCTTTCGTAAACGCTTTGCAACGTCTGATTCCTGAAATTAAAGCTGATGATTTGGAATCCGCACCAGCAGGTGTTAGGGCACAGGCAGTGATGCCAAATGGCAAACTTCTTGATGATTTTCTAATTCAGCAAAATGGTAATATCATTAATGTTTGTAATGCACCATCTCCTGCAGCAACATCAGCCTTGAACATTGGTAAACATATTGTGGAGATTGCAGGAGAAAGTTTTGGGAATTAATAGTGAATTTATTTTTCTGGGGATTTTATGATTACGAATGATTAGTTTACTGATCTTCTTTATCCCAGCGATCTAGGACATCATTTAACATTTCTGGAGGAATTTCGAACTTTCCTTTAACTGGTGATACAAGGAATTCACTATTGGGCCATCCTAAAGAAAACAATTTTTCAAAGCAAAACTGGCCGCTAGAAAGTTCTGGTCTAATTTCTAATATTCTGGCATCTTTAGGTGCAAACAAAACATTCGTCAAACCTGCCCCATGTGCTGAAATAACATGTGAAGCCCTGCGAAAAAGTTCAACTTGTTCCATGATAGTCATCTTTTCTAAGTAAACTTTGCGAAAATTATGTTTCCTTAGCAAAGGCATAATTTCGTATTCGTTTGAAAGATGTCTCCTGACTGCAAGTTTTCTAGAAATATATATACGATTTAATGGTGTTGATTTTTTGGCACTTATCTGAAAATCTCTGGGGACTAAGTTTTCAAAAAAAGTTTGAATCTTTTTTACTTTCTCAGAGTTCCATTCAGGCAAATTCATTTCAGGAATGTAAAGAAGTTCAACTTTAAATATTTCCCGGTGAATTATCTTAACCTCAAATTGTGCTTGTTTCAAAAATTCTATAAAAGATTGTGGCATAAACTCAGGAACCAAAACTGGATTTCTAGGCGTATCAATCAAGTGAGGAATCAAATCTGTGAGAAGATGATAATAGCTATATATATGTGGTGATATCCCTGAATGGTATGTGCCTGAAAGTAAAGATGCGTTTGAAGGATTAGGCAGTCCTTTTCTTATACGAGATTCAATTACCCGTCGATGTATTCCTGAGGCAGGATTATTTCCCTGAAAGGACAAGTCCCAGGGATATTTTTGAAAATGGAACCAGATTTGATCTCCCGATTGAACTAAACCATCTGATCCACATAGAAAAGCGTTTTCAACTATCAAAGGCATAGGTTTTTTATAAATTAGTTAATAGAGACCATAGTTCAATGTTGATCTAAATTGTTTTTTAATTTAAGAAATTTAATCACCCATTTTAATACAAATAATTATTACTATTTCCTTCTTATTAACTGTAATTCAGTCAGATGCTGCTGTCTTTTAATTCTAAGGAATTTTACTATATAGGTGTGAGCCTAAAAGGCTACTGCAAGATAATCTGTTTTTCTGCTTATTCAGTAAAAAAATTGTATGGGCGTAGATCCTTTGTCACCGCCATAATTAAATCCTGCTCTACATTAGAAAGCAGCTGTAAGTAAATCGATATTCCATTTGGGTGATTTAATTGAAGAGTAGAAATCAGGTTTTGGAATAATTTTTGTTGAGGTAAAGGATAATGAATGAGGATTAATATCTAAATGGAATAAACCTTTTGGTAAGCCATTACTCATAAATATGCCACTGTCTGTTTGAGCTTCAAAAATTCCAACAGCCATTCCGGCAAATAAGCCTATTGCCATGCCTTTAACCACATATTTTGGGAAAAATTTGTCTTCCTTATCTTCGTCCTGCAGCGCCCATAATGCAACTCCAGAAACTCCTCCAATTGCCGAACCCCAGAGACTATTTTTGAATACAATTTCAAGTGTTTCTGAACTTGCCGAACTGGTAACACTAAAAAATATAGTAAGGGAAAGATAACATATACAAAAAGTTTTTTTCAACCAATTCATACCAACCTCCATGTTATGGCGTAAAATTTTTATATTTGCTGTATTAAATATCTTGTCTGCATCAGGAAGTTAGTCTTTATTCAGGTGAGATATTTATACAGCTGTTTTTTTCAATTTCTATTGAACTGAATAGCTCGTATTTTCTTATAGTGCGTGAAAAAACTTTGCAAATCTTTGACCAGTTTTGCTGTTGAGCATTAATTAAAGAGTGTTTTTTACAAGTTATTACTTCAGTTTTAAGTGAGGATTTCGATCATACCTTGCAGGACGTAGATTGATTTTGGGATAAAAGCTTATCAAGCTTTAGTAAAAAGTTAATGCTGGTTTCATTCTTTCGAAACAGGGATGAATAATGGTGATGCATCAAGATTATAAAATCGACCTGATCTATCTTGTTGCAACCCATAATTTGTGCAAGCGCAATTAAATGTTCACCACTTCCTCTTGAAGCATCTTGATTAATAAAAGGCCACTGATCTTCAATATAATTTAACTGCTGCTGACGAGCATAATCCCAGTTTTTGCACCCAGCTGTACCAATAGTGCTTGCTGCAATGTAAGTAGGGGATGATGAAACATCGAGTGAAAATGCGCCAGGATCATTGTCAGCAAATCCCATTGGGCCACCCCTATGGCATGCCAATAGGACGCCACTCCAAAGAAACACTCCTGAAAGTGAAATTATAAGTGACTTCCATCTCGATTTTATTTTGTTCAAGACAATAAGCATTTGTGTCTTAGTTCTGGATTTTTCTGCATCCATAATCTTAGCTCATTTAGAAATTCGCTTGATTGACCTGAATTATAAAATATTTCAACTGTTTGTTGACGATACTCATTCAACATATCTGAAAAAGTATCTATAGAAGAATGTGGACATGCCATAAGCCTTGATAATGCTTCAATATAAGGACCCTTGCCCATTACAGTTTCTGATAACAGTTGTTCATGTGATTTTTTAAGAAATTGTCTTAAAACATATTCAGTGTAACGTTCGTATCCAAAATCCCAATTTTTGCATCCTGAAGTGCCTGAAGTGCTGGCACTGGAATAAATTGGAGAATAAGTGAGATCTACCCAAGACATTATTGGATCTCTTGAGGAAATTCCCATAAATCCTTCTCCCCTGCAACCTGCTTGAAGTTCAGCTTTGAAAAAATAAATCATAAAAAATGTGACTATTAAAATAATTTTCCCCAAAAATTTATTAATTTGAAAAGCAATTAAGTTCATTAAAAAAGTTCTAAGAGATATTTGATGTTATCTAGAAATGCTTTAACAAAAAAATTATTTATGATTTAATTCCTTATTTTTTCAGCTTTTCTTTTTACTTGTATTTTAATTGAATCAATACCTTTGGCAAGAGCTTTATATAAATTGTGATGTTTAGCCTTGCTAGCCAGAGGTTTGCTTTTATAACAGCAGTTTATGCCTACATGATAAGACTCCTCTGATACTTTTTTTAGATTCACATGAAAAGGAAATTTGTCGTCAGTAATTTTTATAAGATCTTGAAAAACATGGTGAACATGCTCGGTAACTGCTTTTGAGTTTCGAATATTATTGAATGACAAATGTATAGGCATAGTTACTCCTTAATACAAAAGATTTGATAGGAATTATTTATAAAAAAACATAACTACATTCAGCAAAATTACATAACTATTAGAGTACCAAAAAGCGAGAATTCACTTTGGTTGTGGAGCATCTCCGGGGTTGGATATGGATTGTTCTGACGACTTTTCTGCAGTTGAATCTAAATGCAGTTGAACCGATGTGTTATCGGAAAGATTTACTTTTTTATTAGGAATGACAAAAAAATACCCCGGGATTAAAACGATCAAATAAGCGAATATTCCAATAATTACTATTATTGTAATACGCATTATTTTTTGAAAAAGTTAAAAATGAGATACGTCAATTTAAGAATTAACATGAAAAATTATATTAGCAATCTAAGTAAGATAGGTCAATTATACTATTCAAAATTTTTTTTTTGAAAATCAGGTGCCAGACTTAGATAATTAC
Organism: Deltaproteobacteria bacterium; assembly: GCA_002716165.1. Taxonomy (GTDB): domain Bacteria; phylum SAR324; class SAR324; order SAR324; family NAC60-12; genus Arctic96AD-7. Next base: position 1,474 of record PAZT01000027.1, on the reverse strand, counting down.
AGTATCATAATTGATACTACTCAAGTGCAAGCCAATCTTAGATGGAAATTTATGATGAATTTATATAAGAAGCAAGCCTAAATAATTAGCAGTTTATTTCATAATTCTGCCTGCAATATAGTGTAAAATTACTGATTATCAAATGTTGAAAAAATTATTTAATCTAAAATTCTGGTTGCCGGTTCTAATACTTAGTCTGGGGACAGGACTTACAATGACGTTGCTCAAAAATAAACCAATAGTACGAAAAAAAGAAAATTTTAAAAGAGGAACATTGGTAGATGTTATAGTGGCAGCTAATTCCAGTCCAAAAATTGAGGTGCGCACGCATGGTCGTGTTCGTGAAGCAAAAAAAGTAGTCTTAAGTGCTCGTATTGGTGGAGAAGTTATCTGGATAAGTCCAAACCTTAGAGAGGGACGTTTTTTTAAAAAAGACGAACCACTTTTAAAAATAGGTATCCGTCAATCGAAATCTAACTTGAAGGCTCCTTTTAATGGTGTAGTAAAGACTAAACATGTTGATTTAGGTCAATTTGTAAACTCAGGTGCTCAATTGGCAACTTTGCTTGGAAGTGATCAGGCAGAAATTGTGATTGATCTTCCGATGGGACGAATGGGATGGCTACCTCAGTCAAACAATTCAAATGACCAAGGCAATCAATATCACATTCCTGCCATAGTTTCCTTGACTGGAATTAACTCAGCTCCTAGCCATAAAGCAATTATTAAAAGACACTTGTTGGAGTTGACTCCAAGAGGAATGATGGTCCAGTTAATTGCCGAAGTAGATGACCCTTTCCAGATGAAAAATAATTACCGTTCAAAAAATTTACAAAATTCTGAACCAACTAGTTTGACTGGGAAAAATAATGATAAACTTGAATTTTCTGCTAACAGACAAGTCATAAAAATTCCACTCTTTTTGGGAGCTTTTGTAGACGTAGTCATTCCAGGAAGACAGCTTGAAAACGTTGTGCGTATTCCCGCACAAGCTCTACGTGATCGTGATACTGTGTGGATTGCATCTGAAGAAGAAATTCAGGTCAGGACAGTGAAAATAGCTCATATTGATTTTGACGATGTATATCTTTCAGGCGGTATTCGAATTGGAGAAAAGATTATTACCTCACCTGTTAAAGGGGCTGCTAACGGAATGAAGGTTCAGCTTGCTGGTATAAAAAAAAAAGATGGGAATAGGAAATTGGGAAAGAAATTAAAAGGAGGTAAAAGCTTAGAAAGCATGAGTAAAAGGAGAGCTAAAAAACAAAATTCACCAGAACCTAATTCAAGTAGGGAGAGACTATGATTCGCTGGATGGCAGAACATAAAGTTGCAGCGAACCTGTTGATGATTATAATTCTTTTTGCAGGTGCATTTGGTTTAAAAAATATTAAGCAGGAAGTTTTTCCAGAAATGGATTTGGATTTAATCATTGTGGCAGTCCCTTATCCAGGTGCCACTCCGGATGAAGTGG